>JAQXBQ010000206.1 GCA_029252325.1 Akkermansiaceae bacterium
CGACATCAAAGCCGATATCTTTTCGTGAGACATCATTAGCGACGATGAGATCACAGTTTTTGCGGTCTAATTTTGCACGAGCATTTTTTTCAAGTTGCTCTGTTTCTGCAGCAAAACCCACCAATACTCCTTCATAGCGGAAGCTCTTCCGTGCAGAGCCAAGAATATCTGGGGTCTGAACAAGCTCGAGTGTCATAGCCCCGCTACCTTTTTTGATTTTCTGCTCGGAAATTGAGGCTGGTTGGTAATCAGCAACGGCAGCAGAGAAGATAGCAATATCGGCTTTTTTGATCCAATGCTCAACGCTGTCGTACATTTCTTGGGTGCTTTCGACTGGTATGTAGTCGACCTTGTCAGGCACATTTAATCGGGTGGGCCCAGATATTAAGATGACGCGGTGACCCTGGTCGGCAGCGGTCTTTGCAATGGCGTAACCCATTTTTCCTGACGATTTGTTCGTTAAGAATCTGACGGGATCAATCGCCTCACGAGTAGGCCCTGCGGTGATGAGGATGGTCATCAAGTTTTTTATGTTTAGCGTGTAAGCAAGGCCTCAGCTGCCTCAATCACTTGGGTTTCTTCACTAAGTCTACCCGGGCCAGCGTAGCCGCAGGCGAGCATGCCGTCTTTTTCGGGTCCTATAAATTGGCAGCCATCTTGCTCTAGCAGAGCTATGTTGCGCTGAGTGGCTTGATGGAGCCACATTTTGCCATTCATTGCAGGAGCGATGAGAACGGGGGCCTCTGTGGCAAGGTAAATACTCGAAAGTGGATCAGGTGCGAGGCCATGAGCGAAGTTGCCTATAGTATTGGCCGAGGCAGGGGCTACCAGCAAGAGGTCTGCGCGGTCGGCGAGATCGATGTGCCCCGGTTTCCACGCCTGCTTTTCATCCTCTAAGGTGACCAGCACTGAATGTTGAGAGATAACTTGAAGGGTGAGAGGGGTGATGAATTCGGTCGCTGATCGAGTCATTACACAATGAACATGGTGACCATTTTTAACCAACTGTGATGCAATGCCGGCAGCTTTGTAGGCAGCGATGGAGCCAGTGATGCCTAGGATGACGGTCTTCATTTTCTTAGTGATGAGGTTAATGATTTTTGAATCGTGAAAGCTTGAGGCGTTCAGCGACGATGAGAGATTTAAATTGATGGTAATCTTGTTCTCGTGTATTTGACAATAAACGATAGGTATATTTTGAACAGTGGGTGATTTCACCAAGGGCGTTTTTCATGCGCAATTCGATGACGTCTTGGGAGTCTGAACCTCTACCAGTTAGGCGTTTGACAAGCTCTTCTTCGGTGTGAGGCATGACAAAAACATCCACTAAGGCAGCATCAATACTTGTATCATTGGAGTTGCGAACTTGATCTGCCCCTTGCACGTCGATATCCATGACAACATCGACTCCCTCGATAAGGTGGCTAAGTACTTCTGTTTTGAGTGTGCCATACAAGTTCCCATGTACTTCAGCATACTCAAGGAATTCTCCATTGGTGACTTTTTGTTCAAAAGTATCTCTGTCCAGAAAATGGTAGTCGTGACCGTCAAGCTCTCCATCCCTTGATGGGCGAGTGGTGCAGGAGGTCGAATAAATCGCCTCGCCTTCGTCAGCTAATCGTCGACACAGTGTCGTCTTGCCTGAACCTGAGGGGCCGGACACTAATAGCAAAATGCCTGTTCGATCTGTTGTCATGATTTGATTGCTCTTATGGTGGTGGTTATGGATTAACTCTCTCGTGTCTTTCCCTTGAGCATGGCCTCAACGAAAGAATCAATATTGCCATCCATTACGGATGATATATTGCCTGTTTCTTCACCTGTTCGCAAGTCTTTGACCATCTGGTAGGGCTGAAAGACGTAAGACCGTATTTGGCTACCCCAACCGATTTCTCCTTTGGCGGAATACTCACGATCGGCCTCTGCTCGTTGCTTGTCTTCTTCGATTTGGTAAAGTTTGGCACGTAATAATGACCATGCATTTTCACGATTTCGAAGCTGAGATCGTTCTTGGGTTGAGCGAATCATAATCCCGGTTGGCTTGTGTTTGAGAATGACGGCAGTCTCAACCTTGTTTACATTTTGGCCACCTGCACCGCCTGATCGTGCGGTGCTAATCTCGACATCCGTGTCCGGAATTTCTATATTGATGTCTTTGGAAATTTCAGGTGTCACGTCGATGGCTGAAAAAGAAGTGTGACGTTTGCCTGCAGCATCAAAGGGCGAAATTCGAACCAGGCGATGAACACCCCGTTCATTTTTAAGATAGCCATAAGCGTAAGGCCCATCAATTTTGAGTGAAGCTGTGCGACAGCCGGCGCCATCTCCGTCTTGGTAATCTAGGTTAGTGACAGTGAAGCCCTTGTTTTCAGCCCAGCGTGTATACATGCGGAGAAGCATTTCGGCCCAGTCACAGGCTTCAGTGCCGCCAGCACCTGCCTGTATGGTGAGGTAGGCATTTGAGGCGTCAGTTGGCTTATCAAGGAGGGTAATCAGTTCAAATTTATCCAGCTCCGATACAATAGCGTTGAAGTCATCGTGAGCTTCACGGGCAAATTCTATGTCGTCTGTCTCTTTTGCCAGTTCAATCACTTCATCGAGGTTTTGGGCTCGATTTTCTAGCTCCAGAAAGGGGTTGAGCCGACCTTTTACAAGGTTGGCTTCGCTGACGATGACTTGAGCTTTGTCAGCATTATCCCAGAAAGATGTGTCGGACATCCTGGTGTCATATTCACCAAGTTTGTGTTTCAATTCTGGAACGTCAAAGATACCTCCTGAGTTCGGATAGCCGGCTTTTTAAGGCTCCGGTATCGAGCGCCAGGAGGTCAGCGATATTAAGTTCACTCATGCTTGACCGAGTCTTAGCTTCTGAGGTGCAACATTCAAAGCTCAAATAATAAAAAGGGAGTGATGCAGGGTCAGAGCAAAATTTGTTGTTTTGTATGAGGTCAAATGCATGCACCATAGAGACGCAGATGGAAAAGTCAGAGGGGATTATCATACGGCTAACGAAGCTTACCGAGACGAGTTTAATTGTGCATTGGTGTACTCGTGATCACGGTTTGATTAAGACGGTTGCCAAGGGTGCTCGTCGATCTAAAGGGGCTTTTGCCGGCAAGTTGGATTTGTTTTTTGAAGCCGAATTGAATTGGGTGCGAAGTCGTAAGAGTGAGTTGCATGCTTTGACTGAGCTTGCGGTCCTAAATTACCGCGAAAATATTAGGAAGCGTTATCGAGATACGCTTGTCGCATCTTATTTTGTGGATCTCCTCTCACACGTGGTGGAGCCAGATCACCCCGTGCCCGAACTTTATGATTTATTGCAAAGGGGCCTAGGCTACTTGGGTGAAAATGGTGCTGATCAGAAAGGAGTGCTGCACTTTGAACACGAGTTAGCTCGTCTGCTTGGAGTGGCTCATGAGCGAGCTAGTGCGGCGATGGCTTTGGAGCAAGCTTTTGGTAGCATGCCAAGGTCGAGATCTTCTTGTATGGATGAAATAAGCCGATGAGCCTTCGAGTG
>JAQXBQ010000227.1 GCA_029252325.1 Akkermansiaceae bacterium
GTAGAGATTTCCTTTTTGATATTGGCAATGTCATCGTCCATGTCGACTTCATCTCCTCACTCAAAAGACTCATACCTGAGGCTATCGAGAATCCAGAGGCCAGGCTCAATCGCCTACTAGAAAGAAAAGATGAGTTCGAAGCCGGACGCCTATCTAGTGAAGATTATTTTCCGTGGGCAGCACAAACGATCGGCTTCGAGGGTGAGCTCGAGGAGTTCATGGAAGCATGGGTTGACATCTTCAGCCCCAACCAAGCCATGTGGGACACTATCGAGTCATTACACGACGCGGGACATCGGCTTATTCTTTTCTCAAACATCAACCAACCACATATTGATTATTTGCAGAGCCAGCATCCAATATTCAAATGCTTCACGGGTGGCATCTTCTCATACAAAACTGGGCACATCAAACCAGAGAATGAAATCTACCAATTAGCGATCAGAGAATACAAGCTCGTGCCCGAGAGAACCGCCTACATAGACGACTTACCTGCCAATATTGAAGCTGGAAAAAAAGCAGGCTTGATTTGCCATCAGTATTGTTACGATCGGCACCGTGACTTCCTAGCCTGGCTCAGCAGCATCAAATAATCATAACCTGCCTCCTAGGCGGATACATTTTTCACATTGATAGTTGGCTTTTATCTCTCTGACAGCTAAACACGAGCATGCCTGAAGAGAGCAGAGTATTGGACATTGAGGCTCTCGAGTCAGCCATTGAGAACCTTGATATAGAGGTATTTCAATCCACCGCTGAGGACCTCCATTACGCCGACCTCGCCTCCGTCTTTCAGGACCTAGAAGATGACGAGGCACGAAGCTTCTTCACGAAGAACATCAACCTAGCAAGCTTCCCACAAGTTCTTGCCGAGTTACCCGATGCTCTTATCGAAGAAACCCTGCAGCGCTTTGATGAAAGTTCTCAGCGTGAAATTCTGCGCAAACTCATCGATGATGACCGTGCCGACGTCTTGCAGGATGTCAGCCCTGAGGCACGCCAGCACTACCTCGCGATGCTCAAACCTGAGCAGCAAGAAACCACACGTAGCCTCATGCGCTATGATGAGGACACCGCGGGAGGACGAATGACAACTCATGCTGCTCGCATTAGCTTGGGCACGACTGCCAAAAGCGCTCTTGAGATATTGCGTAAATACAAAGATTCCACCCAATCACTTGCCCGCATCTATGTGGTAGACGACCAAGGCCGACTCAAGGGAAAAACTCGCCTGCGTGAACTTGCCTTCACACCATGGGATACATTGGTAGATGACATCATGGATGAGGCCGATTTGTCCATCTTAGCCAGCACTGACCAAGAAGAAGCTGCTCAGATGTTTTCTAAATATGACATGACCCTGCTACCGGTGATAGATGAATACGACCATTTGCTCGGAGTCATTACTCACGATGATGTGTTGGAAATTATCGAGGAGGAATCCACCGAAGATATCGAAAAAATGTCAGGTATTGCCGGCGAGCAATCAGAGCAAACCTACCTCAATACATCGGTCGCTACCCACTTCAAACGTCGCTTTCCATGGCTACTGATACTAGCTCTACTCGCTATTTCTTCCGGATACGTCATGCTGCGCTTTGAGCACATCCTCAGCCACATCTACCTGCTCGCTCTCTATCTACCGATGGTTGTAGCGGCTGGGGGAAATACCGGTGGCCAGGCGGCAACCATGGTCATCAGAGCCATGTCGCTGGGCGAACTCGAGGCCGGATCGACCAGTAAAGTCATCACCAAAGAACTCATCTTAGGTATCATACTGGGCGCCATTCTTGGCTGTTGCATTGCCCTGATCACTCTTTTTATACTTCCTATTTTCGACCCCCCTCTGCCTGAAGGCGTCCCATTAACCACCTTCGCGCTAGCCGTCTCTATCGCATTAGGCGCCCAAATCACGACATCTACTCTCTCAGGTGCACTGTTGCCACTTGGTGCACGCGCCATCAAGCTCGACCCTGCGGTAGTCGCAGCTCCCGCTATCACAACCTTAGTGGATATATCGGGCATGGTGATCTACTTCACTGCAGCCCAAGCAATACTTCCCGCAGTAGTTTAAGGGCACTCATTCATACCCTCAAACGGCAGCACAAAAAAAGGCGCCTCCATCAATGTGGAAACGCCTTTAAAATAATAGTTACCTGTTGACTAAAGCATACCGACAAGGGTCTTACCCATGTCTGATGGGGTCTCAGAGACAGCAATACCGCATTCAGCAAGAATTGCTTTTTTCGCTTCCGCGGTGTCTTCCTCGCCACCGACAATTGCTCCGGCGTGGCCCATGCGGCGTCCCGGAGGCGCTGTCGCACCCGCAATGAAACCTGCGATTGGCTTAGAACAATTTTCTTTCGCCCAGCGAGCGGCTTCTGCTTCGGCATTGCCACCGATTTCACCGATCATAATAATCGCCTCTGTCTCAGGGTCCTCATTGAACATTTTTAACACATCGAGGTGTGAAGTTCCATTGATGGGATCACCACCAATACCCACACATGTGCTTTGGCCATAGCCAAGCTCAGTAAGCTGATAGACGGCCTCGTAAGTCAAAGTGCCCGAACGTGACACAACACCAACATTACCACGCTTGTGAATGTAACCAGGGGCAATACCAATACGACACCCTCCATGAGAATCTTCACCGAGCCCGGGAGTCACGATACCCGGACAATTGGGCCCGATTAGGCGAGTCTTACTCCCCCGCATTATTTCCTTCACCCGCATCATATCTGCCACAGGAATTCCCTCCGTAATACATACAACGAGATCAAGCTCAGCATCAACAGCTTCCAAAATAGCGTCTGCGGCAAACGGAGGCGGCACAAAAATTGCCGATACCGTAGCTCCTGTTTCCTTGGCGGCTTCTTCACAGGTATCAAAGACTGGTGTCTTCTGTCCAAAGATCTGACCGCCCTTTCCGGGAGTCACACCGGCAACAATTTGAGTGCCGTAATCTAGGCTTAGCTGGGCGTGTTTGCCACCAAAGCCTCCAGTGATGCCCTGCACGAGCACCTTAGTGTTTTCATCAACTAGAATTGACATAATAAAATAAGTTTTGTTTGTGGGTTATGCGCTGACTGCGGCAACCGCTTTCTCAGCGGCATCGTTAAGACTTTCAGCAGTGATCACATCGAGATCCGAGTTGGCGATTAGCTCACGACCTTGGGCAACATTTGTTCCTTCCAAGCGAACAATGAGAGGAATGCTTAAGCCCGTCTCCTTTGCCGCAGCAAGAATGCCTTCGGCAATAATATCACATTGCATGATACCGCCGAAGATATTGACTAGGATACCCTTCACGTTGGGATCACCGAGAATAATTTTAAAAGCTGCAGAAACTTGTTCCTTGGTAGCACCGCCACCTACGTCTAGGAAGTTGGCAGGGTCACCACCGCAGTGCTTGATGATATCCATGGTTGCCATGGCAAGACCCGCGCCATTGACCAAGCAAGCGATGTTCCCATCCAGCCCGATGTAGTTGAGGTCAAATTTGGATGCTTCCACCTCGCGAGGGTCTTCCTCGTCGGTATCACGATAAGCGACAATATCGGGATGGCGATAAAGCGCATTGTCGTCGAAGCCAAACTTCGCATCAAGTGCAAGGATATCGCCTTCGGGAGTGACTACCAGCGGATTGATCTCAACCATAGAACAGTCACACTTCAAAAACAGAGCATAGAGATTCTTAATCAACTTCCCAAACTGCTTGGCTTGGTCGCCAACAAGCTCAAGCGCTTTGATCAGCTTACGAACTTCGTAGGCTTGAAGGCCCGCGAGTGGATGAATAAACTGACGGACAATCTTATCAGGAGTGCTCTCAGCAACCTCTTCAATGTCCATGCCACCCTCGGTACTGGCGACAATCACTGGACGACAAGTTTCACGATCCATCAGAATCGCCAAATAAAGCTCACGCTCAATATCAACGGCTTCAGCAATCATCACCTTGCTAACCAGTTTACCTTCCTCACCGGTTTGTTTGGTAACAAGTGTTTGGCCAATCATCTTTTCAGCATACTCGGCAGCTTTTTCTGGTGTTTCAATAAGGTGGACACCACCTTGAAAACCATTTTTAAAAGTTCCTTTGCCTCGGCCACCCGCGTGGACCTGAGCCTTGATCACTAATTGCTTGCCCTCACCATTTTCGATAATGGCTCGAGCTACGGCTTCCGCCTCTTCAGCTGTTCCAGCGACCTGCCCGTTGGGACTGGCAACACCGAATTTTTCGAACAACTCCTTCGCCTGATATTCGTGGATATTCATGACATAATGCGCTACTTGAGCGCGGACGTCGGGAAGCTATGAGGATGCGTGCCTAGGGTCAAGGTGCTAATGAGCAAATATCTACGCAGCCCTCAAATAAATAAGACAATCAGCTTGGCTAATAACGCTTACTGAGTGAATTTTATACCTACATGAAGCTACTACCTTATCTGCATGGCTCAATAGCCTTATTGAGCCTCGTTTTTTCACCGACGACCTTATCTAAGGAAAGCACTGCTACCAAGGCTTTGCCATGGGCCCAAGAAAAGAGTGATATCAGCGCAGACTCGAGAGTGACCTACGGCCAGCTGCCCAATGGCATGCGCTACATCGTATTGGGAAACCAACAGCCTCCGGGTCGAGTCAGCATGAGACTTCACATCGCTGCGGGCTCCCTCATGGAACGCGACGACCAGCGTGGGGTGGCCCACTTCTTGGAACACATGGTTTTCAACGGTTCCAAAAACTTCCCAGACGCCAGTAAGCTCATCCCCAAAATGCAACGTCTAGGCATTGCCTTTGGTGCCCATGCCAATGCCTACACCTCGTTTGATGAGACCGTCTACATGCTCGATCTCCCCAACAACGAGCAAGACACCCTCAAGCTTGGATTTGACGTCATGCGCGACTTTGGCGATGGAGCTTTTCTTAAAGAGTCCGAGATCGAGAAAGAGCGCGGGGTCATTCTCTCAGAAAAAACATCACGCGATTCCGTGCAAATGCGATTGATGGAGAAACAATTCAACGCCCTACTCCCTGATGCCCTATTGGCTAAGCGCTTCCCCATAGGAACAGAGGAAATCATCAAATCGGCCCCCCGCTCTGTGTTCACAGACTTCTACCGTGAGTATTACAACCCCAGCCGCATGACCTTCGTTTACGTTGGCGACTTTGAGCCAAAAGCTGCTGAACAACGTATTATTGAAACCTTTGGCACTATGAAGAATCCAGCGAGCCTTGGTAGCGAACCAAAGCTGGGCAGCCTACCAACCGCCCACGGCTTCAAGACTCTCGCGCTGGCCGACAAAGAAGTCGCCACCACTGACCTCACCCTCACCGTAATCAAGCCCTTTCAGAAAAAGGCGGACACCAAGGCCAATCGTGCTGAGAAATTGCCACTTAAGCTAGCAAACTCAATTCTATCGAAACGCTTCAGCATTTTAGCTAAAAAGAAAAACTCCCCCATCACCAGTGGCAGCGCCTATGCATACAACCTTTTCAAATTCACCAAAATCGGGGGTATCTCGGTGGACGCCAAAGACCACAATTGGCAGGCTGCCCTCCCCGTTCTCGAGCAAGAGCTACGCCGAGCCATTGAATATGGCTTCACCAAGGCTGAGCTAGAAGAAATCAAAGCAAACATAATTAACTCCTACGAGCTCTCCGTGAAAGCAGATCCAAGCCGTAAGACCAACGAGCTCGCGTCCTCACTCGCGAAGCATGTGCACAAGAACGCCGTATTTTCCACCCCAGCTGACGACTTAGCTATTCTTCGCGAAAACATTGCTGCCATCACTCCAGATACCTGCCACCAAGCATTGGCAAAATTCTGGGAAACCAAAGACATCACACTGATACTCACCACCAATGCCCCCCAAGAGAATGCTGACGAGAAGATCGATGCGCTCTACTCAGAGAGTCGTGCAATCAAAGTCACCCCTCCCATAAACAAGGCTACCACCAGCTTTGCATACAGCGATTTTGGCGAGCCAGGCAACATCGCGCAGCAATCACACATTGAAGACCTCGATATCACTCAAGTCAACTTCCACAATGGCTGTAGCTGCAACATCAAAAAAACTGACTTTAACAAAAACTCTATCAACCTCACCACCCGAGTTGGCGCAGGAAAACTCACCATGCCGGTAGACAAGCCTGGCCTCGACATGTTCGCCTCCTCGGCCTTCGTCGCTGGGGGCCTCGGCAAGCATAGCTCGGACGACCTCGACCGCATCCTGGCAGGACGCAATGCTGGCATCGGCTTTCAAGTAGGCGAAGATGCCTTCATCCTCTCTGGATCCACCACGCCAGACGATCTCGAGCTTCAATTACAACTTCTCTGCGCCTACCTCTCTGACCCAGGATTTCGCCCTGAGGGCGAGCGAATGTTCAAAGCAAAGCTCCCGTCGATCTTCTCACAAATGAAACACACGCCCGCGGGAGCACAGGCAGAAATGACCGCTCTAATGCGTGGGAATGATCCCCGCTTCGTCTTCCCCACCCTCAAACAAGCCCAGAACCTTACCACCGAAGACATACGCACTTGGGTTAGCCCGGCACTCAAAAACCACTACCTTGAACTCTCGCTCGTTGGCGACCTCGAAGTCGAGCAGACTATACCAATCCTCGCACGCACCATTGGTTCCTTACCCAAGAGAGAAGCTAGTAAACCCGACTACGCGGAGCTGCGAACACTCACCAACCTACCCAAGCCTCCCTTAGAAAAGCGCTACAGCTTTGAAAGTCGCATCCCCACCGGCATGGCCATCGTAACCTGGAAAGCCACCGGCACAGATAAGGACAGTATTGGCACCACACGAAGACTCAGCGTTCTGGGCAGCATCCTCTCTAACCGCATGCGCGAGAAAATTCGTGAAGAACTCGGTGAGGCATATAGCCCATACGCTGGCTTCCAACCCAGCGACACCTACAAAGACCTTGGTTACCTGCTTGCTGTCTCACCCGGCAAACCCGAGCAAGCCGAGCGCGTTGGCAAAATCATCATCGAGATTGCTGACAAACTAGCGAAAGAAGGAGCAAGCCAAGACGAACTCACTCGCGCTCTCGAACCACGATTGAGTGAGCTTAAAAAATCACTTCGACAAAACTCCTATTGGCTTGGCACCGTAATGTCCCAATCCCAAGAACAACCTTACCGACTCGACTGGGCACGTAAACGCGATGCTGATTACGCAGCCATTAATCTGAGCGAGATCAATGCCCTGGCCAAAAAATACCTAGGCAAAGGAAACACCCTGCGCTTCGAAATCACCCCAGTGCAAAAAAAGGCAGCGAAGTAGCGCAGCTAGTGGCACCTCACATCACGATGTGATTCATCACTCGAGCATTCCATATTGCTTTAAAAAATTGAGAGTTTTTTCTGTCGTATCATGGTAATCCTCGTCATTACTCGTCGGTCTAAAAAAGCTACCATTGAAAAATCCATGCTTGCGCCCCTCATAAGTAACCACTTCGCAGTGGTTTCCCGCTTCTTTCATTAGGCGGCTGAAGCGCTCTGCATTTTCTAAAGGTGTCGTCGTGTCCGCAGACCCCTGGAATACAATCGTTGGGGCGATCGCTTTTCTTACATGATGGCATGGAGAAAGTTCGGTCTGCTTTCCGCGATGAAAGTGCCCTACCCCAAAACCTTTTGCCGTGGTATCAAGCACCGGATTAAAAAGCACCATGGCATTTGGCACCGAGCTGACAGCAGTATCTTCTCCTTGCTGTTCATAGCCTTTAACCACCCCAGTGCAGGCTGCAACATGCCCTCCAGCAGATCCACCAGACGACACGATACGTTTGGGGTCCACGCCTAGCTTTACCGCATGCTGGCGCACCCACCGTATGGCAGACTTACCATCGGTGACACACTCATAGGGACTTGTTTTGTGAATACTGCCCACTCTATACTCCGCAGCAAAGGCCACCATGCCATGCTGTGCAAGAAAACGACATTGCTGATAAAACTGCCTAGGTGTTCCGCCTTGCCAGCCTCCACCGAAGAAGAATACCACTGCAGCACGCTTGTCACTAGCCTGATGCCCACTCGGCTTGAACATATGAAGCTTAAGATCGACCTCACCAATCTTCTTGTAGTTCACCACTTCGTCTGGTGCTATTTTCTCTGCTGCTGACACAGCACCGCCAACTAACAAAAAGACAAATGTGACCATTAATTTATTCAGGGGCATACACTTCTTATTGAACAATAATTAGAGAT
>JAQXBQ010000112.1 GCA_029252325.1 Akkermansiaceae bacterium
GGCTTTGAGAAAAGTGGCAAGGTTGAGAGTGCCGTGTGGGAAAACGGGTTCATTGCTGGCGGTGAGCCCGGCATTGCCGAAACGACCGGGGTAGCGGCCAGTGAAGGCGGCAATGCGTGTGGGCGTGCACTGGGGCATGGAGTAGTGGCGGGTGCAGACGGCACTCTCGGCTGCTAGGGCATCTAGGTTTGGCGTATACACTTTACCCGGGTTGTTGTAGCCGATGTCTCCCCAGCCCTGATCATCGGTGATGATGGTGATCACATTTGGTTTGGTAGAGCTTGCCCGCCTCCCGAAGGCTTCGCCTTCGGACCGTTGGCCGCCAGAGCTTGCCCTCCTCCCGAAGACTTTGTCTTCGAACTGTCGCCCGCCAGAGCTTGCCTTCTTCGTGGAAGCTTTGCCTTCGAACCCTTGGCCGCTGGAGCTTGCACTTCCTGCGGTTGTCGGCGGCTCCGCCAAAGCCGGAAGAGTGAAAAGTGAAGAGAGAAGAGTGAAAATGAGGAGGAACCTTGATTTCATGACAACGGGGATTTGTTGTTTCGAATAAATCCAAAGATGCCAATGAGCAGCAGGGTGGGGAGTGCGACGAGGCCGATCATGCCGAAGTTGTGCATGAAGGGGTCCTTGCTGCCGTAGCGGCCGATCAGGTTCCAGACCGCGGCGAAGCTGGCTAAGCCTCCAGCGATGAGCATCAGGATATTAATCAGGCTACGCTTGCGTGGCATTTCATCCCCTAGTGTCTTGCGAGAATTCATCAGTAGGATGAAGATGAGGTAGGCAATGGGCAGCAGGGTGGTGGCAATGGTTCCTGCGGGGATATTGAGCGTTGTTTTGATATCGGGGTTGCCGGTCCATAAAATGGGGGAGAAAAATCCGGATAAGGCCGGCATGGCGGCCCCGATCATGAACAATGCTTTTTGTCCCGGTTTGCCGAAGGCTTCAGAGATGGCGTAGCCATTCATCATCATGTGAACAATCATGGTGGAAATAGCCATGGCGAGAATACCGATGCCGAAGATGAGCTGGGCGTTTTTACCAAGAGCAGGCTCAAGGGATTTTGCGAGGTCCTTGGCGGTGCGCTTGGCGACCATGGCGGCGAGTTGTTGGTCTGCATCAGGTAGTGCGTCGCGTTGTGCCTGGGCGGTGTCTGATGTTTTATCAAAATTCGCATTTTTGGAGGTGAGCCAGGTGTCAACAACGGCATTGTAGTTGCCAACACTAACAATGCTGTCTTTCTTGGCGTGAAACTGGGCGGAGGTGGCGACAACGAGAAACGAGGTGGCCATGATGAAGGGGACAAAGAGTCCGAGTGCTAGATCAAAGCGGGAGAGCTCGCGGTGCCGTTTGCTCCAGCCACGCTTGAGTAAGGTGTAGGGCAGGAGGAAGGTCATGTTGATCCCTACCGCAGAGCCAAAGGCACCGATGATGATGTTGCGCTGGCTGTCGGCGATATACTTGGTCCAGAAGGCGGCATTGTCTCCGGTGGCGGCAATGGCATCACTGTAGCT
>JAQXBQ010000234.1 GCA_029252325.1 Akkermansiaceae bacterium
CCTCCTCAGCCTCATCAGCCTCATCAGCCTCATCAGCCTCATCAGCCTCATCAGCCTCATCAGCCTCATCAGCCTCATCAGGATTATAAATGCTGAACGGAGATACGACAGCGTGCTCATGACCCTCAAGCACATTGTCATCAGAATCATCAATACGACTAAAGGGTGATGATAGATCTTTTAGGTCTTCAGATACAACATCCTCGGTATCCTCAGTTGATAAGCCCGCTTGCGGCATTTCTTCTTTCTCAGCAAACAAGGGCTTGAATGGAGTTTTTGCGATAGGCCCATTGCTCTCGGCCCTCTCGGCCCTCTCGACCAGTGGCGTCTTGGCATCAGCTTTGTTCTTCGCCTCGAGCGGGAAAACTGTATCTGGTAAATCTATCTGCTCAGAATAATTAGGCTTAGCCACCGTTTGGATGTCATCAGCGGCTTTGTCTGATTCAATATTATCCGGCTCAATAACCGCGACCTTGGAAAAAACAGCATCATCGGGCTTAACCACATCCGGAGCCTCATCCTTAACCCCGCCTGTATTCTCAGCATCTTCTTCAGGGGGTATCACTTTCGTAGCATCAGCACCTACTAGATCATTCAATTCACTCCAAATTTGGGAATCGATGTTGCCATCCTCAAACCCACTAACTGGATCGAGGGCATCAACTACCTCCTCGCCTGCCGGCTCTACTTCATCAGCATCAGCACCTACCCAGGCCGCCGCTGCCGCACGAACAATGCCACGTGGGTATACAACACCACAATCGAAGTCGATGGCATCAGCGATTGAGCCAGCACGATCGCCAGCACGATCATTGAGTATTTCTAGAGCCTGTTTTTTACTAATGGGCTTTAAATCAACAACCACGTCCTCCAAACGATCTTTGAGGCCGCATGGCAGGCGGGGCAAAAAAGCAGTTTGCCAAACGTCACCATTTACGCTGATGACAACACCCAACTTTTTGCACGACTGGTGCAACGTATTTAAAAATGTGACGATTTCTAAGCCTGACTCCGGACTACTTGATAAACCCTCCACCTCATCAAGAACAACGACCGGCGAAGCCACTAAACAAAGCAAATTTAAAAAAGTAGTCAGTTTCTCGTGCATGTCGGCTTTCTCATGAGCCTCTACTTGATCATGTTGGCGGTTGAAAACTGTCTCAAACAACGAACCCGTTCTGCTGCCACGTTCAAGAGGCGCTGAGCTATATCGAAAAAGAAGCTCAACCCACCATGCCACAGATTGATACCTGCCACCTATTTGCTCAGCTAACTCAGTCGAGAGCCGGGGCCCAAGAAGGGAAAAGTTAGACAATGCCCACTGTGCTGTCGAAGCCTCAACATCGTGAAAATCAAATGTCTCGCTGGGTTGATTCACGATAGACTCGAGGGCCGCTTGCTTATCCTGACTAGGCACTTCACCCGATGAAACCAGTGGCTCGAGACCTTTAGCCATAATCCGGCGCGCCAGCAAATCCAGTTGCGTTAATCCACCAGCTCCCGAGAGCAATCTCGACAACTTACGCAGCACAGCGTCTAAAACTAGCTCATCGTTTAAATAGCGCCCCCTGCTAGGTTCTAGCGCTATAAACTCATGTGAATCCGCAAGCTGCTTGGCAAGGCGAATCAATAAATGCGTTTTTCCAAACCCAGCCCTAGGAGAGCGCAGCAACACAATACGACCACCGTGCCGACTATCGACGGACAAAAGACTAACAAGTCGATCAAACTCTTTCTTGTGAATACTCTCCGTGGAAACCTCAGAGACCTGCCCGAGGAGATCAAAGGCATTATCAAAAGGATTGATTGGAGGGGGTGTTGATGAACTAGCCATAACGACAAACGCTTATTTTTTATAAAATTCGTCAATTATGCGGTCAAAGCAATAATAAATTTCAGACTCTCCAGTTCACCCATCGCCATAAAAAATCTGCACTTTCCTGCCTCGACAAAATAATTCGCCCATTTAGCTTCGTTTACTTAACATAACGTCTGTTGCAGAGGCTTTTGCCAAGTATCTAGGGCACAATTGACAAGGCGAATAAGGCCCTCAATTTTAAGAAAAAAACACGACTTTCAAAACGATTAATATTATGGACATACCAACTACATCACAAGGTGCTGACATTCAAGGCACTGGTGACAGCTTAGAACAAGGCACCAATGATGACACCAATAGCACAAACACTGCACTGCCTGCAGACGATGTCATTGCAGTCGATCAGCTACGTCAAGTATACTTAGATTTTAAAAAAGAAATCGGTAAGGTTATCATAGGACAAGAGGATGTGATAGAGCGTCTTGCTATATGCCTCTTTTCTCGCGGTCATGCGCTACTCATGGGCGTGCCTGGCCTGGCCAAAACTTTGCTCGTATCCTCTGTCGCTGAGACGATGGATCTTAGCTTCAATCGCATACAATTCACACCCGATTTGATGCCTGCAGACATCACAGGAACAGACATCATTCAAGAAACAGGTGCTGGTCATCGGGAATTTGAATTCATCAAGGGGCCGGTATTTGCTAACCTCGTATTAGCCGACGAAATCAACCGAGCCCCCGCAAAAACTCAGTCAGCAATGCTCGAGGCTATGCAAGAAAACATGGTGACAGTACTTGGCAAAACCTACCCACTGGATAAGCCGTTTTTCGTGCTAGCTACTCAAAACCCCATTGAACAAGAGGGCACCTACCCACTCCCTGAGGCTCAACTTGACCGTTTTATGTTCTTGATCGAAGTAGAATATCCGAGTCACGAAGAAGAGCTGCGCATCGCTCGCGAAACTACAGGTTCGTCCAAAGCCAAGCTTAACCACATCCTCACTGGCGAAAGAGTTCAAGAATACCAAGACCTAGTACGCAGAATCCCTGTTCCTGACCATATCTATGATTATGCAGTCGAAATTGTCCGCAAAACCCGACCAGGCTCTTCAGCTGCACCAGAGTGGATCAACGATTATGTTGGTTGGGGCGCCGGACCTCGTGCTGTTCAATATCTCATACTAGGAGCTAAGGCTCGTGCAGCTTTAAACGGTTCCTACATGGCTCGATTAGAGGATATTGAAGCCGTGGCGAGCCCGGTTCTTAACCATCGGGTCTTAACAAACTTTGCTGCAGAATCACAAGGCATGACATCATCCAAGGTAGTCAGTAAGCTCATCGATGAGATGAAAGAGGCGTAACCACACTCACTAGCTAGCTAGCGTCCATGCTTGATAAAGATAATAGATGAAATACGATTTTCTCGATTCAGAAGCACTTGCTCGCCTAGGGGCTATGCCACTCGAGGCTCGTCAAGCCATGACTGGCAACGTAGCCGGCAGGCATCGCTCCCCCCACCGTGGGTCCTCGGTAGAGTTTGCTGAGTATCGTAAGTATGTCCAAGGCGATGATACCAGAAGACTCGACTGGAAAGCTTACGCGAGATCAGACCGCTACTATATTAAAGAATTTGAGGCCGACACTAATTTGCGAGCCTATTTCGTTATAGATGCCAGCGCATCCATGGGGTTCAGCGCAGCTGATGAGCCGCGTATTCAATTTGCTCGCAAACTAGCCGCCACTCTCTCTTATCTCATCATTGACCAGGGCGACGCCGCAGGTCTTTCGATATGCCAAGAAAAAATTCATCTCGAAATCCCCCCCACACGGAAAGCAGCTCAGCTCAACAACATCTTTGATGTGTTAGCAAAAACCGAGCCGACTGGCAAAACTGGGCTAACTGAAGCTCTGCACACCATTGCCGAAAAAACCAACCAGCGTGCATTAATCATCATCATGTCTGACCTCTTCTGTGACACCAGTGAATTTGCGGATGCACTACAACATCTACGCTATCGCAAACATGATGTCGCCATATTCCACATGCTCGACCAACAAGAGTTAGAATTTGATTTTGAGCGACCACACCGATTCATCGACATGGAGGACCAAACCTCTCTCGTTGCCGAACCAGCACTCATTGCTGACGATTACCGCAATGCCATGCAACAGTTTCTCAATGAAGTAAAAGCGGCGTGCCATGATATTCACGCTGATTACCACCTCATTACTACCAATCAAGATTACGAGAAGGTAATCTACGAATTTCTGAGCACGAGGCTTCCCAAAAAAGGAAGAAAGTAAGCCAAACCTTAACGAACTTACACCTCAGCTATGCCTATCACCTTTCTGCAACAATCACTACTTTGGGGTCTATTGGCAGTAAGCATACCTATCATTATCCACCTTCTCAACCGCAGGCGGTTTCGAACGGTGCAGTGGGCCGCTATGGACTTTCTATTGAAGGCCGCCCGTGAATCAAGAGGCAAAAAAAAGCTCAAATATATTATTATTCTCATAGCACGAGCGCTTGCTATTGCCGCCCTTATCTTTGCTATTGCCCGCCCTCTGGCAGGTGGATTTCTCAGCTGGGGTGGTGCTCAAATCGACACCGTCATCCTTATCCTTGACCGTTCACCATCGATGGAACAAATCAACGACAACGGGGATACTAGCAAACGTCTAGCAGCCATCAAAAGTGTTCAATCATCGCTAAAGGGCCTCAACAACCCAAAACTCATCCTGATAGACAGCGCGAGCGCAACAGCTCAAAGCATACCATCACCAGATGCGCTCAATGAATTAAGTTCTACTCTAGCCACTGACACAAAGGCTTCCATACCAGCTCTTATCTCGATCGCTATCGATTACATTACCGACAACGCTCCCGGCCGCACCGAGATTTGGCTGGCTTCAGACATGCAAAAGTCAGATTGGTCACCCGATGATGGCCGCTGGGAAGCCGCCAGAGCAGGCCTTATCGATTTGCCTCAAAAAACAACACTGCGCATCATCTCCATGGCATCCGCCATAACGGACAACATCGCAACTCGATTACTATCAGCAACTCGACTCGAGAACGAGCTCGCCTTGGAGATTGAAATCATCAGAAGCGACGCTAACAAATCGGCCGCAGTCCCACTGACCTACAATATTAACGGCAACAGGAGCTCTGAAACAGTCAACTTCGACGGCCAAAATTACAGATACAGAAAAAACCTAGCCTTGGGAGACAACCAAGGTGAGGGTTACGGATATGTCACCGTTCCAACTGATGCCAACCCTCGTGACAACGTATCATTTTTTGC
>JAQXBQ010000002.1 GCA_029252325.1 Akkermansiaceae bacterium
TCAAAAAAACAGCAACTACTTAGCTTTTATCATCATCTAGAATATATTCCAAAAGCATACTCTGCAGTAACAAATAAAACCTATTTCGATAGTAAGCGCTCTTTAGCTCTGGGCTAGCATCATTGATATCACTGCTATCACCAAGTTCCTCAATATCAAATCTCGCGTGCAAGGACAAGCGCACCTGATTGATAGCACCATACCATCGCTCCGCTTCAGCAGGAGTAATAAAGATTGCAGAGTCATCACTTGCGCGCGCTTTCTCAATGGTCCCGGCAACGACCTGTGCTTGGGCTCGAAAGTTCTCTTCCAAATCAGGAACAACGTATTCATTCCATTCACTATCTTCATCCATCAAATCAGCCAAAGAAGCGGCAAGATGTGTGGGGCGATCCTCATCCGAGCAAATGAGCTCTAGCTCTTGCCAATCTATTTCAGATTCAGGCAGGATACATAGCCCACCGTCAAGTGTTGGCAAAATCTTCATCCCGTTTTTTCCATTGTGGTTTGAAGTTGCAGGCTGTGAAGTTGCTGAACATAAAGCTCGGCTTTTTCACGAACCCCCGTCCAGACAACGGAACGGCCCTGCAAATGCACCTCCATCATCAACTTTTCAGCTTTTGTCTGGCTGTATCCAAAAACCTTTTTGAACACCATCGTGACATATACCTGCAGGTTAACGGGGTCATCCAAAACAATAACATTCCATGGCAAATCGGTCTGCTTCTGCGTTTGCTGTTTTTTCTTAGTATCCGGTGTCGTGTTAGACATTACTGAGCTACAAAAAGTTACTATTTCAGTCTATGCAACCACGCCATAACCTGTCGAAGAAAAAAGCCACATCACTACAGGATATCAGTTATTACGGTGACCACTGCTAGCTACCCATATCGTTAAATGCGAGCCCCAAGCCTTTGCATACATCGCCCGCCACCAATGACTGAACACTCTCACCACCATGGCTAATGGCCAACTCTGCAGCACGACCAGCTAACCAAGCGCCCATTCGAGCCGCATCCTGAGACTCTAAGCCCTGAGCCAACAATGAGCTGATAATGCCAGTCAATACATCGCCCTGACCACCGCTAGCCATACCAGAATTTCCTGTAGCATTAAAATAAACCGCCGAACCTGAACGAGCAATCAAGGTGTGTGCCCCCTTAAGCAATAAAGTCGTTCGATCATAACGTTGAGCAAAAGCCTTGGCGATTTCAACTCGATCCAGCCCTGCCCACTCGGGAAATAGCCGAACCATCTCACCTGGGTGAGGGGTCAGCACAAAATGTGGCGCCATCCATTTCTCAGTGCCCGCATCTGCAATGCGATTCAACCCATCGGCATCGATGACGGTTGGAATACTCATACGCTCAAGCAGCGCCCAAAAACTCCCATCAGAATCTTTACTTGTCCGGCCGATCCCCGGGCCCAGCGCAAAGGCATCGAATTCAGCTGGGTTAATTTCAGCAAGCGACGAAATCGACCGGAGCATCACCTCTGCCGGCAGCATCGGAGCAAGCAATGGATAGGTGGCATCATCGGCAAACAAAGTAACCAATCCAGCACCAGAGCGAAGCGCTCCTGTAGCACACAACACCGCCGCACCCAGCATACCAGGAGAGCCCGCCACGATACCAACACGCCCAGCATCCCCTTTATGAAAATCATGGCCTCGCCGAGGCAAAATGCCTCTGAGCTCATGCACGTCATTGAGTCGGACATCGCCACCATTTGGAACAGGCAGTTCCGCAAGAGGAATGAGCTCGATCGAACCCGTATGATTGACCGCAGCTGAGGCAAACAGTCCCGGCTTGGGCACACCAATCGTCAATGTCAAATCGGCCTTAACAGCTCCTTCATAGACCTCTCCAGTATCTCCATTGATCCCCGAAGGGATATCCATCGCAACCGTTTGAGCCGATTGCGAATTTCGCATATCATTCATCCAAGTGGCCAGCTCAGCCAAAGGCGGACGCAATGGACCATCAGCGCCAATACCCAACAAGCCATCCAGCAAGACCACAGGCTTATCAAGAATAGAGATAGGCACGGGCTCATTGATCGGGCAATCACCCAATTCCCTGATTTTCTTGCGAGGCAAGACGCCAAGTTTAGAACTTGTATGCATACAACGTACACCAATCTTCCATCCAGCATCAGCTAGGTAACGAATAGCCACCAGCGCATCTCCACCATTATTTCCAGATCCGATACAGGCAATAGCCATGCCAGGACATGAGAAGCGCCGCATGATTGCACGTGCAACACCCCGGCCAGCCTTCTCCATCAAACCCTCTGGCGTCGCCCCTTTTGTAAAAGCCCGTTCTTCGAGCTTTCGCATTTCTGCACATCCTAAATTACCCATATACGTATCCGATTTAAGCACAAAAAATGATCATGACGATCAGCAATTTACGATCACAAGCATGAGGCCGAGCCCCCTCTAAATAAAACATGCTAGCAAGTAATAAACTTGCCAGCATGCTGAGAGTTAAATGGAATAATAATGCTCCTACTTTTTCCTTACTAATTTTTCCAAGCTTTTGACCACACCCACATCCTCGAGAGTAGTCATATTGCCCGTAGCTTTCCCCGTTGCTACTAGCTCTTTGAGTAAGCGGCGCATGATTTTTCCTGAACGAGTTTTGGGCAAGGCAGGGGTAAAGTAGACATCATCAGGCTTAGCAATCGCCCCGATTACTTTACCAACGTGATTACGCACCTCTTTAAGCAGAACATCTGTGCCATCGATTCCCGTCTTCAGAGTTACAAAAGCAACGACAGCTTGTCCCTTGATCTCGTGTGGCCGGCCAACAACGGCGGCTTCGGCAACTGCTTTGTGCGCCACAAGCGCGCTTTCGACCTCAGCAGTGCCTAAGCGGTGACCAGACACGTTGAGGACATCATCCAAGCGGCCGACAATCCAGAAGTTCCCCTTGCGATCGCGACGGGCCCCATCACCAGCAGTATACATTCCTGGGTAATCGCCCCAATAAGTGTCTTTGTAGCGTTTCTTATCACGGTAAATGGTGCGCAGCATACTTGGCCATGGCTTACGGATAACCAACCTGCCACCTTCGTTAGCCTTACACTCCTGACCTGTCTCATCAAGAATCGCAGCATCTACACCGAAGAATGGCACAGTAGCTGTGCCTGGCTTGATAGGAGTGCAACCTGGAATTGGAGAAATCATAATTGAACCTGTCTCTGTCTGCCACCAGGTATCAACAATCGGGCAACGACCACCACCGATTTTATTGTAATACCACATCCAAGCTTCTGGGTTAATCGGCTCACCTACTGTCCCCAAAAGACGTAGCGAGGACAAATCATGCTTATCAACTAGCTCATCACCCGCTTTAATAAATGCACGGATGGCTGTCGGCGCGGTGTAGAAAATCGTCACTCCGTATTCCTCAATAATCTGCCAAAAACGAGAGAAATCTGGGAAATTGGGAGCACCTTCATACATCACTTGAGTCACCCCATTGAGCATTGGGCCATAGGTGATGTAGGAGTGCCCAGTGATCCAGCCGACATCCGCTGTGCACCAGTAGACATCGTCATCACGCATGTCGAAAATATATTTGCAGGTCGCATAGGTATTTACCATATAGCCTCCGGTAGTGTGCAGTATGCCTTTGGGCTTACCTGTAGAGCCTGAGGTATAGAGAATGAACAAAGGATGCTCACTATCAAAGAACTTCGGTTTATGTGTGCCTGGCACTTTAGCTGTTTCATCATGCCACCAAACGTCACGGCCACGCTTCATCTTGACCTTATTATCGGTGCGTTTGAGCACGATTACTTTTTTAACAAACTTGTCGCGTTTTAAGGCCTCATCCACATTGGATTTGAGGTCAATCACACTACCACGACGCCAGCCACCGTCAGCAGTAATCACACAACTTGCCTCTGAGTCATCCAGGCGAT
>JAQXBQ010000004.1 GCA_029252325.1 Akkermansiaceae bacterium
GGTTCAAATCCAGTATTGCGCACCATTCTTTTTCCGGCCCAGAGCACTAGCTCTGGGCCTTTTTTTGGTATGCTGAAGGCTGTTAGCGTGAATCCTTAGCCATCGCATTTTCCTCGCTATATGACTCTTACTTGAAATTTCAATAGCGCACCACTGCATTTACAATCGTATTGCCGAGTAGCTCACGGCCGTTAAGATCACTGAGCTCAATCAGGAAAGAGGCGGCGACAAGCTCAGCATCTAGCTGATGAATAAGTTTTACAGCAGCTGCGGCTGTGCCTCCAGTGGCGAGCAGGTCGTCAACAAGCAGAACGCGCTCTCCAGGAAGGATGGCGTCTTGGTGGATCTCGACGACGTTTTCGCCGTATTCGAGCGAGTAAGCCATAGAGTGGGTTTGCCACGGTAGTTTGCCTTGTTTGCGGATGGGGACAAAGCCGGCATCGAGATTGAGGGCAACAGGGGCGGCGAAGATGAAGCCACGAGCATCAATGCCGACAACCTTGTCAATTTTTTCGCCTCCAGCTGTCGCTGTGAGCTCATTGACCGAGTGCCTTAGTAATTCAGGGCTTGAGAGGATGGTGGATATGTCTTTAAAAAGAATACCGGGTTTAGGGAAGTCGGGGACGTCGCGAATGCTGTCACTGAGAATTTGGGAAATGGTAGACATGGTAATAAGTTGGCTTGGGTCTTTGGGTGAGGTGAGGGGGTCAGATTAATGGAGAGTGCTGGAATGACGGCTCAGTTTTTTGCCTAGATCTAGACCGTTCAACATACAGTCAACAACGGAGATGCCGTTGCGGTAGTTACCTGCAAGATGTAGCCCCGGGTATGATTGTTCACACGTATTCAGTGTGTTGAGCTTTTCTTGATAATTGAGAGAATACTGAGGAATGGCTTGTGGCCAAGTCGTTTGGTGTCTGAAGCTTGGTTTGCCTGTGACCCCAAGAAGTTTGTCTAATTCTTGCAAAACCACTTGGTCGTCATTGTCGGCGTATTGGGGGTTTATTGAGCCTCCCATCATGCAGGTGAGCGCGACATGGCCATCGGGAGCGCGACCATCGAACATACTGGAAGAAAAGAGGACGCCAAGAAGAGGGCTGTTTTCTGACTGTTTGATGAGCATGCCAAATCCGTCTAGTGGATGTGCTATTTCCTCACGTTTAAAACCAAGAACTAGACTGGTGACAGGCGGAGATGCAATGTCAAAGACAGGTTGAAGAGTTTGATGGAGCTTCGCTGGAAGTGCTAAACGGCTTAGCTTGTGAGGGGGTGTGGTGATCACGATGTTGCGATAGTCTTTTTGTTGATCTTTTCCCTGCTGATCAGTCCATTTGATTGTCCAGCCGTTATCGTTCGGTTCTATTGAGCTGATCTTAGCGCCTAGGTGCAGTGATTTCTGGGGAAGACTATCTGCAATAGCGTTCGGCAAGGCATGCATGCCAGAGCGAAAAGAGACAATTTGTGATGGCTTGAGTTGGTGTGGGTTATTTTCAGCGCCAAGCTGTTGCGCAATGAGGCCTAGTAGGATGGAGCGGTGTTTTTGCTCGATTGCCCATAGCCTCGGGAAGGCATGCCGAACCGAGAGTGTTTCGGGGTTTCCGGCATAAATACCACTGACAAAGGGCGCGGCGGCACTCGCCAGTAGCTCTGGCCCAAATCTCCGCCTGACAAAGTCTGCGAAGCTTTCCTCTCTTTGGGGGTTTCCTCTTTTTTGAAGCCGTCCGATAAAAGGCTCTAGTAATAGTCTCATTTTTCCCTTCAGCGAAAATAAAGGCGAGCTGATTAGGGCTGTGGGCGTGCCTGGCATGGCAACAGTGAAGCCATTTTGAACGATGTAGCGCCTCGTTGCCTCTGGTCGTGCTGGTAATAGCTCTGCATCAGCATTGTCCCCATCGAGACCTATTTGACGAAGTAAGGTAGCAATCCGCTTGTCCTTGATGAGGATGCTGTTGGGGCCGTGCTCGGCCAGATAACCATTACTGAGGGTGCTCTGGATAGCTCCACCAACTTTTTGGGCAGAATCAATAAGGTCAAATGAAATTTGTTCTGATGATTGTTGTTGAAGAGAGTGGGCTACGCAAAGACCCGTGATACCAGCGCCAATGATGGCGGTTGTTGCATTGGTTGGGTCGTTATTCGCGGGCATCTGAGTTGATGTGTTTTACTGTATAGCTTGAAGAGGGAGATGCTTGATGATGTTGCCGAATTTTAATGAAGACGTTTGTAGCGAAGAAGGCAGGTGCCGTCATTGAGAGGCTCAAAATGATCTAAAGTAAATTCGACCGATGAGGGAAGATAAGATGAATTCCCCCCAAGGATGCTGCTGCTTGGACCGCCGTGCATTTGCTTGGCGTCAATGATGATCTCGAGGATATCCAAAGAATCACTGGCCAGGATTTTGGGTGTTAGCTGATTTGCATCAAGGCATCTGCCATCGGCGCTAATTGTCAGAGATAATGATTCGGGTTGCAAAGTAGTCATATTATGATCAATTTCTGGCATATCACAAGATTTGACCATGACAACATCACCAACAGAAATCGTTTGTTACCTGAAGACCTACTGCGGCTGGAGCGAGGGCGTTCGCGCCATGATGCGAAAGTATGGCCTCGAGTATGAAGAAAAAGATATTATTAAAAACCCTGCATTCCGCTGGGAAATGGAGCAGAAAAGTGACCAGCAGTTGAGTCCGTGTGTCACCATTAACGGTGAAATGCTCGCTGATGTATCAGGTGATGAAGTTGAGCAATACTTACTAGAGCATCGCCTAGTGGAACAGCTAGATGATGCTGCTGATGCACCCACGGATAGTGGTTGTTTGGATCACTAGGGCAGGTTTGCCTCTCGGCTCTTAATTAGCATTTTCATATTTTATAGTGTCTAGCAAAGGGTGGGTTCATGATGTCATCGGGGCCTGTATCGCCGCGGGCGTTCAGGAGTATGTAGTTTGTGCAGGTGCGAGGAATCTTGCTTTGGTCGTCGCCCTTGCAGATCATGCTGATTCTGCTGAGTTGGGTGACATAAGCCTGTTCTCTCACTTTGAAGAGCGTGCAGCTGGGTTCTTCGCATTGGGTCGCACGATGCAATCAGGAGCTCCCTGTGCCGTCGTCACGACATCAGGCACGGCGGTGGCTGAATTGTTGCCTGCAGTGATTGAGGCCCATTATCAGAGACGCCCTCTTGTTGTTATTTCAGCTGATCGCCCTCAAGATTATCGCGGAACAGGAGCGCCCCAAGCGATTGAACAAGTGGATTTGTTTGGTGACTATGTTGAGGTATGTGAGGATTTCGGCTGGCAGGATGAATTAAAGATTTTCGATGGCTGGAGCGGTGCAGCTCCATGGCAGCTCAATCTTTGTCTCGATGATTTTGAAATGCCGAACGGTAGCGAGCAAGAATTTGTGCTCAAATGTTCGAAGGTTCGCCCAGGAAATATCGGAGAGGCTCGCGCCAATATCGATATGTTGCCGGTTTTGCATTGTATCAAAGAAGGCTGGAAGGGTCTGGTGGTAATGCTGGGCGGACTTGAGTCTAGTGACCGTGAGGAGGTATGGCATTTCTTGAAGAATCTCGGAGTTCCTGTTCTTGCTGATACCACAAGTGGCTTGCGTGAGATGTTGGGATCATTAGCTCTGGTCGATGGCGACCGGATCCTCAAAGAGAGACCTCCGGCCCATATACTGCGTATCGGTGAGGTGCCTACAGGTAGATTTTGGAGAGACCTTGAAAGTATGCCTCAAGTCAATGTTGTGTCCATCAGCAGGACAGGATTTGCTGGTTTGGCACGAAAAAGCGAGGTGGTTACGGGAGATATTTCCCGGTGCGTATGCGCATTGGGTGAGCTGTCACCTCTCGGCGATACAATGGACTACTTGAAGTCCAACTCCAGCAAACAAGGTCGTATTTCCGAACTGCTGGAGTCTTTGCCTGAGAGTGAGCCTGGGATGATACGAACCTTGTCTGTGATGGCAACTATGGGTAGCAGCCTTTATTTGGGCAATAGCCTACCTGTTCGTGAATGGAATGATTTTGCTCAACGCGAAGTTCCATACGAAATAGTGAGGGCTAACCGAGGCGCTAATGGCATTGATGGTCAAATTGCCAGTTGGCTCGGAGCGAGTGCGGCTGAGCAGGATGCATGGGGTATCTTTGGAGATCTTACAACGATGTATGATTTGTCGGCGCCTGCGCTGCTCAATCAAGTTGAATGCCGCGGGCGTATGCTGGTGGTCATTAACAACGGTGGGGGCAAGATTTTTGAGCGTTTGCCTATCATGAAGAAGGTGAAAGATAATGTATCTCAGCTTATTACCAATTCACACGAATATACATTTGAGTCTTTGGCTGCTATGTGGGGCATGCATTACACGAAAGTGGTCGGCATGGAGGGTTTTGATCTTGAGCCACAGGATCAAACAACCCTAGTTGAGGTAGTGCCTGATGAGCGCCAGAGCGAGAGGTTCTGGGATAAGTTTGCGCAGATCTAGGGCAGCTCAATGTTGTCGATCAGCCTGACCGCTCCATAGCTGACTGCAACAGCCATTACAGCTGGGCTCGATAGCGATTTAATGGGCTGTAAGCTCTCACGGTCGAGCAGTTCAAGGTAATCAATTTTCAGACCTAGTTCTGAGGATTCGATGATATTCTGGGTCACTGAGATGAGCTTGTCCGCGCTAGTGGTGCCTTGCAGGTAAGTAGTCTGAGCTGCCAGCATGCCGCGCCTGATTCGTTGTGCGTCTGAGTGTTGCTGTTCTGATAAACGCTTATTTCTTGATGATAAGGCAAGGCCACTGGTTTCCCTTATCGTCTCTACACCTCTGATTTGAATGGGGATGTTAAGGTCTCTCGTCATTCGTCGAATAATGGCCAGCTGCTGATAATCTTTTTTACCAAAGATGGCAATATCAGCTCGGGTAAGATTAAAGAGTTTTAATACAATGGTGCAGACACCGTCAAAGTGGCCAGGTCTAGTTGCTCCACAAAGTCTCTTGGATAATTCAGATTCACTGACGGTGACAGAGTGGTCAGCTTGATAGATGATATCACTCTCGGGCGCAAATACTAGGTCTACGCCATGTTCCTTGCAGAGCTTTAAGTCCATCTCTAGCGATCGAGGGTAATGTTTCAGGTCGTCAGCTTGATTGAATTGAGTTGGGTTGACGAACAGGCTGAGGATAACGAACCCTTTGCCCCCTGAGGTGCGTTTGGCTTCGTCAATGAGAGCAAGATGGCCCGCATGCAATGAACCCATCGTCGGCACAAGTATCTTTGTGTAATCGGGAGTAATCTCACTGAGTGATTTTTCAAGAGAGGTGATGGTTTTTGCGACGTTCATTTTAAGGTGCGAAAGAAGGTAGGGTATCGAAGTATAGACTGGGATAGATATTGACGGGGCAAGCTATTCGGTGCAGGTTTGCCCTGCAATACGAAGTTTTTATATTCGTCCGAATAAATATCTATTTCGTTGAGCTGTAAGATCTTGAGCTGTTGCCAGATCAAACAAAAAAATACTACTAATCACTATGAAACAACACCTTAAAATTGCCGCTGCTCTTTGCTTTGTTGCACTCTTCAGTGCCTCATCAGCTTCTGCTCAGCGCCTCAAGATTGCGACGATTGACATGCAGATTCTCTTTAAAGAATATCACCGCACTGCTGACGAACAGCAAAAATTCAGCGAGGAGTTCGCCCGCATTCAAAAAGAGAATAATGAGCGTCTTGCCGGTATTCGTGAGCTTGAAGAGCAGCTCCAAGGCCTTAAAAAGCAAATTGAAGACCCAACAATTGCAGATGGAGTAAAGCGCGATAAGTCTCGTGACTTTCAACTCAAGCTCGATGAAGCTAAGGCGATGGATCGTGAGCGCCGTGAGTTTCTGAGTCGACGCACCCGTGCCCTTGAATTGAAAAAACAAGCAAGCATGCAGGGTATTCTCGAAGAGATTAGGAAATTAATTGTCGACCACGCTAAGGGCGAAGATTTTGACTACGTATTAGATAAATCAGGTTTGAGTGCCAATCAGGTGCCGTTTTTGCTCTACACGAAAGATGCTACAGATGCTACAACTGCACTTTTGGCCAAATTAAATGCAAATGCTCCCAAGGCAGCTTCCGAGTAGCACTAGATAATCTCAAACAAAACTTTTCGGAGTGAATTTCATCACGCCCTTTCCTCATGGAAAGGGCGTTTTTTGTCCCAAGGATTGGGATGCTATTGACGACCACTTTCAAAGAAGGCACTTTAGCAGGGCGATTGAATCCTAATTTGTAATGAAAACTTTAAAGCTGATATCTCTGGCGATTGTGACCTACAGCATTGCAATGGCGAGTGCCGTTGCAGAAAACCCCAAAATTGGGGTGGTAGATATTCAAAAGCTTTTCAAGGAATATTATAGAACTGAGGATGCCCAAAAACAGTTTAACCAAGATTACGCAGCGATTCAAAAAACAGTAAACCAGCAGCTTGAACAAATCAACGAAATGGGGTTACAACTAAAGTCGTTGAACGAGCAGTTGAAAGATGAGTCGCTGGATGAAAATACAAGGTATAAATATGCACAAGAGTTTAAGTTGATAGATAAGCAGCGCCAAGTCTTTCTCGCTGAAATGAAGCAGGCGGAGCTTGAAAACAAAAAGAAGGTGGCGAGGCGTAAAGCCGCAAGTATGCAAGGTATCATGACTGAGATACGGGGGAAGATAATGGCTTTTGCTGAGAGGCAGGAATATGACTTTGTATTCGATGAATCGGGAAAAAATACGAATCAGGTTTCTTTTTTTATCTATCTTAAAGATGCAGCGAATATTACCGCTGTGATGCTCGAGGAGTTAAATCAATCAGCGTCTGGGGCTGTTGGCCAATAAGCCCACTGGGCTTGAGATTTTGTTAACATAATGATGATTCTGTTACTCCGAAAAATTCCAGGAATGAACTGGCTGTTGGTATTTACGATGCTGGCACTGGCGATTTTTGGAGTTTATGCGATAGAAAGTGCAGCGCGGCATTTACCCAATGGCGGCGAATATTATGCCCAGCGCCAAAAGGTATGGATTGTTGTGGGCTGCATCGTGTTTTTCGTCACGGCATTAGTCGACTACCGCTGGATTCGATGGCTTGGCATACCGATGTATTTATCTGGTTTGGCCCTTATGATCATGGCTATTCATAAAGGTAGTGATGTGCACCAAATTAGTTTGGGCGTGATTTCATTTCAGCCCACGCAACTGGGTATTGCTGGTGGTATTGTTCTGATGGGATCTTTGTTGCAAGACTTACCACGCTGGCATGTTTTTTTCAGTCTGCCATATATCAAGCTAGGTATTATCGGAGTCTTAGCTGGGGTCCCATTTTTGATTGTAGTCGCCATGGGGGATATGGGTTCAGCTCTTGTCTGGTTGCCGGTAACGGCTGTGATCATGCTGGTGAGTGGAATACCATATCGTTATATGCTACTACTAAGTATCATCGCAATTGGTTGTGTGGCGCTAGCGTATTTTATCATTTTACCAAAAGCATCAGAGCGTGGCTCGGAGCGGATCGAACTTTACCTAGCCATGCTTAATGGGCATGAAGTTGATATTAACGGTGACGCGTATGCGCCTTATTGGGTGTCTACGTCGATTGGAAAAGCCGGCTGGAAAGGCTTAGGATGGAATGCTTCAAGTGAACGAGGTTCTCTCCACGATAAGAAATACATTCCATGGAAAACTGCCCATAATGATTTCATTTTCGGGGTTATTGGCGAAGAGCAGGGGTTTCGTGGCAGTTTATTGCTACTCCTCGGCTACTCCATGCTTCTTATCCAATGTTTATTCATTGCTTTTTACAGCCGAGATAGCTCAGGGAAAATTATTGCAGCGGCTGTGGTAGCACTCATGTTTTCCCATATTTTCGAAAATATTGGGATGTGCGTTCTCATGACACCAATCACAGGTATTCCATTGCCCTTGGTGAGTTATTCGGGAACGTTTATCGTAATGATTATGTTTCTGCTTGGGCTAGTGCAGAGTGTTTGGGTACATCGCAAGGTGGATATCGAAGAGGAAGAGGAGCCTGCTGAGCCGCAGGTCCGAAGATACGGCTAAGCTATTACCACTCAATGGCAGTAGCAGCCCAGGTAAGGCCGGCGCCAAAGACAACGAGAATGATGTTGTCTCCACGCTTAAAACGGCCTTCGCGATGAGCCTCGTCCAGGGCTATGGCAACGGCAGCTGCAGATGTGTTGCCGTATTTGTCGAGGTTGACGAAGACTTTCTCATTGGGCACAGATAGACGGTCAGCAATGGCGTCAATGATACGTAAGTTGGCTTGGTGAGGAACGACGAGGGTAATATCCTCTGGTGTCAGGCCGGCACGTTCGATGACAGTTTCGGCTGCCGTGCGCATGGCGTTGACCGCAAGCTTGAAGACCTCACGCCCTTGCATCGAAAGAGTTTGTAAGTTCAATTCAGCATTTGCTGGAGTAATAGGGCAAGCTGAGCCACCGCCCTTAATTTCTAGGAGGTTAGTGTGTCTTCCGTCAGTTCCCATCTCGGTTGCTAAGATGCGACCCTCGCCGTCTTGACTTTTTCGCAGCACCGCGGCCCCAGCGCCGTCACCAAAGAGCACGCAGGTATTCCTGTCCTCCCAGTTAGTGGCTGATGACAGCTTTTCTGCACCAATTATGAGAGCGTTGCTATAGGCACCATCGGATATGAGGCGCTTGGCTATTTTCATCGCGTATAAGAATCCAGAACAGGCCGCTGAAATATCAAAGGCAACAGCAGAGAATGACCCAAGTTTGGCCTGCACATGACAAGCTGTAGCTGGCGTGGGTGTGTCAGGAGTGATGGTAGCTACGATGATGAGTTCGATGTCCTCAGCCGCGATGTCAGCCTGCTCTAGGGCCTTCTCAGCTGCCTTAGCGGCCATGTCAGAAGTGAACTCGCCTTCAGCTGCGATACGTCTTTCCTTAATACCCGTGCGAGAGGTGATCCACTCATCACTTGTATCTACCACCTTGGCTAATTCATCATTGGTTAAAATACGCTCAGGAACGTAACTACCAGTGCCAGCGATGGTGACGGGAATAACAGATGTAGATGAATTCATAAAGTCAGACGGAATGGAGATGTGAGAAATTTAGACAAGAATAGGCACTTGAACAGCAAAATAGCCAGTGCCTGAGAGGATTTACACAGAGTGCTGAGATCCTGCATTGATGCGATCCAGCATTTCTTCAATGTGAGGATTAACCTTGAGGTTCACCGTCTCGCGGGCAACTCGAATTGCATTTTCAATCGCAAGTGCAGAAGACCCACCATGGCCGATGATGCACACACCATTCACTCCGAGTAGGGGAGAGCCGCCGACGTATTCATAGCTGCTTTTTTTCTTCACTGCTTTGAATGCTCCTTTGGCAATGATTGCACCTAATATACGAAGGGGGTTACGTTTGAATTCTACTTTGAGCCACTTGGACATCGCCTTCGCGGTGGCTTCGCAGCTTTTCAGTATGATGTTGCCCGTAAAGCCATCGCAAAGCACTACATTAAGATCGCTCTCAAATAAGTCATGCCCCTCGACATTACCCACAAAATCGAAAGGGGCGTTACCTGATGATTCAAGATCTTTAATGAGGGCAAAGGTTTCTTTGGTGAATTTGGTGCCTTTTTCATCTTCTTCTCCGTTAGACATAATGCCTATCTTTGGCTGTTTGACACCAAGAACGTAGTGAGAGTAGACGGCGCCCATTACAGCGTATGTCACGAGGTGTTCGGGCTTTGCCTCAGGGTTGGCTCCTGCATCTAGTAGCTGGCAAATGCCGTATTCATTGGGTATGGCTGAGGCAATCCCAGCACGCTCAACTCCACGTAAAGTTCTGAGCTTGACCGTAGCTGCTGCAACAGCAGCGCCTGTATTACCGGCACTCACTACGGCATCCGCGTCCCCTGATTTCACCATATCAGTAGCTATAGAGATCGAGGATTTCTTTTTTCGACGCAGAGCTTTAGCTCCAGACTCATGCATTTCGACAACATCAGGAGCATCGACGATGACAGCCCGAGGGTCAGTTAACTGATGCTCTTGAATTTCTTGTTTAATTAACTCTGAGTTGCCGACCAAGAAAATCGTTTCAATATCAGGATATTTTTTGAGAGCATCACGAGCACCAACAATGTTTACGGTAGGTGCGTGGTCGCCACCCATGGCATCAATAGCAATTTTCATGATTCGGTAGTTTGATAAGCGATACTGTGACGCATAGTAAAGCTATGTGTTTACATGAAACGAGCGGAATGCCGAGACATTCCGCTTCGTGAGCAAAGAGTTAAATTGAGGTGGGCCTTAAAGGGCATCCACTTCTAGAACTTGGCGCTCGCGGTAAGTTCCGCAATGAGGACATGCGATATGAGAAGGAACGCGGCTTTCGCATTCTGGGCATGTCTTCAGCTTTGGAGTGCGCCAGCGGTTAGCTCCGCGACGCATCTTTTGCTTCATTTTGGATGTTCTGCGCTTGGGTACGGCCATGGTAGTAGTAGGTTGAGATTGTTTGAGTTGTTGATTTAGAGCCTTTTGGGGTGCTAGAAAGCTTAGTTTGATTGCGATGAGGACTAATCATCAAGTGCATCCAGAGCATCCCAAGGATTAGGTTCTTCGTCTCGGGGGGGCGTCTTTACCTCATCAGAAGGGGGTTTGTCCACTGCTAAATACCGAGAATCTAAATTACATTCTTGCAAATCATCGCCTTGATCACAGTGAGGATAGTCAGGAATAAGAATGACGAGCTCTTCTCGCAAGATTTCACTGATATCTAGTGGTGAATTAGTAATTTCTTTGCAGAGGCTTATATTCTCAGCATCAATGGTTTGTGTGAATTCAGCTAAGCAGCGATCACAGCAGAAAACAAAGCTGGCAGTGAGGTTGCCTCTGATGAGAAGTTCGCTGTCGAATTTTTGGATAAAAACATCATAATAAAGGGGGCCCTCGACTTTGATTTTTTCGCCATTGGCTGAAAAAATAGAGCCATCCAGTTCTCCTGAGAAGGTTTTGCCGTCTTCAGGTAGTGAATTGAGATCAATGGGTAGATGTTTTTTCACGAATATTTAGGAGCTGGTCAAATATACCGAGTGTTCACGAGGTTCGGTAGTTCTGCCGATGATACTGGCGCATGGTGCAGAAGTTTCCTCAAGTGTTTCCATGACGGCATTAATGTTTTCCTCTGGTACGCTAAGTAGGAGGCCGCCGGATGTCTGGGCATCTGCATAAATTAGTTTTTCTGCTTCGCTGACGTTATCTTCAAAGTGGGTGTCAGGAGCGCTATAATCCAAATTCTTTTTGCTGCCACCAGGCACGCACCCAGACTCTATGAATGAGTTGATTTCGGTTGTCATCAGGGGGAATGCGCTGGCATCGAGCTCAGCACTGACTCGGCTGCCTTTGCACATTTCGATGAGGTGGCCACTGAGGCCAAAACCAGTGATGTCTGTACAGCATCGCAGTAATGCTCTCTCGGCAAGGGTGGCTCCTGGTTTATTGAGGGTTGCCATAAGCTGAGCTGCGTGGTCGGCTAATTGCTCGTTACACTCGCCTCGTTTGATGGCGGTTGAGACAATGCCGCTTCCTAAGGGCTTGGTTAAAACTAGTATTTCTCCGGGCTTAGCGAGAGAATTTCCCAAATAACGATCTGGGTGGACGATGCCGGTGACAGCAAGCCCATAGATAGGCTCAGGGTTTTTGATCGTGTGTCCACCCATAAGGCTGCATTCTGCTTCGACACACATTTCAGCACCACCTCTGAATATTTTTTGGATGATATCATTGTCGCAATGCTCTGTGGGCATTCCAGCAATGGCGAGTGCTGTGAGTGGCCGGCCTCCCATGGCGTAGACATCAGAGAGTGAGTTTGCGGCTGCAATGCGACCATAGAGGACGGGGTCGTCTACAATGGGGGTGAAGAAGTCAGTCGTTTGCACGAGGGCGCGTTCGTCATCAATTTTGAAGACGCCTGCATCATCTGCAGTGGCGGAGCCAACAAGCAGCCGATCATCATGGTATTGGGGTAAGCCACGCAGAACCTGCGTAAGTGACCCCGGATCCAGTTTGGACGCTCATCCAGCACAGGAGGCCAGAGATGTAAGCCTGATAGTTTCTTTACGATTCATTATTGCGAAGATAATGTTGTATCTGATTTAGAATGTTTTCAAAGCCGCTTAAAATTTGGCTGACTTTGCGATAAGAGAATTCTCGCCAGAGTGTCACATCTGAAGCCAGCGAAAGCGAGTGCATATTGCATCGATTTTTTGCTTCTAGCTTGCTCGGTTTGTATGCAAAGTTACTGCCTCTTATTTATGACTAATTCTTTAGACCCAACTTCGATAAAAGATGAGCTGAAATGTAAGCCTACTAAGTGGTTCTTTTGGCGGGCATTGGCAATTCTTGTTATGTTCGGGGTGTTTTTTGTGCTTTTTTTGCAGGATGGATTGACGGGGTATCGTGGTAAGAATCTACAGTTCTATTTATACGAAAACTTCAAGAGCGCGGGCCTGCAGTTTCAAAAGATGCAGCAGGAAAGTGACATCAATGAATCTGACTGGAAGCAACATGCATTGTCTCAAGAGTGTATATTCCCCGAGGATGCGAGCGCTATTCTACCTAAAGATACCCAGTTGCCTATGTCGTGGCCGGAGTCTATTGCTGGCAGTTATGATTTGATGTCCTCTAAAGGCGGGCAAAATGGAGCCATTAAACTGTGGGAAAAATATGCTGCGGAGAGAAAATGGGATTCTGAGCCTATGGATCACCCGATGGACGCAGGTAAGATACGTGAGCAATTTTATGCCGCTGGTGTAACTGGGCTTTTACTCCTGTTTACGCTCTATGTGCTGATTCGAACTTCAGGTCGAAGCATTAGCGTTGATGAGGATGCTTTGTATACCCAGAATGGAAAACGTATTCCCTATGCTGATATGTTGCGTATTGATAAGCGGAATTGGGATAGCAAGGGACTAGCGCTCATATATTATGATGATAAGGGGAGTGAGAAAAAGGCAAAGCTGGATGGAATGGTATACGGTCAATTCAAAGAAGAGGACGGGGCTCCTGCCGAGCGCTTGTTTTGTTACTTAATGGATCACTTTAAAGGTGAGGTCGTTGAGTATGTAGACCAAGAGGCAGGCGATGCGGAGGACGAAAATAAGGGTGAAGAGTCGGCTGACAAGAACCCTGAGTAGGATTAGGCGATAAAAGATTATTTTCAGTATTGCCAATAGAGACCCTCGAGGCTACATCTTCATCAACCAACCAACTATACTATTCAATAATGTCTGACATCGAATCCAAAGTAAAAGATATCATCGTCGAGCAACTCGGCGTAAATGCTGACCAAGTTAAGCAAGAAGCTAAATTCATCGAAGATCTCGGAGCAGATTCACTCGATACTGTTGAGCTTGTTATGGCTTTTGAAGAAGAGTTCGGAATCGAAGTTCCTGACGAAGATGCTGAGAAACTTCAGAGCGTGAGTGACGTCGTCACATACGTGACAGCAAATTCCTAACGACTCAGATCTAGATGGCGGGCTGAGTGGCAATACGCTACACTCACAACGCTTTTTGAATTTATTATTAGAGCAGACTCAATATTGGGTCTGCTCTTTTTTATGTTTAATTATGTCCAAGCTGGCGGATGCTAATGATTGCATGTTTGTCGTTTCATGCGAAAATACAGCAACACACATTATTAAGTCTTAACATCTAATGGAACATTCTCCCGACAGCATTCAATATGCAATGGAAACCGCGCGCCTTTTGCATGAGCCCGACAGACGGATAGATACGTTTGGTGCCACTCGCTTTAAATTTACGATGCTAAGTGAGCCGATGGATTCAGTTGGGCAGGTTCGTATTCGGCAGGGGGAGATGGAAGCACAGAAACCTCAAATCATACGTCCTGATGTGATGCAGGGAGTGGAGCTAGAAGGTTTTCAAGAGAAAGCTGGTGAATTTATTGACTGGTTAAAAACGAACAAGCTTGAGCCTGTTTTTTTTTTTTATTTCTTTGTATTTAAACGCAGCCATGTAACGGAGTCTGTTCTCAATGACAATATGGAATCAGTGCGTGACAAGGTGCTTGCTGATGTCAAGGCGACCGGTGATCCCATGTTAGCGGTCATCGAAGGAGTGGATGATGCATGGGAGGTTTGTTTGTTGAAGTTCTCCATCGAGATGATTGGCAAGTCGGCAGACATTAACGTCTTTGACTTTAAACGTAAGGGCTTGCTCTAATAGAAGGATTCGCCCCGATCATTCCCTAGTAGTTTTATGCGAATTATGCTCATCATCAAGGCGATCACAATGCTGCTTGTGCTTGGCGTGATTGGCTCCACTATTTATCTGATTAAAGACTACACAGGTTCTGTAGAAGATTTGCCGGGTGCCATGATGGAGCGTCAGCGGATGGTTGAGCAAAAACTTAAAGTGAAGACCGAGCATGTTCAAGATTCAGGCAACAAACCGGGCGAAAAAGCCTTTCAACGAGCCAAGGAATTATTAGCGGAGGAGTCGATGCAGGAGGCAGAAGAAAAGATGAAATATATCGTCAGTTTCTATCCTTCTGCGGAGTGTGCTACGCAATGTCGGCGAATTTTGGGCGAGATCAACCTAGATCGTTTACTTGACCCCGCCAAGCTGGAGGGGAAGAAAGTAGTCACTGTTCGCTCCGGAGATACATTTTCGCGTATTATCGCAGAAAATAAGACGACAATGGATAGCTTGGTTCACTTGAGTGAGCTGAAACGTAGTGATCACCGTAGTTTACACCCAGGTGACAAGCTGGTCGTTATGCCTATGGAGATGCGCGCTGTCATTGATTTAAGACGTAACACGCTGACGATCTGGAATGGTGGGGAGTTTATCAAAGAGTATACCTTGCTTAAGGTCTCTTATAAGAGCAGGTCTGCGACGAAACGTTGCGAAATCGGCCTTATTCGTGGTGAACACGATGGCAAACTTTATTTAAATCATGCCGAGGAGTATAGGAGCTCCAATAAAGTGATTATCTTGTCTGATAAATCACTCGCCATTAGAAGTTTTTCAAGTGATAGTGAAGACGACCAAAGCTTAGGATTCATGCTTTCTCATGCAGATATGGAAGAGCTACCGCTCTTACTAAGGCCTGGAAATGATGTTGAGATTAAACAATAAAGTATATTAAAATTCCGCGGCAGAGATTGACCAATTTTTCTTTTTATTTCACCAAATTATACAACGATAACCGGTAACCTATTTATATGAAGCCTCTTGATTTTGAAAAGCCTATTGCTGAGCTAGAAGCCGAACTTGAAAACCTTAAGAATAAGGCTCAGACACAGGATATCGACATGTCTGATGAAATTTCTGCGATGGAAGGGAAGTTGTCAGCGACCAGAAATAACATATATGATAATCTGTCTCCATGGCAACGAGTTCAAATAGCACGCCACACCAATCGCCCATTCATGCTTGATTACATTTCACATGTGTTTGATGACTTCTGTGAACTCCATGGAGATCGTCATGTTGGTGATGACCATGCGATGCCGGGTGGTTTTGCTACCTTGGGCGGACAACGTGTCGTGGTTGTGGGTCATCAAAAAGGAAGGGATACCAAAGAGAACTTAAAGCGCAACTTCGGTAGTGCGCATCCTGAGGGCTACCGCAAGTCACTGCGGTTAATGCAGCTTGCTGAAAAATTCAAACTTCCAGTTATTTGTCTGATCGATACTCCCGGTGCTTTTCCCGGTATTGGTGCCGAAGAACGAAACATAGCTGAAGCAATTGGTTATAATTTACGAGAAATGATGCTGCTGAAAACGCCAACCGTTGCAGTCGTTCTCGGAGAAGGTGGGTCAGGTGGAGCGCTTGGAATTGGTGTTACGGACCGTGTATTGATGATGGAGAATGCTTATTACTCTGTTATTAGCCCAGAAGGCTGCGCAGCTATTCTCTGGAAGCACCGCAAACATGCCCCTGAGGCAGCTGAGGCAATGAAAATTGCGGCACCTGATCTTGCGAAGCTTAAGCTTATTGATGAGGTCATCCCGGAGCCTAAGCAAGGAGCACACCATGATCACCTTGAGGCTGCAGAGAATCTCCGCAAGGCTGTTTTAGCTCATATTGAATCGCTACAAGCCCTTAGTTTGGAAGACATGCTGGAACAGCGCTACCAGAAGTTTCGCCAATATGGTGAATGGCAGGGAGAATAATCATTGGTTACGACGCTTCAAGCTGTGCCAGTAGCTGGTATCAGGTTTGAGCAATATATGGCTTGAAGACGCTGCTAGATCAAATTGATCAATGAGCAGCTCAAGTAGCACCAGTGATGCTGTTGCATCGTAGAGAGCATCGTGCCATGATCTGTTTTTAACAATCTGGCTAACTCTAGGTGTTAGCTGCCAGTGTTCGCATAGGTCTCCCAGGGCATGTGACTTGAGTTCAGGCCATGCCGCACGAGATAGTTGAAGGGTATCTATCCAGGGGCCTAAGCCGTGACCTGGAAATGCGTTTAGATAACGCTTCTCCGTGCCGTGTCCATGTGCGACGACGAGCCGGTCAGATAAGATGGTTTTGATGTTTGGCCAGAGTTGCATCAATGAGGGGGCATCAGCGAGGTCATTTGTCGAGATGCCATGAACTTTCTGGGCTGACCAGGTGATGTTTTTGCTGGCTTGTATGAACGATGTGAAATGCTCTTGGTGACCGGACTTTATGGACCAAGAGGCCATGCCGATTTGAACGGGGACATCCGTTTGACCGCGCTCTGCCCCAGCTGACTCGAAGTCAATAGCGGCAAAAGTTTGTTCAGAAATCATGTGAGTAATACAGGCTTACCCCTGTTCTCAATGCTCCTCATTTAGCCAGCGACGCCTGCCTCTTTAAGTGCAGAAGCAGCCTTGAGAATGATATTCTCCGTGGTGTGCCAGTCAATGCATTGATCGGTTATTGATTGACCGTAGGTGAGTTCCTCTATCGGCTGAGGGAAGCTTTGGTTTCCAGCGACGAGATTGCTTTCAAGCATTGCTCCTGTAACTTGCTCGTTACCTGCAGTACGCTGTCGAACGATTTCATCAAACACAGCGGGCATCCGCTCTTGTTTCTTGCCGCAGTTGGCATGTGATGCGTCAATCATGATCGATGGGTGTAAGCCGTGTTGAGTTAGCAGATCGGAGGTGACTGCGATATCGTCTGCTCCGTAGTTTGGTCCATTATCGCCACCCCTCAGAATGATATGGCAGTCAGGGTTGCCCGAAGTGGTAACGGCTGAGGCAACGCCTTGCTCACTGACTCCCAAAAAAGTTTGGCTTTGCGTGGCTGCTTTGATTGCATTGACGGCGGCGACTAAATCCCCAGTAGTAGTATTTTTGAACCCAAGCGGCATTGATAGGCCAGATGCCATTTGGCGGTGTGTCTGGCTTTCTGTGGTGCGAGCTCCGATCGCCGACCAGCTGATTAAGTCGGCAATGTATTGTGGGGTGATGGGGTCAAGTAGCTCTGTGGCAGTGGGTAAACCAATATCGATGATTTCTCTGAGAAAGAGACGAGCTTGCCGTAATCCTTCGGGGATGTTGTCAGATCCATCAAGCCATGGGTCCATAATCATACCTTTCCAGCCAACGGTGGTGCGCGGTTTTTCAAAATAAACCCGCATCACGATGTAGATCTGGTGTTTGACTTGCTCTGCTAACTTAGCCAGTTTTTTTGCGTATTCGATGCCAGCTTTAGGGTCATGAATTGAACAAGGGCCACAGATGACCAAGAGGCGCTTGTCGTCGCCGTTGAGGATGTTGCGAATGTGTTGGCGGGATTTAGCCATAAATTCGGCCTGTTGCTGAGAGCGCTCTACCTCAGAAAGTAGAAGGGTAGGTGCAGGGAGCGGGATATTGCTAGAGATGTGGAGGTCAGTGACTTGAGCCATGGGGAGACATTTAAGAAACATAGGCAAAGAATCAAGATTGAAGTATGTGCTTGGGCTGATAATTTCTCATTTATGCACGATAAGGCGATCGATTTACTAAAGGAGCTTACCAATGCTCATGCGGCACCTGGTTTTGAACATGAAGTTCGAGCTGTATTTGCAAATCAACTAGAGGGCATGGGGGAGCTGAGTACCGACGGTTTGGGGTCTGTTTTTTGTGAGTCAGGTAGTGGCCCAAGGATTTTGCTGGCTGGGCATATGGATGAAGTTGCCTTTAGGGTGCAGAATATTACTCCAGATGGATTTATTCAGTTTGTCAGTCTAGGTGGTTGGTGGTCGCACACTTTACTGGCCCAGCGAGTCGTAGTATGCACACGTAATGAAGGTAAAATTACGGGGGTGATTACCTCCAAACCACCTCATTTTTTACCAGATTCTGAAAGGTCTAAAGTCCTTCCTATCGAGGCAATGTTTATCGATGTTGGTGCATCTAGCCGCAGTGATTTAGAACAAAATTTTGGAATTCATATCGGGGATCCTGTCGTGCCGATGAGTGATTTCACCCAAATGCACAAGCCTGATCTATTGATGGCTAAGGCACTTGATAACAGAGTCGGGATGGCTGCGACGATTCAAGCGATGCAGGCATTAGCTGCAAAGAGCCACCCTAATACGCTGATTGCTTGTGGCACTGTGCAGGAGGAGCTTGGTGTTCGTGGTGCGACTACGGCGGCGGTGAAGGCGAAGCCAGATGTTGCGATCGTGCTTGAGGGGACACCTGCAGATGATACGCCGGGAATGGCAAGGGCGTCGGCACAGGGGGCGGTGGGCCAAGGTGTGCAGATACGACTTCAAGATCCGACAGCAGTGATGAATCCAGCACTCGTAGATTTCGCGGTAGCGGTAGCCAAAAAACAGAATATTAGCCACCAGCTTGCCGTTCGGAGTAGTGGCGGAACAGATGCTCGTGCATTTCAGTTATCGGGTATAGGTATACCTACTATTGTGCTGGGTGTGCCGGCTCGTTATATTCATTCACACAATGCAGTGATTGATGTGCGAGATTACCATGCAATGGTGGATCTCTCCATCGCTTTAGTAGAGCGGCTTAACCAAGCTGAGGTTGACGCTCTTACTGCCTATTTGTAATACAACTCACACAAATATCTCTTGCCGGAAACATTTCATTGGTATCATTTAAACTCATGCTAGCAACTTACATTCACAATATGGATCCAGTCATCTTTGATGTTGTTGGTCCGATTAAGCTTCGCTGGTATGGTTTAGGTTATTTGTTGGCCTTTGTGCTCGGTTATTATTTATTGCGCTGGCAAGCACGTAAAAAACTGTGGGTAATGCCTGAGGAAAAGGTAGCTGACTTTATTGCCTACGCGGCCTTTTTTGGTGTCTTTATCGGTGGCCGGCTTGGATATATATTGTTTTATCAAATTCCTGAAAATGATTTCCAAGGATGGAGGGATCTACTCGCTGATCCTTTAATGGTATTGCGTGTATGGGATGGAGGTATGGCTAGCCATGGGGGGATTCTAGGCTTGATGATATTCACTTGGGTCTATGCCAAACGAAATAAGGTTTCATGGACAGCCGTCGGGGATGGTTTGTGCGTAGTTGCACCCATCGGTATTGGTTTGGTTCGCTTGGCGAACTTTATCAATGGCGAGCTCTATGGCCGCGTTGCCAGTGGCTTGAGTTGGGCGATCAAATTCCCAGCATCTCTGTATGAAGATTTGAATTACGATAAGGCATCGGTTAACGAGGCATATTATGCCTGCCGGCAAGTCGCTCCTGAATTAGGAACAGGGGAGCTTTCTTATGATTCGGTAGTAAGTGCTGCCCGCAACAATTCAGAGCTTTCTGAAACATTAGGCCAATACCTCCAGGCTCGCCATCCGTCACAATTGTATGAAGCAATACTTGAGGGCTTGGTTTTGTTCGCCGTTTTGTTTTCTGTAAGAGTTAGGTTCCCAAAACTTGCCAATGGGGTAATCACGGGTCTTTTTTTCCTGCTGTATGCGGTGTTCCGTATCATTGTGGAGAGCTACCGTGAACCTGACTCGGCGATGATCGGAGCACTTACTAAAGGTCAGTTTTACTCGACCTTTATGATCGCTGCTGGGCTAGGATTCATCGGATTTGCCATGTGGCGGCAAAGTAAAGAGAAAGCCCTATAAAGCCTCGAAGCTTCGTTGGTATTGATCGAAGAGCAGGGTTTCGGTATAGCCAGCCTGCTTTGCTAAGTCTGTTGCTTTGTCAAAATCACGTCCCAACTCCTCGGGGCGATGAGCGTCTGATGAAATGACGATGGGGATACCCGCAGAACAAGCGAGATCGATGAAGTCGGCGGCAGGATAGGATTCTTTGCAGGGCTTATGCCATCCCGCAGTGTTGATTTCGATAGCGCATCCCGCAGTGGCTATGGTGTCGATGGCCGGCTCATAATAGCGGCTAAGGTCACCCGAAGGATGATAGCCGAATTTTTTGATCAGGTCAGGGTGGGCTAGGATATCGAAGAGACCGCTTTCAGCCATGTCAGTATAAGTCTTCCAGTAGCGACTCCAAGCGTCATCGATATCTGTCTTGGCCCATTTTTCTAACCACGCAGGATTATCAAAATCCCAATCAGATAAGTAGTGCACGGAGCCAATGAGGTAATCCCAGTTGTATTTGCCTTTGAGTTCCTCAATCCAAGGTTCACAGCCGGGCAGCCAATCACATTCAAGACCTGCGCGGACAGGAATTTTTCCGTTGGCCGCGGATTGGGCACGTTTAATCCATTCAAAATAGTCGGGTAGTTGCTTGCTGAGCATGCGCCAGTCATCAAAGGGCTCAGGGGTCAGTGGCGCGTGGTCTGATATGCCATATTCACTGAGTTTGGCCTCAATCGCTGCTTGCACATACTCCTCAGGCTTACCTTGAGCGTGCTGGCAGAGAGGGGTGTGGCTGTGGTAGTCGGCAGGCATGAGGAACTCGTGTTTCTGGAGAAATAATAGATATGCAGTGTAGGCTCAAAGTAGTCTGGCTCCCTGGCTGGGCCGAGAGAGGAAGATTTCCGGTGTGATGCTCGTGCGTTCGGTATACTGGCTAGTCATGGCGGCGACAATGCTATTTGCCTTTGATGACTCGCAGAGGGTGACGGTAGAGCCTCCGAAGCCGCCACCAGTCATGCGCGAGCCGATAACGCCACCGTCCTTACCGAGCGACTGGGCGATCTCGACCATGATGTCGAGTTCCTCACAAGACACCTCGAAGTCGTCACGCAGGGAGGCGTGGGAAGCATACATGAGAGATCCCAGGGTATCAAAATCGTTAGCTTCAAGAGCTTTGGCGGCATCCATCGTGCGCTGGATCTCGCCGACGACGTGACGACTGCGTTGGTAAACAACATCGCCCATCTGTTCTTTGCTAGCATCAACATCAGCCATGCTGACTTGGCGCCAGCTTGATTTGCCAATGGTCTGCAAGCCGTCTTCTGTGGCTTTACGGCGTGAAGCGTAGCCGCCGTCAGAGAGCTCATGGGCAACACAGGTATTGGCCACGATCACGGTGAGATTTGGGTTTTCAAAAGGAACTAGAGTAGGTTCGCCAGACTGGCAATCGATCATGACAAGGCGGTCCTTTTCACCGAAGGCAGAGGCAAACTGATCCATGATACCGCACGGGCAGTGGGCGTAGTTGTGCTCAGCTTTTTGGCAGAGTAGAGCCTTGGTTTTGGTGTCGAGATTGATGCCGGTGAGGCCCTCTAATAATGTGGCGGTGGCGAGCTCGAAGGCAGCAGATGATGACAGGCCACCACCTGAGGGCACGTTGGAGGTAATGTAGGCGTCGAAACCGGGCAGGGTGCAGCTGGTTTGCTCACGGAAATACTGCATCACGCCACGTGGGTAGTTGGCCCATTTTGGTTCGGCTTCCGGGATTTCACCTGAGACATCAATTTCTACGGGGTCACTTCCTTGGGATGAGGCGATTCGCACGGTTGAGGTGTCGTTAGCCTTGGCTGCGATAATGATGTTTTGTTCGAGAGCGAAGGGTAAGACAAAGCCATCACAGTAGTCGATGTGTTCGCCGATTAGGTTGACTCGACCTGGAGCGGCGGCAATGTGGGTGGCTTCTAGGCCAAAGGTGTCTTGAAGACCGCTTTTGGCTTCATTGATAAGATGGGTGAGATCCATGAATTCGAATGCTTGATGGTGAATTTAAAATGGTGAAAAATGGCCTCAACGTCGCAACGTTGAGGCCATGATGAGTTGAGATGGCAGTAGTTGTCGGAAATTACCAGAAGATAGCGTAGAGTGCGATGGTGGCAACAATAACGAGACCGCCGAGTAGTTTAGCTCCCTTGGATTCGTCCAGATTGATTTCCTTGTTTTCTGGCAATGCCACGGGCTGCGGCATGGGCTTCACGATGGTGATGATGATACCTATGATAAGCACGATGAAGAAGCAAATCGCCATGCGATCAAGGAAGGCGATTTCGGGGGAATACCACCAGCCGTTGCTGGTGATCCAATCACCGAGGAACCATTTGAAGGAGCCATAGGAAATGATGTTGGTCACGATTCCGACAACACCAAACCAGCGTGGGGTGCGTGGTGAGAAGAATCCGAAGATGAATACGGCGAGGATACCAGGAGAGATGAATCCCTGAAATTCCTGAATGTATTTGAAGATGCTTCCAAAGTTATCAAGTTTTGGTGCAACCAGAGCTGCGAGCAGAACAAAGATGACCACAAAGAACCGGCCGACTTGGACGAGTTTGTGAGAATCAGTTTCACCAGAGAACTTCGCATACAGATCCATCGTGGCGATGGTTGATGCGGAGTTGAGCATGGATGCTAGTGAGCTGATGACGGCCCCGCAGAGGGCAGCCAGGACGAACCATGAGATGAACGGGTGCGGTTTGATCAGGTTGCGAACGAGCACAGGGAAGGCGGAGTCATAGTCGTATCCTGCTAGCTTGGCTCCTTCTGTGAGGGATGCGTCTTTTTCACGGGCCTTATTGGATAGGTCGTTGATCATTGATGCCAGAACCACGGGGGAGGCGTCGGGGGCAATCTCTGCGGGAAGGCCTGCAAGAGATTTGTTGTGGTCAATGATACCGGCAACCAGTTCTGGCTGGAGTTTCACGAAGGCTTCGTTGACGACGATGGTTTCTTTCGCACCGATTTCCTCAAGTGCCCTGATGTTTTTCGCCGCTGCTGAGCTGTGCAGATCTGTGGAGAAAAGGTTGAAGGCTAGGATGCCGGGGATGACGACAATGAAAGGAATGACCAGCTTAAGCATGGCGGCAAAGACGATACCCTTTTGACCTTCTGCAAGGGATTTTGATCCGAGGGTTCGTTGCACGATATATTGATTGAGACCCCAGTAGAAAAAGTTGGGAATCCAGAGGCCAATCAGCAGTGCGGTCCATGGAATGTCGGTGTCTTCCTTGGGACGGATCATGTGCATTTTTCCGCCTGAGCCGTTGGGCCCGTTTGCGGCTTCGGCTTCGCCTCGAACACCGTCGTTGAGCAGCTTGATGCGTTCCCAGGCTGAGGCGCCTTCGAGGTCAGCGGCGGTTGCTTCTGAGTTGGCGACCTTGGTAAGGATGAGCTCATCGGCAGGTCGATCGACGATGGTTTGGAAGGCAAACCACATGACAACGGCACCACCGACAATGAGCGCGGCGCCCCAGATCAGGTCGGTCCAGGCGCAAGCCTTGAGTCCGCCGATAAAGACGTAGACGGCAGCAAAGCCGGCGATCAGCCAACACATTGCGGTCAGGTTGTTGATGATGGGAATGTCATTGTAGTATTCTGAGACGAACTTGGCCCCTGAGAAGATGACAGAAGAAGTAGTAACGAAGACGAGCGTGACTATGGCGGGGATGGCCATGGCGAGACGGGCGACGCCGTCGAAGCGGTACTGGAGGAATTCTGGAATGGTGTAGAGGCCCGCCTTGAGGAACTTGGGAAGGAACCAGAATGCAACAAAGACGAGGGTGACGGCGGCCATCCACTCATAGGAGGCGATGGACATGCCAAGCCAGTTGGCAGCGGAGCCAGACATACCTACAAACTGTTCTGTGGAAATATTGGCTGCGATCAGTGAGAAGCCGACCAGCCACCAAGTTAGGCCGCGGCCAGCGAGGAAGTAGTTAGCAGCGCCTTTTTTGTGTTCGCTGTCATCCCCATCCTTGGATTTCCAGATTCCAAGAGCAATAACGCCGACAACGGCGATGATAAACAGGGATACTTCGATAGTTGTGTTCATAGGTATGGTAGTTGTATTTGTGGGAGGAGGATATTTAGATCGGGATTTAGGAGATCTTCCAGATTAGATCGTGGCGGTAGGTTTCACCGGGTTGCAGCACGACAGAAGGGAAATTAGGGTGATTTAGGGCATCTGGGAAGCCTTGAGTTTCCAAACAAAGTCCTGAACGATAGCCGAAGGGACTGGAGAGGTAATTTCCAGTGTAGAACTGGATGCCGGGCTGGTTGGTGAGGACTTCAAGGCTTCTGCCAGTGTCGGGGTGGTGAACGATAGCAGCGGTTTGGGGTTTGATGGTTTGATCGTGGTGGTCGCGCAGCACCATGCAGTGATCATAGCCGCCTGCGATGTGAAGGGCTTCGTAATCCGTCTGGATGTTTTTACCGATGAGCTGAGGGCGCGTGAAGTCCATCGGGGTGTCGGTAACAGAACGGATTTCCCCACTTGGTATCATGCCCGCATTGGTAGGCAGGAAATAATCGGCATGAATCTGAATCTGGTGGTCAGTGATCGGTGAGTTAAGCTCTCCACTAAGGTTCCAGTAAGTGTGGTTGATGAGATTGACAGGAGTGGCTTTATCGGTGGTGGCTTCGGCGTGCCAGCTGAGCTCGTTGTTGTCATTGAGCCAATAGGTCACGGTAACGTCGAGGTTTCCCGGGTAGCCTTCATCTCCATCAGGGGAGTGAAGCGTGAGTCGCACGCCATGACGTTCTCCGTCTTCGAGTAATTCCCCTTGCCAAAGCCTAGTGTGGAATCCAGTAGGGCCTCCGTGTAGGTGGCAGGGGATGTCTGCGGGTGCGTTATTGGTGGCCAGTGTGTAGCGGATCTGGCCGATATTAAATTCACCGTGAGCGATGCGGTTGCCGAAACGGCCGCAGCTAGCGCCCAGATAGTAGGCCGAGTTATCTTGCCAGCCTTGAAAGCTATCATGCGAGATGGTGAGTTCCTGCTCACTAGCATCATTGACCCAAATAACACTGGTCAGATGGGCCCCAAGTTCGCTGACCTTTGCTTGTAAGCCATTGGCACTTTTGAGCGTGAAAAGACGAACGTTTAAGCCATCAATTTCACCATGAATGTCAGAGAACGAAGTGGGCATTACAGAACAAGCTGTTTTTACAGTAATTAAAGGGTGATAAAAGTAAAAAAGTCTGCTGGTGAGGATGGCTGAGCACACCGATACCGAGAGCGTGATGGGGGCGGAATCTGTAAAAATCGTAGTTGCAATTTTCCATCCTTACTGCTTCATTTCGCCCGTCTTCAGTGCGCGCGTGGCGGAATTGGTAGACGCGCATGATTCAGGTTCATGTGGGGGCAACCCTGTGGAGGTTCGATTCCTCTCGCGCGCACCATTGAAGATTGCCCTTGTTCTGGAAAATTATTTTCAGCGCTTCCTGTAGTGATATTAGCTGAGCTCACTGAATTGTCTCGGTGCTATGTGGTTAGTTTTTCACACGCTTCATCGGTTTGTTGATCAGGCTATTATGTGCTAACAAAAAAGGGCTCCTGATGACAGGAACCCCTTTATAAATGTGTTGTAGTGATGATTTACGGCAATTGGGTAGAGCCCATCAAATAGCGGTCGCACTCTCGTGCTGCACCACGGCCTTCGTTGATCGCCCAGACGACGAGCGACTGGCCACGTCGCATGTCTCCAGCAGCAAAAACGCCTTCTACGTTGGTCGTGTAGACTTCATGATCTGCTTTGACGTTTGAGCGGTTATCAGTATCAAGTTTGAATTGATCGATGATTTTCTCCTCAGGCCCGAGGAATCCCATGGCGAGGAGAATGAGCTGAGCATCGAGTGTGCGAAGTGTGCCATCAGTTTCCTTAGGGGCGAACTGGCCTTGCTCATTTTTTTCCCAGGTGATGTCGACGATTTGAAGTCCTGTTACGTTGCCCTCTTCATCTTTGAGGATCTCCTTCGTCATAACGAGGTAACTACGTGGGTCTGCACCCTGAGTTGCTTCGGCCTCTTGTTGACCGTAGTCCATTTTGTAGACTTTTGGCCATTCTGGCCAAGGGTTGTTGGCAGCTCGCTCAGCTGGAGGCTGGGGCATGATTTCTAGTTGAATAACATTTTTACAGCCTTGGCGAATACTAGTGCCTACGCAGTCAGTGCCTGTATCACCGCCACCAATGACGATGACCTCTTTGCCAGTGGCATTGAGATCTGGGTTAGTTCCGTCGAAGTTATGGTCCAGCTGATACTGTGTATTTGTGGTGAGGAATTCCATGGCTTGGTAGACGCCATTGGCGTCACGTCCATCGATAGGAAGATCTCTAGCCTTGGTAGCACCACAGCAAAGAATGACTGAATCAAACTCATTTCGAAGCTTGGCGGGAGTCCACTCGTTACTTTCTGAGACGAACACATTACATTTAAACTCAATGCCTTCATCTTCCATGAGTTTGATGCGGCGATCGACGATTTCGTTCTTGTCGAGCTTCATGTTTGGGATGCCATACATGAGTAGTCCTCCGGGACGGTCCGCGCGCTCGAATACAGTTACTTTGTGACCAGCCTGATTGAGCTGATCTGCAGCCGCTAGACCAGCAGGTCCTGACCCAACGACGGCGACGGTTTTGCCGGTGCGCTCTGCTGGTGGGTTTGGAGTGAGTAGGTTGTTGTCCCAACCATGATCGATGATAGAGCATTCGATATTTTTGATGGTCACAGGTGGCTCAATTACGCCAAGCACACAAGAGCCCTCGCATGGAGCAGGGCATACCCGCCCAGTGAATTCTGGGAAGTTGTTGGTTTTGCGCAGGCGCTGCAGAGCTTCGTCCCAGCGATCTCTGTAGATGAGATCATTGAATTCGGGGATGAGGTTGTTGATTGGGCAGCCACTTGCCATACCACTGATGTTGATGCCGGTATGGCAGTATGGCACGCCGCAGTCCATACAACGCGAAGCCTGCTTTTTGAGAGCGCCGTCATTGCCATGGTCGTGGATCTCTTTCCAATCCTTAATACGTTCGAGTGGTGAGCGATCCGGTATGGTCGCGCGTTCAAATTCTAAAAATCCTGTTGGTTTTCCCATTTCTAGTAGAGTTAGTTTTAAGTTGTTTCGTATGAATGAGCGGAACGGTTAGTTTCCGACTTTCGCGTTTTCTTTGAACGCGGCTAGGATGGCGTCGTCACCCTCTAGACCGCTCTCTTCAGCGCGTTTGAGTGCATTGAGCACACGTTCGTAATCTGCGGGCATGACTTTGAGGAATTTAGCAGATTCCTCTTCCCAGTTGTCGAGAATACGGCTGCCCTTGACGCTGCCTGTGTAATCGATATGTTTTTGAATGCGAGCTTTGACCTCGTCGATTTCTTCAGAGTTACACTCGATCAATGGGTAGAGATTAACCATAGCTCGGTTGAGTTTTGATTCGAAGTCGCCGTGTTCGTTATAAATGTAAGCGACACCACCACTCATGCCAGCACCGAAGTTGCGGCCAGTGCTGCCTAGGCAGGTGACAGATCCTCCAGTCATGTATTCGCAGGCGTGATCGCCAACACCTTCGACAACGGCATGGACACCTGAGTTGCGCACGCAGAAGCGTTCGCCTGCAACACCCGCCATGTAGGCTTCGCCAGATGTGGCGCCATAGAAGGCAACGTTTCCGACGATGATGTTCTGGTCAGCGACGAGCTCTGGGGGAGAGCACTTCGGTGGGTAGACGATGATTTTGGCTCCACAAACACCTTTGCCAATGTAGTCGTTAGCATCGCCCTCGAGTTCGAATGTCATGCCTTTGGTGCAAAATGCTCCCAGGCTTTGACCAGCAGAGCCGTTGAACTTAAGATGGATGGTGTCTTCTGGAAGGCCTGCGGCACCGTGTCGGCGAGTTATTTCAGAACCTGTGATGGTTCCGACAACCCGGTTGACGTTGATGATATCGAGCTCGGCATGAACTTTTTCGTAGTTTTCGATCGCTGGACGGCACAGATCGAGGATCGTGGTGTTGTCCAATGCTCGATCAAGCAAGTGGTCCTGCTCTTGCGTAGCAAAGGTGCCTACTTCGTCACCAACCTTCGGGCGGTAGAGTATTTTAGAATAGTCTAAGCCCTTGGCTTTCCAGTGATCGACAGCGGAATGCATTTCTAGGAGATCGCAACGACCAACCATTTCATTGATGGAGCGGAAGCCTAGCTGGGCCATTAGTTCACGAATTTCTTCTGCTACAAAGTTCATGTAGTTGACGACGTTTTCAACAGCTCCGTTAAATTTGGCTCGAAGAACCTCGTTTTGGGTGGCGATGCCGACTGGGCATGTGTTCTTATGGCAAACACGCATCATGATACAGCCTAGAGTCACAAGGGGGGCGGTGGCGAAGCCAAATTCCTCAGCTCCTAGGAGCGCTCCGATGACAACATCACGACCAGTTTTTAGCTGTCCGTCAGTTTCTAGAATAACCCGGCTGCGCAGATTGTTGAGCAGTAAGGTTTGATTGGTTTCAGCAAGACCAAGCTCCCATGGAGAGCCGGCATGTTGGATGGAGGATCGAGGACTGGCCCCGGTGCCGCCATCGTGACCGGAAATCAGAATGACGTCAGCTTTAGCTTTTGCTACACCGGCAGCGATGGTTCCGACTCCGACTTCGGAGACGAGTTTCACATTGATACGTGCCTCTGTGTTGGCGTTTTTGAGGTCGTGAATGAGCTCAGCCATGTCCTCAATGGAGTAGATATCGTGGTGCGGAGGAGGGGAGATTAGTCCTACACCCGGAGTGGTTCCACGCACCTTGGCGATGGCTGGTAGCACCTTGTGGCCGGGTAATTCACCACCTTCACCAGGTTTAGCACCTTGAGAGATTTTGATCTGAATTTCACGTGCATTTACCAAGTAGTCAGAGGTGACGCCGAAACGGCCGCTGGCTACCTGCTTGATGGCACTTTTCTTGGAGTCGCCTCTTTCATTGGTCCAGGTGAATCGATAAGGATCTTCGCCACCTTCTCCGGTGTTGGATTTGCCGCCGAGGCGGTTCATGGCTACGGCAAGTGCTTCGTGAGCTTCCTTTGAAATCGAGCCATAGGACATAGCTCCAGTTTTGAAGCGTTTAACGATTTCGCTGGCTGGTTCAACTTCGTCTATAGGTATAGATTTGTTTGAGTCGAATTTGAAATCCATCAGGCCACGCAATGTGCAAAGTCCTTTTGACTGCTCATCGATGAGGTCGGAATACTGACGGAAGACTGCCATGTCACCCATTCTCGTAGATTGCTGCAAGAGGTGAATTGCTTGAGGGCTAAAGAGGTGACGTTCACCATCGGCACGCCACTGGTAGACGCCGCCGGCATCGAGGGCATCATTCTCGGTTTCACGATCTTTATAGGCATCATGGTGGCGGAGTTTGACCTCGCGAGAAATAATGCCGAGGCCAATTCCCTTAACGCGCGACGTTGTGCGAGTGAAGTATCGGTCGATAACCTCGTTGTTGAGTCCAATGCATTCAAATATCTGAGCGCCACGGTAGCTTGCCACTGTCGAGATGCCCATTTTTGACATGGTTTTGATAACACCTTTAATTGATGCTTTGAGGTATTTTTTGACCGCATCATCATGTTCCATTTCAAGCTCACCATCATTGGTCATTTGAGCAAGAGTATCGATGGCGAGATATGGGTTGATGACGTCACAACCATATCCTAACAATACGGCGAAATGGTGAACCTCACGTGGCTCGCCAGACTCGAGTATGATTGATACTTTAGTGCGTGTGCCTTGTCGGATGAGGTGGTGGTGTAGGCCAGCTACTGCAAGTAATGCAGGAATTGGAGCGTTCTTCTGATTCATTCCGCGGTCGGATAAAATCAGAACGTTGTCACCGTGAAGGATTGAGGTGTCAGCTGCCTTGAAGAGCTTGTCGAGAGCGAGCTTGAGTGATTCTCCGGATAGGGAATCGATGTCTTCTGTTAGGTCTGTGGCTTCTGGGTTGTCAGCGTGTCCGGGTAGCTGGCCGGCAGCAAGTCCTGCCTCAGCTTTATCGGGCACGTAAAGAATGGGTAGGGTCTCAGATTGGAACCCATCGAGGTCAATGTCGCGGAGGCTCGCTAGCTGATGGTTGTCGATGATGGGGCTTTCGAGTCTAACCATTCGGCAGTTTTCTGGCCCTGGGTGAAGAATATCACTCTCTGAACCAACGAAGGTCACGCTCGATGTGATGAGTTCTTCACGGATAGGATCGATAGCAGGGTTGGTAACCTGAGCGAAAAGTTGCCTGAAGTAGTTGTAGAGTAGCTGCGGCTTGTCGGACAAGACCGCAATAGGGGTATCGTTGCCCATTGCTCCCAGTGGCTGGTTGCCAGTGAGTGCTGTTGGGGCAAGGATTTGACGCTTGTCCTCAAAGGTGTAGCCAAAGGCGCGATTGCGTTGAACGAGGTCATGACCTGTGATCGCTGGCTTTACGGCGCCATTTGCTAAGTCGCCAAAGAAGACACGGTTTTTCTCAAGCCAGTCGCCGTATGGCTTGGTTTGAGCTACGTCTTCTTTTACTTCGGCGTCGTCAATGATGCGGCCTTTTTCGGTGTCGACGAGGAACATGCGACCTGGCTCTAGGCGACCTTTTTTGATAACGGTAGCGGGGTCAACTTTGAGTACGCCTACTTCGGATGCCATGATGACGAGGTCGTCATTGGTGACATAGTAGCGCGAGGGTCGGAGGCCGTTACGGTCAAGGATAGCTCCGATGGAAATACCATCACAGAAAGCAATGGATGCGGGGCCGTCCCAAGGCTCCATGAGCGTAGCATTGTATTCGTAAAATGCTTTCTTGGAATCACTCATGTGCTGATGATTTTCCCATGGTTCTGGGATCATCATCATGACAGCCTCGGGCAATGTTCTGCCCGATAGAACAAGGAACTCGAGGCAGTTATCAAACATGGCGGAATCAGAGCCGTCGTCACGAATGATTGGCAGAAGCTTGTCGAGGTCTTTTCCTAACACACCGCTGGAGAGTAGCTTTTGCCGTGCCTGCATCCAGTTGGCATTGCCGCGCATTGTGTTGATCTCACCATTGTGAGACATGTAGCGGAATGGCTGGGCTCTTGGCCAACTTGGGAATGTATTAGTGCTGAAGCGTGAGTGGACAAGTGCCATGGCTGATTCCATGTCCTTGTGCTGTAAGTCGGGGAAGTAGTCTTTAAGCTGCCATGTAGTCAGCATGCCTTTGTAGACAATAGTGCGAGCGGATAGAGTAACGGTGTAGAAGGACTCTGAGCCGCTGGTTGTGCAGTAGCGGACAGCTTGAGAGCTTCTCCGGCGAATCACGTATAGCTTGCGCTCGAAGTCGAGGTCGTCGGTGATTTCTGCGGAGCGAGCGATGAAGATTTGCTTCATCATTGGCTCACATGCACGAGAAGCCTTGCCCAGTATGTCACTGTTTGTTGGGACATCACGCCAGCCGAGCACGCTCTGGCCTTCTTTTTTGACAATTTTCTCGTAAGTCTCGATGGCTGCAGCTGATTCTTCAGGGTCTTTGGAGAGGTTGACGAAGCCAACAGCATACTGGCCTTCATCTGGCAGTTCAAAGCCGAGCTCGCTGGTGGCTGTTTTAAAGAACTTGTGAGGAAGCTGGAAAAAGAGGCCTGCTCCGTCTCCTGTGGCTGCATCGAAGCCACAACCACCACGGTGGTCCATGCATACATTCATGTCTAGTGCGCCCTTGATGATGTCATGAGACTTCTTGCCCTTGAGGTGACATAGAAATCCCACTCCGCATGAGTCGTGTTCGTTGTCAGGGTCATAGAGGCCCTGAGCTACTGGCATTCCGTTTACTTTCTCTGATTTAATATGATTCGACATGAGTGAGTATAATTTGAATTTCTCGGCTTGTTGCGAGTGTTTGTGATGGATCTGGCAATGCAGGCATTGCACGTGGTGATTCTTAAGCTTTGTCTGCAATAGAGCCTCCTATGAGTCCGACGCGCACAGATCTATAATCCAAAATGATCTGCCCGCAACATTTTGGTTAAAAAAAATTCACAAGTATAGACGAAATTCCATTATGACACGAGATTTAGGGGCTTCATGGTGCTTGTTATCGCAATATAATGCATATGCTGGCAAAAAATAGCTGATTTTGCTCAGAAACACTTGCGTGAGCGCACGCACTCAGCTTCATTTGCGGCGATGAAAATTTTGGTTGTAGGAAAAGGCGGGCGTGAACACGCATTAATAACTGCACTGGAGGAATCTCCTGTGGCCACTGAGCTCTATTGCTTCCCCGGTAGTGATGCTATCCAACCTTTGGCTCAGAGTGTTGAGGTAGATGGTTTGCAGAGCCTCATTGAATGGATGGTCGGTCATCAAATTGACCTCTGTGTAGCTGGTGAGGAGAGTTACCTCGTAAAAGATGAGGGGCTTGCAAATCTGTGTGAAAAGGTGGGTATTCCATGTTGGGGGCCGCATAAGCAGTCCGCGCAACTTGAGGCCAGCAAGGAATTTGCCAAGGAGTTCATGCTCAGACACGATATACCAACAGGGGCAGCAACCGGGTGTGCTAATATTAATGAGGCTCGGGCGGCTATCGGTGGAGTTTACCCAACTGTGCTCAAGTTTGATGGGCTCGCAGCAGGCAAGGGGGTTGCAGTGTGTGAAAACGAAGCAAGTGCCGAGGATTTTCTCAACGAAGTGCTCGTCGAGCGCAAATTTGGGGCAGGGAGGTTGCTTGTCGAAGAATGCCTCGTGGGTCCAGAGGTTTCTATTTTTGCGGCTGTTTGTGATGAGGAATATTTAATTTTTACACCTGCGCGGGATTACAAGCGTATTGGTGACAACGACGAGGGGCCGAATACGGGTGGTATGGGAGCGGTTGCCAGCAGGCAGTTGGTCGATGCTGAAACACTAGCCCTTATTGAAAAAACGATTGTTAAGCCGACTGTGGATGGTCTCGTAAAAGATGGATTGCCATATCGTGGTTATCTCTATTTTGGCCTGATGATGACAGCGGCGGGGCCTAAGATCATCGAGTATAATTGTCGTTTCGGTGATCCTGAGTGCCAGGCGGTGATGCCACTGGTGCAGGGCGATCTTGCTAGTTTCTGTCTGGCCGCGTCTAAAGGCGAGATGAAGCCGGATTTACTGTCTTTTGATGAGGGTTGGAGTGTATGTTTGATCCTTGCCAGTGCTGGGTATCCGGCGAGCTCACGCAGCGGAGACGTGATATCGGGGCTGCAAGATGTTGATGACGCACGAGTCTATCACGCTGGAACAAAGCGTAATGCTGATGACCAGTGGGAAACCAACGGCGGTCGAGTCTTGGCTGTGGTGGCTGGTGGTGAGGACCGCATGAGCGCGGTTGACTTAGCATACAGCGAATTGGCCAAAATTAGTTTTGCTGGCGCTCAGCAGCGCACCGACATTGGACGCATGCATTTCGAGGGCTAAGGGCGCTTTTTTGTATGTAATCAAGCAGCTATAGGCTCTGTGTCTTGGCTGATTCCTGCGATATATGTACGTAGAAAAAGGGACACAACTCGAGGCTGT
>JAQXBQ010000019.1 GCA_029252325.1 Akkermansiaceae bacterium
GATATGTTCACGATCAACAAACGCAACGATCATGACAAATTTAACTTATTACGGACATGCCTGCTTTAGTGTTGAGTTGGCGGGAAAGAAAATACTCTTTGACCCCTTTATCACACCTAACCCCTTAGCCAACGAGATTGATTTGGCCTCTGTCGAAGCTGATTACGTCCTAATTTCTCATGGTCACGAAGATCACGTTGCCGATGCTGTTGAGATTTTGAAGCGCACGGGTGCAGTATTGATTTCAAACTATGAGGTGGTGAGTTGGTTTGCGGAGAAAGGCTGTACTAATGCTCACCCGCTTAATCACGGAGGTGCGGTTGAGCTTCCATTTGGCAAGGTAAAGTATGTCAATGCGGTGCACTCATCGGTACTGCCCGATGGAAGCTATGGCGGCAACCCGGGAGGCTTTGTTGTGGAATCTGAACAGACCAATTTTTACTACTCTGGTGATACAGCATTGACCTACGATATGAAAATGCTCGGAGAATTCCATCAGCTTGATTGGGCGGTTCTTTGTGTCGGTGACAACTTTACCATGGGTCATGCTGATGCTGCGATCTGCGCTGACTGGATAGGCGTGAAGCAAGTCGTGGGTGTCCACTTTGATACCTTCCCATATATTGAAATCGACCATGATGCAGCCAAGGGGTCCTTTGCCGCCAAAGGAAGCACTTTGCATCTCCTTGGTATTGGAGGCACTGTGACTCTCTGATTGTGGCCAAAGCCGATTTGATTTTCTAACCTCGAGTTTCTTAATAAGCATTATGTATCGCACCGGAATAGGATATGACGTTCATCAATTTGCTGAAAATCGCCCTTTGATATTGGGAGGGGTGGAAATTGAGCATAGCCATGGACTTGCGGGGCACTCCGATGCGGATGTTCTCAGTCATGCTATCGCTGATGCTTTGTTAGGTTCGCTTGGATTGCCGGATATCGGTTTTTATTTTCCACCCACAGATGAGAGTATCGAAGGCATTTCATCGCTTAAGATTTTGGAAAAGTGTCGGCAGCTTTGTGCCGAGCACGGCGCAGTAATTCAGAATGTTGATTCATCCATGGTAGCTGAGGCTCCCAAAGTGCTTCCTCACGCTGATGCGATGAAGGAGAATATTGCAGCAGCTCTTGGAGTTACTACTGGTCAAATTGGCATCAAGGCGACTACCAACGAGACCATGGGCTTTGTAGGTCGTAAGGAGGGCATTGCCGCTCTTGCAAGCGCGATGGTCTATTTGCCAGATTAACTTCAGCTAAGATGGCGACGATACCTGATTTGCCTGCTGACGAGAGACCTCGTGAGCGCATGGCTCGTCTTGGTGCTGCGGCTCTCAGTGATGCCGAATTATTGGCTATTTTTTTGCGCACAGGTGTTGTTGGTAGTAGTGCGATTGAAGTCGGGCAACGCTTGCTCAAAAAATATGGAAGTCTTACTGAGCTGGGTGGGCTAAGTGTCAAAGAGCTCTCTGCGGAGCATGGGCTGGGGCCTGCTAAAGCATCGCAGATGATTGCAGCGTTCGAGTTGGGCGCGCGCTCTGCCGGTGAGAAGATGAATCGAGCTGTCATGAATAGTGCTGAAGCCATTTATGAAGCCATGGCGCCAAGGTTAGCGCATGAGAGCCGAGAGCATGTTTTGATTATCCTGTTGGACACTAAGTTGCGTGCCACGCGAACCATCGAGCTGAGTAAAGGCAATGCGGATACTGCGTTATGTGAGCCGCGCGATGTTCTGCACCACGTGCTCATTCATGGTGCGGCTTCATTTGTATTAGTGCATAATCACCCTTCAGGAGATCCTAGCCCGAGTCGACAAGATGTCGTGTTGACCAAAAAAATTCGTGATGCTTCTGAGACTATGCGTGTGCGCTTTGTGGATCACCTCATCGTAGGGCGAGCCTCTGATCATCATGCAGGTCCGTATTATAGTTTTGCAGCAGCAGGTGTGTTGGCTTGATTTGAGCGCTAGCTGAGTATGGTGAGATTTATTCATTGGAAAATCGAGGATCCACAAATACATTGATTTTATGCCTGAAGTTCATCCAAGTGCCATTGTCAGTGAGCGTGCTCGCTTAGCTGAAGACGTTACTGTTGGCCCTTTTAGTATTATCGACAGTGGAGTTGAAATTGGTCCAGGATCAGTGATCGGCGCGCATGTATGGATCACGGGAAATTCTAAATTGGGAGCCAATAACTCGGTTGGATACGGAAGTATTATTGGCGCAGACCCTCAGGACGTTTCATTCAATGCTGAAACTCACAGCAATGTTGAAATAGGCGACAATAATAAGATTCGTGAATATGTTACGATTCATCGCAGTGCCTCCGATGGTGGCAGCACCATCGTAGGTGACGCGAACTTTTTAATGACTGGTGTTCATCTTGCGCATGATGTGCAAATGGGAAGCAATAATGCACTCGCTAATAATGTGCTCATTGCGGGGCACGTGAAGCTCGCTGATCATGTATTTCTTGGTGGAGGAAGTGCCTTTCATCAGTTTATTCATATTGGTCAATATGCTATTGTTCAGGGGAATGCTGTTGTGAGTCGCGATGTGCCTCCCTATTGTATGGCACATGGCCGCAACGAACTTGCAGGCCTGAATGTCATCGGCCTCAGGCGTGGTGGCTTCGCACCCAAGGAAAGATCTGATATCAAGCGCGCATACCAGCTGCTATTTCGCAGTGGAGGTAATATGGCGGAATCACTGGCCGAAGCAGATAAGACGGAGTGGACAGATGTGGCAAAGCTCTTACTGCATTCTGCGCGCCATGCATCGCGCAAGGGGATAATGTCCCGTTCCAGCTCGGCAGGTTAATCTTGCTAGTGTGCCGGCTACTTTCAGGAAGTAAAATAACGCGCTGGCTTACCAGCTCTTTTTGTACTTCATGATACCTTCACCAATGCCCTCGGCGAGGGACTGGCGATACCACGCTTTTTTCATGCGTGCGCGCTCTTTGCTATTGCTGACAAAACCGCATTCAACAAGAACGGCGGTATTTTTTGTGTTTCTGAGGACGTAGAATTTGGACTGCTTGGCACCACGATTAATGGTATTCAATTTATTGCAGATTTTTTTCTGGATGTGAGTCGCAAGTTTTTTGCCCTCACGGCCATAATAAAAAGTTTCAAGGCCATAAGGGTCGCGCTTCCATACATGGTTGTAGTGGATGCTTACAAAAATCGAATTGCGGTAGCGGTTTCCTATACTGACACGGCCTGGTAGGGTGACAAAAACGTCGCTACGCCGTGTGAGTTTGGTGCGAATGCCTCGCTTCTTTAGGTAGTATTCCAGACGCAGTGCGGTGTCCAAGGCGAGGTGCTTTTCATAGACTAGGCCGTGATTTCCACCCTTATCATGTCCGCCATGGCCGGCATCGATGATGACATAGTTGAAGCTCTTGGCAGATGCTTGCGGAATGGTTGAGCCGATGATGGCAAAAATGCTGATGCAGATGAGGTGCAGGGCAAAGCGGGACATTTGGATAGTAGATGAATCAGTTGGTAGTGAGCAGCTAATAGAGAGGAGAAGTCATTAATTATAGATAAAAGGCGGACGCTCCGAGGCGTTGCGCACTTTCTTGCGTTGTGCCTCCTCAGCCACCGGGTCGTAGAGAACGCCGCCTGCAACGACAACTTCACCACTAGCAAATCTTGTCAGTCGAGGGTCTCCCCCTGAGCCGCGTTTATGATACCTAGTGAATTGTATAATGCCACTTGGAGTGACACAGCTGTGCCCAAACATATCGGGTTTTACTTGATAGAGTGCATGCATGTTGTTGGCTCCATCGAGGGTGCCGGTTGGTTTGCGGAAGCTGATGATTTTGCCCAGCGGAATCGTGGCAATTTCTTGATTTCTGTTTACAGAGGTTACGTGTGCAAAAAGTTCTATTGAGCGGTTGCCACTGTAGGTGAGAAGCTCGTATCCGCGGATTTCATCAGGGGCTCCGGGGACGCCTACCCTTTGATTCCACACCACACGTCCCTTCATGACGTTAAATGATACTCGATTGGAGACGAAGCCATTACGCCCAGCCTCTGGCATTTGAACATAGGCTTGGCACATATAATTTCCCATCGTGTTTAGCGCATAGGATGAATTTAGTGTCACAGAACGTACAACCGTTTTCCCCACAGCGATTACGACGGCTCCATACTTGGTAGGTTTTGATGGTGTAACACCGCGCCCGCGAGCGGAGATATTAAAATCGAGCCACGGCCTACCGTTTTGATTGCTGAGTGTTACTTCTCGGCCAGCATTGTTCGTGATGTAAACGGTAGCCTTGATTGGCTCATTGACCATGTAACTCGATTTACTCAGTTCTAATCGAATATCGAGTTGTGCGTTCGCCTTGGGCATTGTGGCGAGGATAGTGACGATAGCGCAGAGGATTGTTGCGGTGTGTTTTAGAAATTGTCTAATCGTCATGGCTTTATCTATGTTTAGGTTCTTCGATGAGCTGCGTCAATCTTACTGTCTCGAGTTATTACATGTCCTAAAGCCAATGTCGAATCTCCTGAGATCACGGCTGTCTACCCATTCGCGCGCTCGAGCTCCATATTTGGGTCGCATGTATGAGGCGCCACCGACCATGTAGCGCGGGGGAGCTGATGGGTCAGCGGGATCGAGGATGGGCTCACGCATCCATTCTGATACATTTCCTGCCATGCCGAAAATGCCAGTAGTGGTTTGCTCGGCTTTGTCCACTGCCGCGTATCCAGTGCCTTGAAGTTTGCTGGGTTCACAACTCGATGAACAGGCGGCATACCAATCACGGTATCTTATTAAACTGCGACCTTTCCACTCTGCATAAGCGTGCGCATCCCACCAATCGACTCCTACTACTGGATGATAGAGCCCAATTTTGTGGTCATTCCATGTGCCGCCCTCTTTAGCTGCCGTGTAAATTTCATCCCAATCATCAGGGATATGCGACGTCTTGTAGTCGGGTTGATCCTCATGCTGGTAGACATCCTGCATATCTAGGGGAAGGGACTCAACCGCCTTAATAAATTCTGCATACTCACCGATGGTAACCTCGTGTGCGTCCAGCCAAAATCCACGAACCTTATGGTGAAAGCCGTAAGGGTCCGAGTATTTGCCTGCTGCGATATTAACCATATCGGCAAGGACTCGCTTTTGCGGTTTGGCTTTTGTCGCAGAGAGGTAAAAGCCAAGGCCAGCAATGACCAGAAGTGCCGTTGATACTGCTAGGATTTTACCCGTGAAGGTAGAAATATGTAAGTAATGCCGCTTAGTCGAATAGATCGGTATGCTGGAGGTGCTGAGCTTCACGCTCTCGCTTTGCCTCGTCAATTGCCGTTCTATTTCGTCAGAGAGATCATGAATCTGCCGCCATGACTTGGGCTGAGCATTATTGAGCAATGCCATTGACCCAAGTAGCGTATTTGTTCGAGTTGATCCTGGCTCATTAGGCTCGATCATGTCTTGTAACAAATGCCCGAGTAGCTCCTTATCTTCTTTGGGGCGCGAATGACTAGCGTGACCTGAAACTGCCAAATTAGAGATGCGGCAGTGATGGTCTTGGTCCACGTATATATCATGGGGTGATAAGTTGAGTGTGGCAATTTTTCGTGATTCGATGTGCTCGTAAGCACTCGAAATATTGCAAAGGATACGAGCAATCTCCAACGGAGTGATAGTTTCTCCGTGTTTATGAAGCTCAGCCAGATCTCTGCCCTTAACCTTCTCATAAGCAAAATAGCATACGTTGCCCTCGTTGACAGCTTCGAGAATGGAGGCTACCAAGGGGTGATCTACACTGGCTTTTACCTTCACATCGGCAATGAACTCTTGTCGAGTTTCATGGTCGGTGATGAATGCATCGTCGAGGTTGCAGACGAGAACCTGACGTTGCACGGACATCTGTGTAGCTTCCCACGTCGAGGTTGATGCTCCCTTGTAGATTAGTGGCCCCAGTAAGTAGTCACCGACTTCTCTTCCAGTGCTAAATAATGGTTTAAGATCAGAGCTCATAATACGATCGATACGATGTATAAGATTTCTTAACTACTTATGAATTACATAGCAATTAGCAATTTTCTGAGTGCCCGCAGTGATTCAATTTGCTCGGCGCAAATTTGAAAGGGGACCGTGTGATTTTTATCGTATTTTAAGCTTTAGATTGTGAGCTGAACTATAAAGCTCGCTCAGGGTAAGCTCAAGTTACTTGGATAATAATGAGCCTTGGATGCCGGAGCTAAAGAATGTCTAGAATAGGGCGAAAAATTGGCTCTCTATTGATAGCGCAAAACGTGGATTTTAGGGGTGCTTGTAAAGTGGGACATAATTGCCACTGGCTCCATAGGATTTAAATTAATCCACTAAAAACAAAGGGCTCAGGTGTTACCCTGAGCCCTTTTTAAATGGTGGAGGCGAGGGGAGTCGAACCCCTGTCCTAGATGCCTTCTACGTAGACCTCTACATGTTTAGCTGATGATAGTGGTGTTTGAGAGGGCATTTGCTCACCAACGGCTTAGGCCCTCCGATTAACCTGTTTAATCTCACCATTGACCCGGTCACCCGATCTTTGGCCAGTCCACTGTTGTGTCGCCTTTCCCCCTAGTGGACGTCAGAGGAATAGACGTTACTGGCAATTAAGCAGCAAGTGCGAGCTCGTTAGAGTCTGCAATTAGTTTGTTTGAACGGCTTTTTTAAGAGGCCAACCGATCAACCTCTACATGCAGCCTATGTTTCCAACATTCAGTCGAAACCATGACGCCCCCTCAGTTTTCTCTCCGAGAAGATAGCTGTAAGATGCTACAGTTCTGACCTTTTGCAAGTGGTTTTCACCGTTGCAAAGGTTTTTACGCGGGACCTGCACAGGTGGGACATGTGCCGAAAAACTCAAGTTCGTGGTAGAGGTTGCGGTATCCAGTTGTAAATTGAATTTCTTTTTCAAGCTCGTGAACGGGGCAAGGTGCTTTGATCGGCTCTATGGATCCGCAATCAGTGCAGATGAGGTAATCGCTATGTTCTCCCGGAATGATAAGGGTGAAGTAGGCGGCACGTTCATGAAGCCCAAGCCGGCGCAGGATGCCTTTATCTTCCAGGCGCTGTAGTAGCCTGAATACGGTGGCCTGGTCGCATTGGTTGACGAGTAGTGGTGATTCTGTCAGCTCCGCCAGTGTCATTGGGCGGCTGCTATCGAGAAGAGTGGCCAGCAGTTTTTCCAAAGCTTGGGTCCGGCGCAGGCCTTCGGCGCGACAGCGCTCAATGATAGTATGAAGTTTACGAGGCATGTTGAATTTGAGATGCGGTGTCTATAGAAGTTCCTGCTGTCCGTTGGCTGATGGTGTGGCTCCAATCTTAGTGTAAGCGGCGGGTAAGGCTACTCGGCCGCGAGGTGTCCGCTTGAGGAAGCCTTGCATGATGAGAAATGGTTCGTGAACTTCTTCGAGTGTCGAGGCATCTTCGCCGAGGGCGACAGCGAGAGTGGATAGCCCGACAGGTCCGCCATTGAACTTGTAGATGGTTGCTTCGAGGATGCGTTTATCCATTTCATCGAGGCCATCAGAGTCGATCTCGATCATGGCAAGTGCGTCATTAGCAATTTGCGGGGTGATCTTGCCATCAGCCCGCACTTGAGCAAAGTCGCGCACCCAGCGTAGCAAGTTGTTGGCAATACGTGGAGTGCCACGTGAGCGTGAGGCAATTTCAAGCGCACCGTCTTGCTGAATATCTACATCCAGTAAACCTGCCGAGCGCTTGATGATGTGGGCGAGTTCATCTGCTGCATAGTAGTCGAGCCGGTTGACCAGGCCAAAGCGGGAGCGGAGGGGTGAGGTCAACATGCCGGCCCGTGTGGTGGCACCTACAAGGGTGAATTTCGGCAAGTTGAGTTGGATGCTTCTAGCAGAAGGGCCCGAGTCGATGATGATATCGAGTCGGTAGTCCTCCATGGCAGGGTATAGGTATTCCTCGATGGCTGGATGCAGGCGATGAATTTCGTCAATGAAGAGAATGTCACCTTTTTGGATATTGGTGAGGATGCCGGCAAGGTCACCCGCTTTCTCAATCTGTGGGCCAGAAGTGGTGTGCAGGTTGGTGCCCGTGGCGTTAGAGATGATGTTGGCCAAGGTGGTTTTGCCCAGGCCTGGAGGGCCGGAGAGAAGAATATGCTCGAGCACGTCATCACGCATCTGAGCGGCTTCAACCATGAGCATGAGTCGCTCAGTGACTTTTTCTTGGCCGTGAAATTCCTCAAATCCGGGGGGTCTGAGTGACTGTTCGAATTTCTTATCGGGTGTGTCGTTAGTCTGTTGATAGAAAGATTCTGTCATGGTGGGTGACCTAAGGCGGAAATAAAAGTGGTTCAGTAGAGGGCGCTAGTAATCAGCGAAGTAGATCCTCTTCATAGAAGACACGGAAGCCAGCTTGATGAAGGACAGACATGCCAAAGCGGGTATCTTCGAGATGCATCGCCATCAGAGTTTTGCCCTCGGGGTGAGGCATCAGCGAATACGCAAAATCTAAATTTGTCTCGGCAGCGCGCAGGGTATCCAGAGCCTGGGCAAGACCACGACCCGATTCTTTTAGGGCGATGACAGCAATTTCTGACGTGGTGTGCGGAATGCCCTTTTCCATGAAGATGCGCATTGTTGTATCTGGGTCAGAGACAACAAGGCGAGTCATGGCTGCGTCACGTGAGTCTTGCACACTGAGGCCAATAACTTCGATATTTTCTGACCTGAGTAGGCGCACGAGCGCACTGAGTGCCCCAGCACGATTTTTGAGCATCACAGAGAACTGGATGGGCAGGGTGCCGTTGGGTTTGATTTCGCAGTCAGGCATGAACTACAGTATTAAACCACGGTTAACCTTGGATTATAACTCTAAAATGTGGCGATTTTGGCTTTCGACGCAGAGCTCGTTCTTGTGCCGGAGCTGCTTGCACAAGAATGGGCTTGTAAACGCTTAATTACTCGGGATGAACTTCACGTTACGCACGTTGATGGGAGCCCATGATGACGCATCGGCTGGGCGCAGGGTGAGTGTGATGCTCTCTGCATTAGGGAAGGTAACTTCGCCGATGTTGTAGGTCTGGAAGTTGTTGTCACTTCCAGTGCCGGGAACGTGAACGTAGTGAGTTTTGATGTTGCCGCAGGCGACGCCGAGGGTGGAGTCCGCTTTGTTGGCAGAGGTGGTGAGCTGGATGGTGTAGGTCCCGGGGCTATCAATTTCCAATGGCCATGTGATAGATGAGTCGATGGTGAGGTTGGTAATGGTATTGTTGTCACCTTGTTTTTCCAGTGTGGCAGATCCTTTGAGAGTGGCTTGATCTGTGGCGAAGGTCATGGTGCCAGGGATCTGAATTTCAGATTCGTTGGCGAGAGCAGGACCATAAAGAACATCGGTAACAGGGCTATCAAGGGTCAGCTTGATGATCGATACGTGAGCGTTGCGGGCATCAGCGGGCACAGTGATGGAGACGGTTTTTGCCTGATCGTCTTGTGTGTAGGAGATGGCTTGATCGTCAATAGTTGTGGCTGAGGTAATCTGCTGGGGCAAGGCGTTGAGCACGAAGGGCTCATCGGTGGCGTTGAATAGATGCAGGTAGACGGTGTTGTCGCGGTAACTTGCTCCACCCCAAGTGCCGTTGATCCATGGACCACCACGGGTGTCGTAGATGGCCTCATTATACTTGGCCATCCATGGGGCAAGTCCCTCAAGAATTGCTTTTTCTTCGGGCTTGAGTGAGCCGTCTGGTAGTGGCGCCAGGTTGAGGAGCATATTGCCATCTCCCGTGACACAGGACGAGAGCAGCTGCAGCGTTTCAGTGAGTGAGCGAGTTTCGGCACCCGTGCGGTAGGACCAACCGCCATGATCAGTGTGTGGCGAGAGAATCATGCAGGATTCCCAAGCGCGCCCGTGTTGGAAAGCACCCATGCGATTTTCTGGGGTGTCATAGTCACCGAGGCGTAGGGCTTTGTATTCATTAGGGATATCTTTAATGCCCTTGGCAGCACGGTTGTTAACCAAAAGCTTCGGGTTGTTAGCATACATTTTCTCGTAGAGGCGGGGAATGGTGTATTGGTCCCATTCGCCGAAGCAGTGATCGAACCAGACCATATCGACGGGCCCGTATTCATTGAGTAGTTCTTCGACTTGGTTTTCATAGTAGTCGTTATAAATTTTATTGTCGCCTTGGAGGTAGTCAGGGTGTGTCCAGTCACGAGTGCTGTAATACCAGCCGATCTTGAGATCGTGTTTTTTACCTGCCTCTTGCATCATGCGTACTGGGTCACCTTGGTAGGGGGTGTCGGCAATGGAGAAGTGCTCGGGGTGGTCAGCGCCTTCAGAAAAACGTTTTTCCTTGGTCGGCCACATCGAGAATCCATCGTGGTGTTTAGTGACGAAGACGAAGTATTTCATGCCAGCATTTTTGGCGAGGCCCATGAGTTCGTCGGCATTGAAGTTGGTTGGGTTGAAGGTTTTGTAGAGATTCATATAGGTCTCACGAGGGACGACCTTATGTTTATCACCACCTTCGATGCGATCCATCATGCTCCAGCTGATTTCCTCACCACTGATAGCGGCAGGACCCCAGTGGATGAATAGGCCGAACTTAGCGTTGCGAAACCACTTGAGGCGTTCTTCGAGTTGCTCAGGGGTCTCATTGAGCTGTGGAGTTGGCGCGGGAGCTTGATTGACCTGAGAGTCATTAATGCTCGGCTCAACGATCTCTGATGGAGGTGGGCAGCAATTGTCAGTGTGGCCATTGTTGCTCGTATGATTGGTTTGCTCGGTATCGGTGGTTTTCTGTTTCTCACATGACTGAATCGCGAGTGTGGGGAGAACGAGCGAGAGGGTTATTACTTTTCTGATTTTCATGGCTGGATTGATGATGATAGCTGTACGTAAATTAGATTTGATCTGCAGAGATACTTAGGTTTGGACACTTTCAAACGATAAGGTGCTCAGACCTTATGGCTTTGCGGATATGGCAAAGTGAGTGAAGGAAGGCTTATGCGCTTTTTTACCCAATGCCTTGGTCGTTGCTTCCATATGGGCACGTGAGTCTGGGCATTCAGGATAACTCACAAGCACTTGATTGGTGTCGATCAGATTGAGATAGTAGTGGGTGGCATCCGCGGGCAGGGTCGCGGTGATGGTGTTATCTGCGTTGATGGTTGCTGGGCTACGAAACCATTCTTCCTCGTGAGTACCGGGGTTGTTGGTGTAGAGCAGATGAGCTTTGCGCAGATTAGCACCGTTTTTCTTGTAGCTGAGCGTCACGGTGTTGCCTGATTGAGCGTGCTTGAGTGCAGTGGGTGCTGCTTTTTTGAACTCCGCGGATACATGGCGACCATGGATGTTGTAGAGCGGCTGGCTGGCGTCCATTTCTGTAAGGATTTCGGTGAGGCGCTGGTCCATCTTTTGGGTGCGCTCAGGGTGCTGCTTGGCAAGGTTGTCGGCTTCCTCAATGTCTACGCGTTTGCCGTTGTCATCGTAGAGCTGGTAGAGCTCATATTGGGGAATGCTGGGGCGGAACAGGTGATCGAGGTTGCGGATGAGTTTGTAACCGCCGATGCGGATGGTGCTCTGCATCGAGGAGTGGGGGAAATGCCAGATCATGGTATTGCGGATTTTTCCACTATTATCCTTCACAAGGCTGGCCTTGGTTGCATCTGTCTTTAGCATGGTGGAGAGATCGGATCCATCGAGGATTTTGCCCTCTTTGGGCTTGGCCCCTACCCATGAGAGGATCGTGGGGTAGAGGTCGAGGCCGTTGATAACGACATCGGATTGAATGCCCTGCTTGATTCCTGGGCCGGCGATGAGGAAGGGGACACGGGTGCCTCCCTCCTTGGCGTTGATCTTGCCTCTATCCAGAGGGTAGTTGTCGGTAATGACCTCGTGGCCGCCGCCACCCTCCATGCCACCATTGTCTGAGGTGAAGATCAGGTAGGTGTTCTCGATGAGCTTGTGACCAGGCCATCGCGGGTCGTCGGTTTTTTCCAGATAGGCAATGATTTGGCCGACATAATAATCCAAGGTTTCCACCATACCACAATAGTAGGGATTGTTTTGCCCTTCCAGAGGCCATTTGCCGGGATCCGTGGGCATTTCTACGCCCAGTTTTTTGCAGTATTTCTCAAGTAGGCGTTTACTGCGGATCTGGATTGGCGTGTGAACTAGCCAGGTGGCATAGTAGAGGAAGACGGGTTTCTCTTTGTGATCATCAATGAACTTGATGGCCTCGGTGGTGACGATGTCTGTGGGAAAACCGTTTTCATCCAAGCGATAAGGGTCGTTCTTGGCGTTGGTGGCAAAATCTTGGAGCCTGTTTTTCATGCCAGATTGTGCTCCTCGGGTATTATAGCCTGCTTGGTGGGTGGTGAAGTCAAAGCCGATATCCATCGGTTGGGGAAATGCGTGGTGTTCTACGGCAATGTGCCACTTGCCAGTGTGACCGGTGGCATAGCCTTCTGCTTTCATGGCCTTAGCCAGATTGAACGTGGTCTCTGGCATACGTCCACTGTACCACGGAGACATCACGGTAGTGCCAACGCTGTGGTGCGGGTGTGGCGGGCTCCCACCGACAACGTGGGTTTTCTGTGCTCTCGCTGGGTGAACTCCACTCATTACAGCACAACGCGAAGGAGCACATGTGGGTGCTGGGGAGTAGCCGTTCCAGAACTGAACGCCGCGTTTCGCCAGAGCGTCAAGGTTCGGAGTTTCCATCGGGCTGGGCTCATCGATGTCGTAGCATTTGACGTCCTGCCAGCCAAGATCATCAACAAACATGAGAACCACGTTTGGTTTGGCTGGACGTTGGTCATTTGCTATCGCTGGGAGTGACAGAAAGCAGAGGGCTACCAAGAATGTAAAAGAGCGAGAAATTTGCATAGTGTTATGAATCTGAGATGATGTGAGGGGGATCAAGATGGTAAAACGGCTACACCCTGTCAAGGCGATGTCGAGGGCCATTGGAAACCACAAAACTGCGGTGCAGTGCCTTGCGATTTCTTAGACCCAGATTAAGTGTGATCTATAAGCGCAGACTAGAGCGTGATGGATCGAGTAGGTAGAATGATCTACAACATATCCTGTCTACTCATACAGATACGCGCACTCCAACATATTCTTACACCGAGTTGGAGCGGACTCAGGGCTTTGAATCAGCCTATAGCTATGACAAGCTCGTAGCTGCTGTCGACACGGGACAGCGGCTATTCAGGCACGGGCTTGTTCGGCAAGAGTAAGGACAACAAGTCCGTCTCGACCACCTGACGATTGCCGAGAAACTCAGTGAGTAGCTTGACCCGCTCTTGCGCAGGGATCACCTCGATGACCGTGCCTTGGAAGCCCTGAAAAGCCCCATGTGCGATTTCTACTTCATCACCTTCGTTGACAGCTGGCTCCAGCGTCATGACATCCTCGTCACCCTCGCTAAGCTCTTGCATTTGCTGATTAAGATCTGCGATGAATGTGCCGGGAATTTCCGGAACATAATCACCGAACTTGAGGATCGTCATGACCCCATGAGTGTGAACGATGTTGCGTTCGTTTTGAGGTCGGGAGAAAAAAGCAAAAACATACCCGGGAAACATAGCCTCGACCCACCATACTTTGCCGCGTCTGGTTGCCTTGCGATAGCGCAGGCGAGGACAAAATGATTGCACCCCTTCGAGCTGACTCATTGCCTTAGCTGCGACATGCTCTCGCTTGGGCTTGGTGCGTATGCAATACCAAGCATGATCTTCAGCCTCAGCAGGTATGACGGATTGTGTGTCAGACATAGTGTGTGTAGTTTTATTCTCCAAAGAATTTTTGCAAAAGCGGCAGGACAAGCTTGGCTTTGCCTGACCATCTTTTGATGATTTTGATTCGATTTTCGTAAAAGGCTCGCAGCTCAGAATCGGTGATGGTGTCGAGCTCTTGCTCGAGTTCACCTAGCTTGCGGGTGCCACTGCTGATGTGTGGACGAACCTGCTCACGAATGAATCCTCCGACAAGTTTTTTCAGCTCAATGTCGGCCTCGAAATAACCCTTACGGTCATTGCCGTATTCTACATCGCGGACGGCACCTAGGGTGCGCAGCATTTTGAGGCCTTGGCTAGCCGAGCCCTTGCTGATGTTGAGGCGTGATACCAAGTCGGCCATGGTCAGCGGCTTGGGTGATGCAAACAGGAGGCCGAAAATCTCACCTACCGAGGCTGGAAGCCCGACGATTTTTGCCCCATCTTTAAAAAACGAGATGAGCCGTTGTTCGACGGATTGGTGATCGGTATGAGACTCCTCGTTGGCGTGCATCAGGGAGAAAGGTAACAACGATGATTTGAAAGTTCAATTTATTTTGAACAAAAAAACTAACCGATGTTGATAGTCAGTTTATTTGACCATTAGGGTGGATCAACCCTGTATCTGCTAAAATGATTTATCCTCAGGAGCCTTGGGTATGGCGCCAGTTGAGAGCAAGTAGACGCCCACTACTCTTGGATGGTAGCCATCGTAGTGAGCCGAGGCTCGACCTGAGGTGCTGTCTTTTCTTTTGGTCTCTCCACTCCTTCAGATGCAGTATCTATCTGGCTCAGGGCTGTGCTGGAGCTCTCAGCAGTGACGAGCTCAGGCTGGTATGCGTAGGAGGCTGCTAACCAGCAGGATAGAACGGCTGAACAAGAGAGAATGAAGGTGCGGATATTTTTCATATCGTGATCGTGAGTGGCGTGAACGACTTTTGGGTGCAAGTTGTAAAAACCCAAGTCTCGTTGTGGGCAAGATAATTTGTTTCTTTTTTACCAATGTTAGATCGCGAATCTAGCCGTGATGGCACACAGCGTGGCTTACTGAAGGGATACCACAGTGGGAGCACTCGTGGTGCCATAGCGGTCGACTGCACTCACCGCGATAGCCTCTGGCTTGCCGGCTAGGGTCATGCTTTTTGATGAAGCCGGCAGGACCTTTACAGTAAACCAGTTTTTCCCATAGCGTGCCTGCACGGCATACTTGTAGGCACCTCGAACTGATGACCACTGTGCCTTGGCTCCCTTTCGTGATCTAGAAGCCTTGAGGCTTGGGCTGAGTGGCTGAGATTTGCTCATCCATGGCATCGGTGGAACCAGGGCGTCACTGGTATAAGATTTTTTTTCAAGTAGGCTAACAATGCCGCCTCTATTTTGACGCAGTGACTTCATGCTCCAGTGGACGTGGCCGGCGTAGTTGTTGCCCGTGGTGCGGGAGAGATTGACTTGGTTGATGATCTCACTAGCGGGGCGCCCGGGGTCTTCGGTGCTTTTGATGCGTGCTGTAGCGATGCCGGGCCATACTGGGCGGCTTCCTTGTTGTCGCCACCAGCTTAGTAGGCGGGTGTAGCTTTGTGGCCCTTCTATACGCCAGTAGAGCTGCGGTGAAAGGTAATCACACCACCCTTTTTGAAGCCACTTGCGTGAGTCTGCGGCAAGGTGCTCGTAAGCATCTACTCCAGCGGTCGTGCCGGATGGGACTCCGGGTCTCCATATGCCAAATGGGCTGATGCCGACACGAACCCAAGGTTTGGCTTTTTTGACCGAATAATACATGTCTTGGACGAAGCTATCTACATATCCACGCCGCTGTGAGGGGCTTTTGCCATCGGGGAAGTGCTGCTTGTGTTTGCCATTTTTTGCCAGATCTGGGTATGGGTAGAAGTAGTCATCGATGTGAATGCCGTCGATATCGTAGCGACGAGTCACATCAAGGATAACTGAAAGCGCACGCTGCCGGGTAAAGCTGCTCGCGGGATTCATCCAACGGTAGGTTTTGAAATTGCAGATCTGCGATGGGTGTGTTCGGCAGACATGATCGCGGGAAGTTTGCATGGTTAAGTTGGGCGAGGCGCGGAACGGGTTGAACCATGCGTGCACCTCAATGCCCCTGGCGTGAGCTTCAGCAATACAGAAGGCGAGGGGGTCGTAGCCTGGTGACTTTCCCATCGTGCCTGTGAGCCATGGACTCCATGGTTCAATGCCTGATTTGTAAAGTGCATCACCATTCGGACGCACTTGGAAAATAATGGCGTTGAGTTTGATCTTTGCCATCTGATCGAGCATCGCACGTAGCTCACTTTGTTGGCTGCTACGGGAGAGTCCACTGCTACTTGGCCAGTCGATATTGTAGACACTAGCAACCCAGGCGCCACGAAACTCGCGGGTCACCACAGGGGGCCTCTCTTGGCTGGGAACGTAGTTCTGAGCCTGAGTATTTTTGGGCATCAGGCAGCACACGAAGAGGATGAGCTGTAAACTCAAGATGAAGCGTAAAGGTTGAGTGGAAAAAGTGCGTTGCAACATTAATCGCAATATCCTCGCGCTCCCTCTCATTGGCAAGGTAAAAGGCAAAGCTTTCGTGTTTGCCTTTACTGCTGAAATATTCAACCTGCCATGCTCGTAATTAACCCATAGATTGCCAATGGCGAACACGCTGACTGGATCAATTTACTCACGTTCATCATGACCTCACAGACACCTAACTCCACCTACAAAACTCGTAGAAATATTACCAAAAAGTTCGTCAGGTATTATGCTAAGCCATGCTTTGTGATAGGGCTCATGATGACTAGTCTTTTGGGTCAGCCATCAAAAGCAGAGCAGAGGCCCAACATTATCCTCTTCCTCATCGATGACCTTAGCTGGGCGGATCTGGGGCTGACTGGTAGCAAGTTTTATGAAACACCTCATCTGGATAAGTTGGCCCGCGAAGGAGTCTTTTTTACCGATGCCTACGCAGCCAACCCAGTGTGTTCTCCCACGCGGGCTAGCATCCTCACCGGCAAATACCCTAGCCGCATTGGTCTCACCAACCACAGTGGGTCAAGAGGTGCCATGGGAGAGAGACACAAACTCACCCCGCCGGAGGTAGTCGGCAATATGCCTGCCGAGGACATCACATTGGCTGAGGCGCTAAAGAGCGGGGGTTATCATACAGCCCACATCGGAAAATGGCACTTGCAGGCCCATCACATGAAAGGGCGTGAGCATTATCCCGAGGCCAATGGTTTTGATCTCAACATCGCAGGTCACAAGATGGGCCAGCCCGGCGATTATTATTTTCCCTACAAGAGCAAGCAGCACCCGAGTACGAACGTGCCAGACATGGAGGATGGAATAGAGGGTGATTACCTCACGGATGCGCTGACCGATAAGGCAATCCAGTATATCGAGGATCAAGGAGAAAAGGGGCAACGGCCGTTCTTTCTCAACTTCTGGTATTACACCGTGCACACCCCGATCATCCCAGACAAATCTAAGCTGAAAAAATACACCCAAAAAGCCAAGGCCATGGGCTTGTTGGGCAAGAATATGAATGGCATCAGAGAGCACCAGAGTGTCTCACGCGGGGTGCAGAGTAGTGCGGCATACGCTTGCATGGTAGAGAGCATGGATCAGAACATCGGCCGCATCATTGCCACTTTGAAAAAACGCGGGATGTTTGAGGACACCATCATCGTATTCCTCTCTGACAATGGCGGGCTATCGACGGGCACGGGGCCAAACGCGCCGACCTCAAGCCTGCCACTGCGCGCTGGTAAGGCATGGGTCTATGAGGGGGGGATTCGTTCACCACTTATTATCAGCTACCCTGCTGGCATCAAACCCGGTTTTAAGGTTCACGAGCCCGCGGTGAGTACTGATATCTACCCAACCTTGCTGGACATGGCAGGCTTGCCTCTGCGCCCGGAGCAGCACATCGATGGCATTAGCCTGAAGCCCCTGTTCAATGGTAAAAAAGCCACCCTGGGCCGAGATGCCCTCTACTTCCACTACCCGCACTACCACCACATCAACACCATGGGGCCTGCCGGTGCAATACGCATGGGCGACTACAAGCTCATCGAGATTTTTGAGACTGGTAAGGTCGAACTCTATAACCTGCGTGAGGACATGGGGGAGCAAAAGAACCTCGTCAGTCAACAACCTCAACGAGCAGCAACGATGAAACAAATGCTGCAAGACTGGCGCAAGCAATCAGGGGCGGCTATGACTACGTCAAACCCTGGGTATGCGGAATCCGAAGATTGGCGTAAAAAGCCTTAAAGCGATGCTTTGAGGGAGTGGGGCGCAGGATGTTTTTACAGTGATCATTTTGTGTAAAAATAGAGTCATTTCGTGTATTTTTATATCCTCAGCATTGTGGCATAGTCCGCAGCTCATCTTCCTTACATTACTATGTTACCTAAGTATTTTCAAACAATCTCAAGATCACTTCTGCTACTCTGCTTGATTAGCTGCACCACTGGCATTACCTGCAACAGCTTGATGGCTAATAATGCTGAGCTCAGTAATTTGCGTTGCGAGTATCATAAGAACCCACTCGGCATTGATGTCACCCAACCACGGCTGAGCTGGAAACCGCAGACTGATAAGCGATCTTGGAAGCAAAGTGCCTACCAGATTTTGTGCGCAAGTAATGAAATTTCGCTCGCGGAAGACAAAGCTGATCTTTGGGACAGTGGCAAGATTAGTTCGGCTGATACCAATCAAATTGTGTATATGGGTAAGCCCCTGGCATCTGGACAGCAGGTCTATTGGGTGGTGCGCGCATGGGACCAGAATGATCAGCCATCCGCGTGGAGCCAGACATCGACCTGGTCGATGGGCTTACTCAATGACTCGGATTGGCAGGCGCAGTGGATTGGCCACGACAACCCCGGAAAAATAACCCCGCACCGTGACGCTGAACTCGCTGGCAAGGGGCACAAAATCACCATCACCAAAGCGCTCTACGGCATCAAAGGCAACGCCAAGAAGCAAATTGACATCAAAGATAAACTGCAAGCCCACGTCGATGCGGGCAATCTCAGCTTGAAAGTCACCAACGAGTTCGCAGGTAAGGACCCCGCCTACGAGGAGAAGAAAGTCCTCGAGGCACAATGGCTGGTTGAGGATTGGAAATCAGGTGCTGTCACCGCAGAGAATGCTATCTGTGACCTTACCATCGGCAGGCTCAAGCAGTATCTGCCGGCACCTTATCTGAGGAAAGAATTCAAGGTCTCCCCAGGTGTAGAGCGAGCTGTTGTCTACGCCACCGCACAAGGAGTCTACGAGCTCAGCCTCAATGGTCAGCGAGTCAGCGCTGACGTCTTTATGCCCGGCTGGACCGACTACAAGCAGCGCATCTACTATACAGCCTATGACGTCACCGAGTTGCTCAAAGAAGGACCTAACGCCATCGGGGCGATCCTCGGAGACGGATGGTTCAGGGGCAACATCAGCTGTATTGGCCAGAACAAATACGGGAACAAACTGCGCCTCAAGGCTCAGCTTCATATCGATTACCAAAATGGCCAAAGTGAAATACTTGCTACGGATCCTAGCTGGAAGGCCTCCTACGGCCCGATCATTGAGTCCGATATGCAAGCTGGTGAAGTTTATGATGCCCGCCGTGAAATGCCCGGCTGGAATACATCTGGATTTGATCAAAGCAGCTGGTCTCCCATCGTCACAGGGTCCTCAATCAAGCCCGTCCTTCAAGCCTACCCCGGCGTGCCTGTGCGTGCTGTCAAAGAGCTGCCAGCAATCAAAGTCACCGAACCTAAGCCCGGAACTTATGTCTTTGACCTTGGACAAAACTTTTCAGGTTGGGCGCGTTTGAAGGTCAATGGTCAGGCCGGAGACAAGGTGGACATGATCTTTGCCGAGATGCTCAAGGATGATGGTAGTGCCTATACCATTAACCTGCGCTCGGCGCGTGCCGTTGATACCTACATCCTCAAAGGGGGTGGCGAAGAAGTCTGGGAGCCGCGCTTTACCTTCCACGGTTATCGTTACGTGCAAGTCACTGGCCTCAGGGAAAAGCCGACTGCCGACGCGGTTACCGGTATTGTGCTCTATTCGGATTCACCTGAGGCCAGCTCGTTTGAATGCTCAAACCCGATGGTCAATAAGATCTATCAGAACATCGTCTGGGGTCAGCGCTCTAACTACCTTGAAGTTCCCACCGACTGCCCGCAGCGCGATGAGCGTCTCGGCTGGACTGGCGACACCCAAGTCTTTATCCGCACAGGCTGTTACAATCAGGATGTCTCCGAGTTCTTTACCAAGTGGATGGTGGACCTGATGGATACCCAGAATGGGCAAGGCCTGTTTGGCAACCAAGCCCCTGTCTTTCACGGCCACGGTGCCGCTGCATGGGCCTGTGCCGGTATCATCTGCCCGTGGACAATTTGGAAAGTCTACGGCGACACCCGCATGATCGAAACTCATTACGACTCCATGGTCCGCTACATGAATGCCTGCGCAAAAGACGGTCTTGGAGGCAGAAAAGCACACACCTGGGGCGACTGGCTTGCTCCTGGTGGTCGGCCGCCGACAGCTCTTATTTCGGCTGCGTATCATGCCTACACCACCAGCTTAATGGCTGAAATGGCGATGGCCCTCGGCAAGGTTGATGACGCCACTAAATACAACAAGCAATTCCAAGATGTTAGAGCTCACTTCCAAAACACATTCGTCAAACCCGACGGCAAGATTGAGAGTGAGCTGCAGACTGCCTACTGCATGGCGCTCTCTTTTGACCTGCTTACCCAAGAACAGCGCAAACAAGCTGAGGCGCATCTGGTCGCACGCATCAAAAAGGATAACTACCACCTCTCCTCCGGCTTCCTCGGTATTCCGATTCTTCTCCCCACGCTCACCGAGATGGGGCGTAGTGATCTCGCCTACCGCATCATCCAGAATACCACGTTTCCCTCCTGGGGTTATTCCATCGAGCAAGGTGCCACCACTATCTGGGAACGCTGGAACAGCTACAGTAAGGACAAGGGCTTTGGCGATGTGAAGATGAACTCCTTCAACCACTACTCACTCGGTGCCTGTGGCGAGTGGATGTTCCGATCCATGCTTGGCATTGAGACCGATGGCGCCGGCTTCAAGGCGATCACCATGAAGCCCGAGCTCGGCGAGGGGATTAGCTGGGCCAAGGGCCATTACGATTCTATCAACGGACGCATAGGCAGCGACTGGAAAGTAGAAAACAAAACCTTCCACTGGAACATCACCGTGCCAGCCAACACCTCCGCCACTGTTTATTTACCTGCCAAAGCCGCGGCCGCCGTCACCGAGTCCGGCAAGCCCGCTGCCGAAGCCGAGGGAATAGAGTTCTTGCGCATGGAAAACGACCGAGCTATCTATGAGTTGGCCTCGGGGTCCTATCAATTTGCATCCAGCATTCCACCTCTCAAGTCAGAGTGATTCATAGAAAACGCATTAGCCTGATACTACTGAGTTTATCGCTCATGGGTGCTACTATTTGTGTAGCTAAAAAACCCCTCAACGTGCTGGTGCTTTATGCCGATGACTGGCGCCATGACACCCTCGGAGTTGCTGGTAATCCCATTGTCAAAACCCCGCGTCTGGACTCGCTGGCAGGCGAGGGGATGCGTTTTACCCAGAACTGTGTCACCACCTCTATCTGTGGGGTAAGTCGTGCTTGTCTCTACACCGGTCAATGGATGTCACGCAATGGCTGCACTGGTTTCAGTATGTTCACCACCCCCTGGGCGCAGACCTACCCCGGGCTACTCCGCCAGAACGGCTACCACGTCGGCCATATCGGTAAATGGCATAACGGCAAGTTCCCCAAGAAGCACTACGACTTCGGCCGAAGCTACGCTGGCAAGCACTGGTTTGAGGACAAAGACGGCAAAAAAATCCACGTTACTCAGCGCAATGAAAACGATGCTCTTGAGTTTCTCCAAACTCGCCCTGCAGACAAACCCTTTTGCCTCACCCTCGCCTTTTTTGCGACCCACGCCGAGGACCGCCACCCCGATCAATTCCTGCCTCAGCCACAAAGCATGAAGCTCTACCTGGACGTCACTATCCCCGTGCCACCCAATGCCACCGAAGAGTCATGGCAACGATTGCCGTCCTTTTTTGATGAGAAAAACGAAGGCCGCAATCGCTGGCACTGGCGCTTTGACACGCCCGAGAAATACCAGCGCATGATGAAGAACTACTACCGTCTTGCCACCGAGGTGGACAGCACCTGCGGCAAGGTCCTCGATGAGCTCAAAAAACAAGGAGTCTTGGAAAATACGCTCGTCATCTTCACTACCGACAATGGCTACTACCACGCCGAGCACGGCCTGGCCGACAAGTGGTACCCGCACCAGGAGAGTATCCGCGTGCCACTCATCATCCGCGACCCACGCATGGAAAAAAAGAAACACGGCAGCACCAACGATGACTTCACCCTCAGTGTCGACCTCGCTCCCACCATCCTCTCCGCCGTCGGGCTAGCGTCACCGAAGGGTATGCAAGGCGAGGACATCGCACCACTCTATCTCACTAACGAAAAACCCCAGTGGCGCACAGAGTTCTTCTACGAGCACCCCTGCATCAGGGACAAAACCTTCATCCCCGAGTCCGAAGCCCTGGTCCGTAAGGAGTGGAAATACATCTACTGGCCCCAGCACCAGATCGAGCAACTCTTCGACCTCAAGGCCGACCCACGCGAAGAAAACGACCTCGTTCAAGTCGCCGCGCACGCTTCCGTCCTAAAAGAAATGCGCCAGCGCTTCCAGCAGCTCAAGGCTGAGGCGAAGTAAATATTCGGCGATCACGTGGCCAGCACACAGCCAATGGGAGCGTAGGCGTCCTCGCCCGCTTCTCATCACCCGGCAGCAACCGCAAGATCCATGACTATCATCGGCATCACACCATCAGGGCGACCAAGCCAGGGATTTTTTCCGACAGGGTTTACAGGATTTTCATGAAAAATGAAACCATATGGAGGTCGTTTCGAAGTGATTTTTACCATGCAGCTCGTAATAGAATCCATCGAGCCTCTTTAATCATGTCAACCCTGTCTAAATACTCTAACATCACGGCAATTTCTTCCCTAGCTTGATCACCCTGCATCATACCATGGGAACATTCGTCTTAACTACTGAAGGTTTTCAGATATCCCCTTCCCTTCGAATCGTATAATTGATTTGTAGATGAGAGTGGACCTGCTAACAAATCAGGCATCATGCTACGCTATGCCATCCTCTGCCTCAGCCTGTTTCATCTTGCCTGCCTCACCTGCAACGGCGGAGAGAAAGAGAAAAAAGCGGTTGAGGGGTATCGTAAAGCAGCGGAGCAAGGGGATGCCAAAGCCCAGTTGGATCTCGCGAGATGTTATTCCGGCGGTAAAGGGGTGGCACGGGATGAAAAGAAGGCGATCCAGTGGTCCCGCAAAGCTGCGGAGCAAGGTGGCCATCAGGCACAGCTTGATCTTGGTTGGCGTTACGGCAATGGCAAAGGGGTGGCGCGTGACCCAAAGCAGGCAGTGGTTTGGTATCGCAAATCGGCGGAGCAAGGGAATGCCTCTGCCCAGTATAACCTTTACCATTGTTACAGCCATGGCACGGGAGTTGAGAAGGATGATGCGGAGGCTGTAGCGTGGTGTCGCAAGGCTGCCGATCAGGGGTATGTCTCTGCCCAGTATGCGCTCGGTCTTTGTTATTCCGAAGGCAAGGGCGTTGAGAAGGATGATGCAGAAGCTGTAGCATGGTATCGTAAGGCCGCTGAGCAAGGGCAAGCATCTGCTCAGTATGCACTGGGCAGGCGTTACTACAAAGGTCTTGGTGTGGAGAGGGATTATGAGCAGATGATAATATGGTATCGTAAGGCGGCAGAACAGGGCCAAGCATCTGCCCAGTATGCGCTCGGGAAGCGTTATGCCTGGGGTCAGGGCGTGGAGCAGGATTATCAGCAGGCGATGAAATGGCAACGCAAGGCAGCAGCCCAAGGACAACGCGAGGCTATGTTTGAGATCGGACACTTGTATGCCACCGGTGCCGGAGTGGCGGAGAATGATGTGGAGGCGCGAAAATGGTATATCAAGGCTGCTGAAAAAGGATACGCCAGAGCCCAGTGCGAGCTCGGGTGGCATTTCGCTCATGCAGAGTTAGCGGGAATTGATCATATCAAGGCGGTAAAGTGGTATCGTAAGGCTGCTGACCAAGACTATTATAGAGCTTGGTACTATCTCGGCAGATGCTACGCCGAGGGCAAGGGCGTCGAACAGGATGACCAGCAGGCGGTGAGTTGGTATCGTAAGGCTGTGGAAAAAAAGCATCCTCGTGCCGAGTTTCATCTCGGCAAATGTTACGCCGAGGGCAAGGGTGTGGATCAGGATGACGAGCAAGCGGTGAGCTTATTTCGCAAGGCGGCGGAGCATGGTCATGCCGAAGCACAGTATAGCCTAGGTTTACGTTACGACATTGGCTTGGGGTTTGAGCAGGATCGTGAAGAAGCGTTGCAGTGGTATCGCAAGGCCGCGGAGCGAGGCTATGCCGAGGCCCAATCAAATCTCGGATTTGCTTATGCCGATGGCGATGGAGTTGACCAGAGTGACGAGGAAGCGGCGCAGTGGTGGCTTAAGGCGGCAAAACAAGATCATGCGCTTGCCCAATATCGTATGGGGGTATGTTATTATGAAGGTCGCGGTGTTCACAAAGACCTCCTGACGGCAAAAGAATG
>JAQXBQ010000024.1 GCA_029252325.1 Akkermansiaceae bacterium
TATATGTCACTCGCAGCCTTTACGGATTCTACAACAGCCACCGGATCGCCAGCATCACATGAACGCCCATTTTCTGGCAGCTCAACGAAAACAACATCAGTGAGCTCTTCTTGGGCGTGATCAGTGATTCCTACCGTGGCAATGTCTCCATTGAGTAAAACCCACTCGTGGTCAGATGTGTAGCGAAGATTATCGGGAACGTTCATAGGATTGTTTGATATAAGTAATTTGGTGTGAAATGATGTATAAGGGCAAATAGCCGCTTTGATATGGCTTATTTCGCACCATCATGGCCTCTTGTAAAAGGGTTTTTTGACGACTTTTGCTTCAAAACGACGCCCGCGCACATCGATGTCAACCAAGGTGCCTATTTTTGCGTGCTCTGCGGGCAGATAGGCCAGTGCAATACCCTCCCTGAGACTCGGCGACAGCACTCCGCTTGACAACTCTGAGATCTGCTCGCCATCTTTGTCATGCACACTGTAGTGAGCTCGCGGCGGAGCTCCCCTACCAGTATATTTGAGCGCGACCAGACGCCTCTTAAGACCATCCGACTTCTGCTTAGTGAGTGATTCGCACCCCACAAACCCACCATCTTTATTGAGGTCGCAGAAAAAACCCAAGCCTGCCTCTAGAGGCGTATGTGTGGGCGACAGATCTGAACCATTGAGCGGATAACAAACCTCAAGCCGAAGGCTATCGCGTGCACCTAGGCCACAAGGCTTGACGCCAGCATCAACAAAACGCTGAAACCACATACTACCGTCCGTTGAGGAACTGAAAAATTCATACCCGTCCTCACCTGTGTAGCCTGTGCTGCAGACCATGAGTTGTTCCCCTTCGTGAATCCATGTGGCCATACCATTTCGTGGTGGCAATCCTTGGTTGGGGAAAAACTCTTTAAATATTCTAGCGGCATTGGGTCCTTGCACAGCCATTGCTGCCCAGCAATCGCTCTCATTGCGCAAGATTAGGCCTTCTGGGAGGTGCTTCTTCATCCAAGCAAAGTCCTCCTCGATCATTGAGGCATTGACCACAAGAAATATACGACCTTCAGTTTCGCGATAAATAATCAAATCATCAATCACACCACCTTGATCGTTGAGCATAATCGTATACTGACCCTCACCTACCGCTAGCTTATCAACATTGTTGGTAAGCAGCGAATTAAGCCAAGTCTCGGCACCCTCACCCTCAACAAAAAACTGTCCCATGTGCGAAATATCAAAAATCCCAACATCTTCACGCACCGCAGTATGTTCATCGATAATACTAGAATATTGAACTGGCATATTCCAGCCTGCAAAAGGAACCATTTTGGCTCCTAATTTAACATGTAAAGATGCCAGCGGAGTCTCATTAATATTATTGCTCACGGGCCAGAGACTGCGGCTCATAAGCAACCTTGTCAAATCCGTAAGAGACGTTAATTTCAATGCCATGGCATCGAATCAGCAAGCCCTGCGCGAACTCCCATCTGTCGAAAGTCTAGCCAAGTCCCTATCTGGGGAAAGCTCACTGCCTCGCGCAATGATCACAGCTTTTGTTCAGCGTGAGATCAGCCGATTTAGGATCAGCATTTTAGCAGGCCAAACACCGAATCGCGATGAAATCGAAAAGGAAATAAGCGAGCTACTCTGTATATTTAGCTCAAGCAGGCTCCAACCGGTGATAAATGCAACAGGCGTGATCATTCACACCAATCTGGGCAGGTCTCCCCTTGGAGCAGAAACAGCTCAGGCACTTACAAAAATAGCCACTGGCTATTGCAACCTTGAATTTAATCTTGCCGAAGGCAACAGGGGCAAGCGTGCGGGCTATCTCGAAACTGCCCTTGCATCCATTTTAGAAACTGAAGCCGCAACAGCGGTCAACAATTGCGCAGCAGCCCTCGTCATCACTCTACGTCATTTGTGCAAGAACGAGAAAAACGAGGTGATCGTCTCTCGCGGTGAATTAGTCGAGATCGGTGGCGGCTTTCGGATTCCTGAGATACTCGAAACCTCGGGCGCAAAATTAGTCGAGGTAGGAGCCACCAACAAAACTCACCTTGATGACTACGCCAATGCAATCACTCCAAAAACGGCCATGATCCTGAAAGTCCACCGATCTAATTTTTACATCGGCGGATTCACTGACGACCCCAGCATTCAGGAGCTTGCAGAGCTGGCACATCAACACAAGCTACCACTCGTCGAGGACATCGGATCTGGTGCTCTCCTCAACACCGACACCTTAGCGCCGATAGACCACGAACCAAAGCCCCAGGACTCCTTAGCCCATGGAGTTGACTTGGTTTGCTTCTCCGGTGACAAGCTACTAGGCGGGCCTCAATCTGGCATCATCGCTGGCAAATCAGCACTCATTGCAGGCATCAAAAAAGAACCTTTTTATCGGGCGGTGAGATGTGACAAGCTCATCCTCACTGTATTACAAGAGTGTATCGATACCTACCTCGACACCAAATCAAGTCACGATACCAGCAAAGTGCCTGCGCTCGACTTCATCAGCAAGGACACAAATTTGCTGCGTCTAAGGGCTGAACAAATAGTAAGCACTGTGCCTTCTGAATTAGCACATCAATTAAGCATCACTGACACAAAATCACGGACAGGTGGAGGCACTATGCCCAAGTC
>JAQXBQ010000046.1 GCA_029252325.1 Akkermansiaceae bacterium
CACCGGTAAGGGCATCTCCTGCCAAGCATTCAACATCCTACCAAAGATCCATGAGCTTGATCAACTCCTCAGCCGCCATCCAGAGCTCACCTCCTTTCATGAAGTCCACCCAGAGATCAGCTTCGCCCACATGAATGCTATCCCAGGCCAAGCCTCCCCCATCATCACCAAGAAATCCTCTCCTGATGGAGCAAAAGCACGCCTTGCACTCATTGAGCAGATGTTTCCCAAGCTGCCTGAGCTCACTACCCTCTATCAAAATCTCGGCCCGAAGACCAAGCACGGCAAAACCCGCTGGGCACTCAATGACCTCTACGACGCCTTCGCCGCCCTCTGGTCCGCACACAGGATATTGACCAACACCGCCGAGAGCTTCCCCTCAGAACATACCGGCAAAGCACCAACAGACACCACCGGCAAAACCATGCTCATCAAGGCATGACCTAAACCATCACGCCGTGGCTAACAAAGAACAAAGCACCAGGAACCAAAGCCACCCACACTGCATCTACTTCATCTCCACTAACACCTTGCTACTATCAGTGAAGGCCGCGAGCACAAACTGCCCAGCCACATTCTGAGCCTTCATTGAGAACATCACCTCATAGTCATTGTAGTCTACCTTACGAAGACCACTACCCTTCGTCACCCCTATCTGCTTGTAGCTCGTGACCTCACATACACCTGCAGCAATCGGTCCAGTGTGAACCGGCTCAGGCACCTCCGGATAAAGCCCGTCTGAGTGCTGATTATTGATCCATTTTCTCAAGCCTTCCTCACTCGTCTCTTTGCTAAAAAGCAACACCCTCCCACTCACCGGGAAACTCTCATCCTTATTGCCGATCGTAAGCTGTAGAATCGCCTGCTGATTGTTGAAGGTGTAGAAAATCAGCGTATCCCGTGGCCCAATCATCGAGTAACGGACCTCTCTCTTTTCGGCTTGTTTTACATCCAGCCCACGCACCACTGCTGGCTCATTCGCATCAACCACCATACCCCCTGCCAGCAAAAAACAAGCAACGCACAACCTAGCAAATCTATTCATAAGTTATATTTAACACTTCAAACTGCCGACACAATTGTCAAACACACAATATCCAAAACCTTAACACCGTTAGCTGAATACTTCAAACTCCAAACTACGTTCTCAAAACCACGCCCACTCAGCATTATTTTTAGTTGATCGCTTAACACACTGTAGTTAAATCTACGACACCCTCAAATGACACACTGCAATACACCTTACCCCTCCTTTAATCAGTCCTCATTGCCCAGCCAAGACAGGCAAATCTAGAGGCCTTTGATTATCCCGTGCTTCCCCGCCGGAAGACGCACTATCAGTATAGTTCCGCTTACCCCCCCAGAGGACAACTTATTTCGCATGTTTCCGCTTCACAAACAGCTCATCAATGCAGGTCTTATCGAAGACCACAGCACAGTGGCGACTTATGCGGATGGTGAATTTGTATTTCCTCCAGACAACCCAGACGACCGCGCCTATTTCGCAGTGTCTGGGCGCGCCGAAATAAAACGAGAAACCGAAGAAAGCTCAGAACTTCTGGGCGAGCTCGGTCGCGGACAGCTCTTTGTAGAACGGGGCACTACCAGAAACAAAGCGCGCAGCACCGCCATACGAGCAAAAGGTAATCTGCAAACAGTGGCAATTGACCCCAAAGCCCTACTCAAACTGACTTCAGATTGCGATGAAACAGCCGAGCTCATTGCATTACTCAGAGACATTTACGCAGACCACGATTGTGGCTCAGTGCTGAAAGGCAACCAATCAATTGATGGCCACACAGTCATCGTTGCCTCATTCCGAAACGACGACATACATCCAGTCGTAGTCCAATACGGCAGCGAATCCGTCGCCATCCAGACCCAACAGAAAAACTGGAGCACTACGCCTAAGCCTATAGATTACATCGATCAAAACCGCAGCATCCAACGTCGCCTCCAGGTCATCGATACAAAAATCGTCGGAGCATATCTTACCGGGCCTAGCGACGAGGCTAACCAATTGCTTGCCGCCATCCGTAATCGCAAACCGCTCTCGCACGCACAGCGTGCAAGCTTTGAGAATAGAGGCGAGCTCTTTGGCCGTGTCCAGAAGTCAGACTATCTCTGCATCTGCATGCGCCTTACCCGCAGCCAGCTCAAGAGTGAATTCGAGGCCGGCTGTGATACCGTCGAGGCATTACGCCAGACCACCGGGGCATCCTCAGTATGCGGAACCTGCCTTGAATGTGTGCACACCCTTGTCGACGAGCTCTCAACCCAAACCCAGAGAGACACCAGCCGCAAAGAACCAAAAGCCCCTGACTTCCTCAGCCTCAGCATTGGCATTGCGGCCTGCGTCATCACACTCATTGGACTCTCCATACCCCTCGGCAGCGAGGCATTCCACCAGTGGCAGGCCAGTGGTGCCGGGCGATGGTGGAGCGGTGGCGCATTCCTCTGCTTCCTCGGCTACCAATGGTGGATGCCCATCTACCGGTGGAGCGGCGGCCTCACAAAAGCCGACAACCTGCGTAACACCCACCGGCGAATAGGCGCCTGTATGCCACTGCTACTACTCTTCCACAACACCTCCTATGGTGCCGGCATGCTCAGCCTGCTCACCGTCGCCGTCCTACTGCATACCATTATCGGAGTCGCAGACAGCTCACTGCTCAGCGGGCAACAACGTCAGCAGGCCTACCTGCGGGTGTGGCTATTCCCCCACATCCTGCTCGCCTTCTTAATCACCGTATTATCCCTCTACCACGTATGGGTCATACTCACCCACGGAGGCCCTTGATATGAATCGCAAGCACCTACTCCGCAAGCGCCTCGGCATCATCATCGGCTCAGTCGTCATGAGCCTCTGGTTCCTCATCTACTTCCTCATGCCGCAGAACGAGCAACTGCTCAGCCCCGGCGGCAGCGAGTCCTGCCACTCCCCGATGGCCTGTGCCGAGTGCCACCAGCCCGCAGCAGGCACCACCCGTCAGCAAATCCAAGCCAACATCAAACACTGGCTAGGACAGAGAAAAACCGGCGCCGATCTAGGCACAGCCACCATCGACAATGACGACTGCCTCGCCTGCCATCAGTCAGCCAACGAAGTCCACTCTACCCACCGCTTCATGGAGCCACGCTTCGCCGAGGCACGTGCTGAGCTCGGGCCCCACCAGTGCAGCAGCTGCCACTCAGAGCACTCCGGCAAGCGAGTCGAAGTCAGAGGCAACTTCTGCTACCACTGCCACGACACCCTCGAGATCATCGACGACCCCGTCGTACCCAGCCACGCCCAGCTCATCCAGCAACAACGCTACGACACCTGCCTACAATGCCACGACTACCACCGCAATCACCTGCACCAGCCTCCCAATAAGCTCACCGACGCACTGCGCCTCGAGCGCATCCAGGCATACCTCGATGGTCAGGCAGAAACCCCCTACGGCGACAAACGCGAACCCTACCTAGAAACTCGACAACCAACACCATGAAAATCAGCTGGAAACTCATCATCACCCTAGCCCTCGTCCTACTCATCGTCTGGGCCTACGTCAGCGCACCCAACCCACTGCCAGACTCAGCTGATACCGAGAGCACTGCCACCATCGCCATCGAGGACCTCATGAAAGTCATCGCCGCCGAGAACGACATCGCCCGCGCGCTCTACACCGACTCCATCGTAAGTGATGGCAAAGCTGCTGGTTTGAAGTTTTCAGAACAATGGAAAGATAAAGACGTCCACGCAGGCCCCCTACCCGCATTATTCCTGCGAGAAACAGCCGCCAGCATCGAGCGCAGTCCCATCCCGCTCGGCCTCTTCCTCGGCTCAGACCACCCCATTCGCTCATCCAATCGCTTCTCAGGCACCCAGGAATCGGTCTTCGAGACCATGAAAGCCAATCAACTAGAGCCCCAGTTCTTCCTCGACGAGGACACCGGGCGACACACAGGCATGTTCGCTGACTTAGCCTCCGTTCAGGCCTGCGCCACCTGCCACAACGAACACCCAGACTCCCCCAAGACAGACTGGGTGCTCAACGACGTCATGGGTGCCACCACCTGGACCTACCCCAAGAAGCGAGTCACCACCACCGAGGCCGTCGCCATCCTCACTGCCGTCCGCCAAGGCTTCAGCGACGCCTACCAAGGCTACCTCAACGAAGCCGCAAGCTTTGAGCCAGCCCTCCCCATAGGTGAGGAATGGCCCAGAGAGCAAGCCACCATACCCAACCTCGAGACCTTCATGGCAGAATTCGAGCGCCGCGCATCCACAAGCACCTTAAAGAACTTCCTCGCCCTTTGAGATTACACCAGCAACTCGACCTCCCAACCCAAACTGGCGACACGCTCGCATTCTCAAAAATGAGGGTGCCAAGAGCCTTATCACAAATTCAAGCTCACAGTTGAATAGAATTGGATATGAGCTGAATATCCATCTGCCGGCCAAGTCCCCTCGCGCACCAAACTGCCGCATCGCGGCCCGCCCATCATTCCTCACCCCCCTTCTTGACACAGCATGACCACCAAGCCAAAGTAGAATGAGATGACCACCACACACACACAACCAAAGAGCTACAAAGCCGGAAAGAGCAGCGCCGTCATAAGCACTATCATTGCAGCACTCGTCATAGGCGCATTACCATCTTGCACCTGCCAGAAGCCCCTGCCAGAGGTAACATTGCCGACAACTAAGACAAAGCCCGCTGTCAAAAAAAGCCAAACAAACATCTCCAAGCCCGCAGCAGTGGTAGCTTCGCCAACAACTAATACGAAGCCCGCAGTCAAAAAAAGCCAAGCAGACCTCTCCAAGTCCGTGGCAGTGGCAGCTTCGCCGAAAACTAAGACGAAGCCCGCAGTCGATAAAACCCAAGCAGACCGCACCAAACTACAGGGCAAATGGACACGCCAAGCGAATAATCAGCGCTGGGTCAAAGAAATCAAAGGCGACAAAGAAACCTTCACCATCTTCGCTAATGGTGAAGCCATCTACGGACACACCCACACAGTCAAACTCCGCAAGCGTGGCCCCGTTCGCATTTACGCCACCTCTGCTGGCCATATTACGATCGGAAAGCGCAAGGGTGAGGCAACGAAGCCTTTCTCATTTATCTACAAGTTCAATAACGACAGCCTGATAGAATGCCTTGGCTTATTGGATAAGGGAAACCCTCCAGGCCTAGGAACCCAGATCGTCACTTGGAAGCGCCCTCAGGATACGAGCGCAAACGGACACAATGTTAATCATGTAAAATTCCTCTCAGGTGACCAGACTGGCACATTCCGCCAAATAAATAAGGACACCTGGCAAAAAGTCGGCCCGAGTGGGAAAAAGCGTATCTTCAAAGAAACACAACGTGACGCATGGTCAGTTTATCTTTACGACGAGCCGCAGAAAGCAAAAATCCAGCTGGACCTGCATCGTAAAAAAGTCGGCTACAGTGACTCGAATAACACCACAACCAAAGACCTCTACCCCATTACCAAGGCTTCTGCCAAATTGAGTGGTTGGCTGGCCAAAAAGGTGAGTTTCAACAAGGGTGCTTTTGTACAAAAAGAGGGTAAAAATTGGGTAGAAACGGATGCAAACAACCAGACACAATTCAACTTTGTTGAACGTGCTCGTGATGACTGGTCTGTCTACCTGAAAGATGCATCACGCAATGTTCATATCCAGCTAGACCTGCACACCCGAAAGATCATGTACAACCAAGGTAATGACCCGCGCGTCCCACTTTACGAAATTACCAGCGCCAACTAAACCTCCGGGTTCAACAAACCCTCGAAGGTCGACTTTCTGCCAGCGACCCACCAATGCCCTTGTCTAGCGCCAATATTTAGCAATACTCTGCCCCTTGAACAACTGCATCGAACTCGACAAAGCCAGCCTACCGGATGGAAGCCTCCTCGCCCTCTACCAGCATGACGGCGAATTCGTCTTAGAATACAACGGCTTAGAACTCATGAGCACCGACCTAACGTGGTCCGAGCAGATGCTTGCGAATCTAGGGTGTGTCGATCTACTCGAAGGCGCGCCCACCCGACCCGAACACCCCCGGGTCCTCATTGGCGGATTGGGCATGGGCTTCACCCTCAAGCGAGTTCTCGAGCTCATCGGCTCCCCAGCCACCGTCGACGTTGCTGAATTAATGAGTCAAGTCATCGAATGGAACCGCACCTACCTCGTAGAGCACAATGGCCCCCTACTCGATGACCCGAGAACCAACGTCATACTCGCCGACCTCTTCGACTGCCTCGGAGAAGGACACACCTATGATGCCATCCTCATCGACATCGACGACACCCCCGACGCCCTCATCACCGAAGACAACGGCAAGCTCTACACCCCAAGCTTTATGTCATTGCTGCGGGAATCTCTCAACCCCGGCGGCTGCCTAGCCTACTGGATGGCAGTACCATCGCCAAAACTCGAAATGGCCATAAAGAAAGCCGGCTTCGACCTCACCGAGCATCCAGCCAAACCTCACCAGCATTCAGACGAAACCTGGCACAGGATCTACGTCGCCCGCCTCAGCTCCTAGGCACCCAGTTCCCTCATCGCTCATCGGTCACCATACCACATACCTAAACCTATCAAGAAATCAGCCAAGAAAGCAGGTCCTGTGCGCGCCATCCTCAAGGAATTGGTCGTACCTGCTTTAAGGGAAAGCGGTATCCGCCATCCGTACGGCACGGACGCGTTCGAAATTGAAAATGAAGACGGGAAATGGCATGTAACCGGAATCCTTGAATCCGGGTCAGTCGGGCATGACGAGCAATCTGGGCAACCAATGTTCGTTAGTGCTGAGGCCATCGATCAGGAACGAACACAACTAAGTATTGATCTAGCCGTAGGTTATTCCTTTGTTGATTTCTATAGGCGAGCAATGCTGGCAAGCGGGATGCTTGCGGGGACTCACTTCCATGTCCGTGGCGGCTTCACAGTGGTTGTCCAAAGGAAATTTCTCGTGGGCTTTGATCTCGTAGTACGTGCTGATGACGAACTTCTGATCAATCAACGAATTCAGCAGCTATCTAACGCCGTCCTCCAACTGGATTGGTATTTCTCGCTCCGCATGCCTGAAAGACT
>JAQXBQ010000063.1 GCA_029252325.1 Akkermansiaceae bacterium
GAGTCATGGTATACTTAAGTTTGAAGGGCTGAAGTTATCAGGCAAAGAAGAATTTCAAAACCTACTCAAAGAGAAGGCGAGTGGGGAGGTGGTAGAGCTCGTTGTGATGAGAGATGAGGGAGAACTTGAAATCAAAGTGAAGTTGGGCAAAAAGTAACTTGTTGTATACCATGACTCATAAAAAACTTCCTATCGTTATGTCCACTTCACCTTTTGCCATGCTCAGCTGTACCATGCTGGGCCTGGCAATGTTGTTGTCTTGTCAGATGGTTTCGGCTCAAGGGGGATTGCCCGCTGAGCAGCGTATCAACGGTAAACGTGTTTGGGCGGCTTTCGAACAGCAGCGACAGGTCCTGCAAGGCAGTAGCGCGGTGATTTATACGGATGAGAAATCCAGAATAAAGTCCATCTATGGTGTTGTGATTCGGGAAGATGGTTATGTTCTTACCAAGGCAAGTGCCATTGAGGGCGCGTTGGCTCTCAGTTTGCGAATTGGCAGCACGCTTTACAGCGAGGTTGAGCGATTGGCGGTGGATGACGATTGGGACGTGGCTTTGCTCAAGGTCAATCCGAGCGAGGCCTTGATACCAGTTGAACTAGCCGAAGGTGATGATCTTGAACAAGGCTATTGGGTGATTTCAAATGGATCAACGACTCGAAGTAACAGACGCCTACGTGTCGGTATTGTGAGCGCTGAAACACGAAAAATCACCGAGACTAAAATTCGTGTAGTGATGGGAGTAGAATTCAAAAAAGACGAAGAAGATAAATGGAAGATAGCTAACGTAACGGAAGGTAAAGGTGCTGAGGAAGCTGGCCTCAAAGCAGGGGATGTGATCGTCTCTGTAGATGGGGTGGATCTTGTTGAGAGGCAGGACCTTCTGGATGTTTTGGAAAAGAAGCAGCCGGGTGATGATGTGACTATCAAGCTAATCCGAGGAACAGAGCAATTGAACTTCGTTGTAGGTCTCTCAGAAAAAGTGTTAAGGATGAGCCGTAACGACCAAATGAGTGGAGGTGAGGACCAACTCTCAGCACGTCGGTCCGAATTTCCGAGAGTTATTCATCATGATACGCCGCTCACAAAAGTTTCTGTGGGTGGACCTTTGCTTGATTTAGATGGTGTGTGTGTGGGGATGAATATAGCGCGTGCGAGTAGGGTCGCTACTTTTGCTATTCCGGCTCGCGAGCTTAGGGGGCTGATTGCTAGTTTGCTGGAGTGATGCAATTTATTCTTGCGCCCACGAGGTGAACTGGCATTTTGACCAGACTATGAACATTTCTTATCGTGCAAAGGCGTCTGTTCTGATTCGTTTTCTATTGTTGGCTCCGTTTCTGACAAGCTCGCTGTGGGCGGGGAATGGCGCTGCTGCTGGGGAAAATTTAGATGCAGCTTTAGAACGGGCTGCAAATTTCATGGAGGCCATTGTTTTCTATTCTGTCAATGTGGCTGGCCAAGGATTGCCCATCGTATTGGTGGTGCTGGGAGGCACGGCTATTTTTCTTACGATCTACTTTAAGTTCCTCAACTTGAAATCAATTGGTTTAGCTTTTCGGACAGCCAGTGGCAAATACACGCGGCCAGATGCGCCCGGTCAGATCACGCATTTCCAGGCATTGACAGCGGCTTTATCTGCAACCGTGGGTTTAGGTAACATTGCTGGGGTTGCCGTAGCTGTTACCTTAGGTGGACCTGGCGCTACATTCTGGATGATCCTCATGGGCTTGTGCGGTATGACGACTAAGTTTTGCGAGTGCACCTTGGGTGTGAAGTATCGCCGCATTGATGACAAAGGTAGAGTGCATGGCGGCGCGATGTATTACCTAAGTCAGGGGCTCAAAGAGAAAGGTTTCGGCGGATTGGGTAAGGTGCTGGCTATATTTTTCGCCATCATGTGTGTAGGCGGAGCCATTGGTGCGGGCAATATGTTTCAAGTCAATCAGGCCGCCAGCCAGGTGAGTAACTCATTTGGAGTGTTCGTGGAAAGTAAGTTGGTATTTGGCATTATTATGGCGGTGCTGGTGGGCATGGTCATCATTGGAGGTATTGTTGCCATTGCGCGGGTGACCTCGTTTCTTGTTCCGTTCATGTGTGGCATGTATTTGGTGGCTGCTTTTGCTATTATCGGCACACATCTCGACATGGTCGGTGATGCATTCCGCCAGATTATTGAAGGAGCGTTTTCTCCCATGGCTGTTGGCGGGGGCTTGATTGGAGTCCTCATTCAAGGCATCAAACGGGCAGCATTTTCTAATGAAGCAGGAGTGGGCTCAGCTCCCATCGCGCACTCTGCTGTGAAGACAGACAAACCTGCGAGTGAGGGCATTGTTGCATTGCTTGAGCCATTCACCGACACGGTGGTGGTCTGCACCATGACAGCGCTCGTGTTGATTGTTACCGGGGTTTGGAAAGTCGATGGTGTTGTCAAATCAGATTCAACAGAACTCTATAGTATGCCATTAGCGGGTGCCGCAGTGGTCCAACAAATTAACAAAGGTGACGAGTTGAGGCTTTTAGGTGTTTCAGAGGACAAAGAATCTGGTCAAACGTATAGTAAAGTGTGGCAAGAGGGAAATGATCAGGCTCTTTGGGTCAATGTAGATGATGTCAATAAGGTAGAAGGTATCGCAAAGACATCGAGGGCCTTTGGTGAAAAATTCGTTTGGTTCCCGAAACTCTTGGCAATTGCCGTGTTGCTGTTTGCTTTCTCCACCATGATTTCTTGGTCTTATTATGGTGAGCAAGCTGTGATTTATCTGTGTGGAGGCCCTCATAAAGCAGCCATCTTGATCTACAAGCTCGTCTTCTGTGGATTTGTCGTCGTCGGCTCTGTAGCTTCACTTGGTAATGTGATCCGAATTTCAGATGCCATGATATTTGCCATGGTTATTCCTAACATGGTGGGTTTATATTTCTTGCTGCCAGTGGTTAAAAGCGAACTTGCTCTATTCCGCCAGCACGTCGCCGAGAAAGAGGCTGAATAGAGCTTTGCCAATAAGATGGACTCAGCCAGCGATAAGATGACATTTTTTTGTAAGGTTACTAAGCCTTAAACCATTGCGGTGTAATACTTCGATGGTTTTCATGTTGTTGGGTGACGGAATCGGCTAAAAATCCACTCGCCAAATGCAATGTTTTGATGCAAGTTATCGATGTCTATGGCTTTGAGCTCTCCCTCAGTTGAACCTGACCAATTTCTCGTTGGTGGTGGAGTGCCCGCGTGTCTCAGCTCCAAGTATGCAAGCCGACGCAAATTTTTAAGTGTAGCTGGCATCACAGCAGCAAGTGTTGTCATCGGTGCGCCCAGAAGCAGGGCTGCTTTTTTTGGCCTTATCGGCAACAAGCCGGTTCCTGGTATTCCGCATGCGTGGGTCCAGGCAAAAGGATCTGATGTCACCAGATACGCTCGATACATACAGGGGCTTAATCTACGTAATATCACTCCGCGCATGGTTTTGTCTCCTCATTTTAAGTCGAGGGGCGGGGTGTCAAACAGCTTGCCTCCGATGAGCTATTGGAAGAAGGCTGGCCCCACATTAAAGCTAATCGACAAGATTGTGACTCGCATCGGCTCTCCACTTAAGGAGATAGCATCTGCATATAGAAGTCCGAGATACAACCGCGCAGTGGGAGGCAGATCAAAGTCCTACCACATGCAAAATATGGCATGTGATATTAAGTTTCACGGTGTGTCCACCTACCATGTAGCTTCTGCGGCAAAGGAGCTACGTAACCAAGGTTTCTACAAGGGCGGTATTGGTCGGTATTCTGCCTTTGTTCACGTTGATACAAGAGGAATTAACGTGGATTGGTAAACTCGGTAAGTTTCACACCTGTAATTTTACGATCTGTAATTTTGAGCGCCATTTGGCGCTTTTTTTGTTACTAGGCCCAAAAAAAGAGCACCCTGAATGCAGGGTGCTCTTGTTGAAATTAGACAGTATCTAAACTTAGATTTCGACTGAGTTGATAGTCTGTAGAATACGACCGGCAATCTTGTAAGGGTCGCCCTGTGAGTTGGGACGACGATCTTCTAGATAGCCTTTGTAGGCGTCGTCTTTGACGAAGCCGTGTGGAACACGAATGGAGGCACCGCGGTCAGCTACACCCCAAGAGAACTTGTCGATGGACTGTGTCTCGTGAAGGCCGGTGAGGCGTTGATCGTTGTCTGGACCGTATACGGCAATGTGCTCCTCGGTGAATTCTTCGAATGCATCCATTAGCTTGAGGAAATATTCCTTGCCGCCGACCTCTCGGAGATGATCAGTTGAGAAGTTGGCATGCATGCCTGAGCCGTTCCAGTCACCAGTAATTGGCTTACAGTGCCACTCAACATCTACTTCAAACTCTTCACAGAGGCGGAGGAGGAGGAAGCGGGCTACCCAAATATCGTCAGCCGCTTTCTTGGAGCCTTTGGCAAATACTTGGAATTCCCATTGGCCTTTGGCGACTTCGGCGTTGATTCCTTCGTGGTTGATTCCTGCGTAGAGGCAGAGGTCGAGGTGTGTGTCGGTGATTTCACGAGCGATTCCTCCCACATTAGCAAATCCAACTCCACAGTAGTATTCACCCTGTGGTCCTGGGTATCCACCTTTGGGGAAGCCAAGAGGAACTCCCTCTTGCATGAGGAAATATTCCTGTTCGAAGCCGAACCATGTGCCTTCGTCGTCAGGGATGGTGGCGCGACCATTCGTTGAGTGTGCTGTGCCGTCAGGAAGCATGACTTCGCACATGACAAGAATGCCATTTTCACGTGTTCCGTCTGGGTAGAGCGCTACTGGTTTGAGCACGCAATCGGAGTCGCCGCCTTCAGCCTGCTGAGTGGAAGAGCCGTCGAAGCCCCAATCTGGAAGCTGGTCCAGAGTAGGGAACTCATCAAAGTCCTTGAGCATGCACTTGGTGCGGAGGTTTTGAACGGGTGTGTAACCGTCAAGCCATATGTAATCGAGTCTGTATTTAGCCATGATGTTTTTCTATGATGGATATGTTGTTGTCTGTGGTGCCTCTTTAGTGCTGTGGCTTAGCAATAGCGATTTATAATTAAGCAGATAGTGTGCCAATCCTTGGAGATATGGTGAAAATTAAGCCTTATCAGCAAGCTCATGCACTTCGAGTGCAATTAGCGTGGTATCGTCTTTGCCGTCATTATTGACAGCGCGAGTCATCAGAGCCTCAGAGAGCTCACTTGTCGAGTCTGGGTTTTTTAAAAATGCGGTGTGTATGTGCTTCTCCCAAAGGCCGTCGATGAGGCCGTCACTGCAGAGCAGGAACCGATCGCCTGATTGATAGGGGAAAGTTGCCATGTAAGGTTTGACTGAGCTGTGCCCGCCACCGACCACTTCGTAGAGCGCAGACCTTCTCGGATGGGCTCGGAATTCCCGCTCACTGATTTCACCTCGGTTAAGCTTTTTCCATACAAAGGTATGATCAGCGGTCAGTTGGGTAGTTGACAATTCGTCATTATGAAGTCGATTGACGTATAATCGACTGTCACCAACGTTGCAAAAATAGAGGTTTTCTGGGGTGAACCAAGCCAGAGCGAGAGTGGCGGCCATGCCTTTTTTTTGCTCATCTTGGGCAGCGTCTGCATTGATCGCCAGATGCACGGCCTGAATGGCTTGCTGCATGTGGTGGAGATAGTCTGGATGGAGGCCCGATGCCGCGGTTTTAAAGGTGCGCGGAATCATTTCGCTGAGATATTCCAGTAGTAATTGTGAAGCTACATCGCCAGCGTTGCCGCCTCCCATGCCGTCAGAGACAGCAAATACGAGATCATGCGATTCTAGTGAATGCCGGCCATCTTGCCCAAGTCGTGAGGCGCCCTCAATATCTGAGGCGAATGCCAGCCATGCGTCATCATTGATTGGCTTTTTACTCCCAGAGATGGAGTCAGCGGACCAAGTGATAGCCATGGAGTGCGAGCCCGTCTTATTAGACGGAGAGCCTGGCAGGAATGGATTCGGATCGTTGGGCACGAGTATCGTGGTTCAGGAGGGGTCTTCATTCTGCTCAGGCAGATCCATTAAGGTCGCTAGCTCAAAATCAATAATGCAAAATCGACCTTCGTTCGGATCATAGGTGATGTTGCGCGAAAACGGATCGTCATGGCGAACTCCAAACTTAGTCTCTAGATCATGGAAAATTTTATCGGTCTTTTTCTGCGAGATGTCTGGGGCAGGAGAGCCACAATTGGTGGTAGTTAGGTGAAGCTCGCTTTCGTCAGATTCGATATAGCGCGGGACATAATTGCAGCCCCTCTCCTCAAGGGCCTTTAATACGCGAACTTCATTGGCGAAGCGCTCTTCTTTATCTGTGCCACGAAAATACTTATGCACATTGCCATAAAAATCAATTTTGACCAGAGATCGGATGCCGTCTTTG
>JAQXBQ010000071.1 GCA_029252325.1 Akkermansiaceae bacterium
GCCTGATCGTCCTGGGCTGCCACATCAGCGATACCGAATAAACATAAACTGGATAAGACAGTTAAAATTAGTTGGATCTTCATTTGAATTTCTAAATTTGTTTGTTGTTATTGTCTGACACTTGTTGCCATTAACTTATTTGCCTTTGCCACGTCGCTTTGCCTCTTCTTCTTCGGCACGCACCTGTTCCATAGTTTTAATCAACCCAGAATTTTCGTACTTCTTTACCAAAGCAGCTAGCGAATCCCACAAGGCTTTTTCCTTATCTGTTATGTCCTTATTTGTTTCACGAATCTTCCTCGTTCCATTGATGTAAGGAGTGCCGATTTTTTGATAACACGTTTGGCGCTCATCCATCTTAAGCGTCTGCGTTTTATCACCAACGACCACTTGCTCACCTGCCTTCTTGTCACTCTCCCACATAATTTCCATAACCCGCTGAACTGATGGCGCTGAAATGAGTATAAACCCCCTGTATCTGTTGTAGACATTACCATAATAAAACAGAGCGTCTTGATTCATGTTGCGTTTATCAAAAGAGACCGCAAATAAGTAACTTACCTGCGCTGCCTTTTTTGTATACTTAGCATCAAGATAGCTACGACATGAAGTTTCGCACTTGGCCCAGTCTCCAATTTTGCCACTCAATTCAACAATACGGAAGAGTGCTTCTTCTTGAATTTGCAAATCGTCTTTGGCTCGCTGCATCACGTCTTCAAGGCTAAGAATCGCTTTCTTGTTGTCCTCTAAATTGTCAGAATCACCCAAGACATCAGCAATACCAAGCCGAGCTTTATACTCACCAAACTTGTCCTTTCTCGTGAGGAGCTCTTCATAGTAAGGCAGTGCTTGCTTCGGTGCCGCGGTTTTCGTCCTCAGATAATCCCCGATACGAAGTAACACGAAATTAGTCAATTCGGCAGGATCAAACTCGGCCTTCAAATCTTTAAACAGAACTTTAATCCCCGCATTGTATTTGAGCACTTGCTCCTTGGCTTCTTCAGACTCAGCAGCTGCCAGCCCATTCAGCTGATCTTCAAATACACCAATCACCGCGATTCTAAGTAAGGCTAGCACACGTTTATTCGTTAGATCAATGCCAGGGAACTCATAGTAAAGGTCCTTGAGCATTTCAGGCGTATTACCTTCTTTTTGCAAAAAGAAATCAGAGAACGCATTCACAGACTCCTCCAAAAAGAATTGCCTCTCTTTGCCTGCAAGACTCGTAATTACGTCCTGCAAGTTATCTAGCCCCTCTTGCTCGCGCCCAACCGCTTTCATAGCGGCCATACCGTGAACCACGACCTGTGGTTTGAATGGTGTTGGCTTATATTTCTCCATGAAATGATCATAGAAAGGAACAGCGTCTTTGAGTCGTGGAAGCGGGTTGTCCTTGTCTGGACCTTTTTGAGCCGCCAGCATACCGACCAAGTAGCTAAGAGCCTCTGCCGCCACACTGTCACTTTCTCTTTGTTCTGCCACCTCGAGTGCACGTTTATAATAAGTCTCGGCATCTTCAAAATCGCTCATGCTCTCATGGACGTTGCCCCGCAAGTTATAAGCCATGTCAATCATGCTTGAATTAGGAAACTCCTCCTCCAAACGGGTCAAAATAACCAATGCCGGCTCATATTCACTCTCTGAGAAATGGCAGGTTGCTCGGTCGAATAAAGCGACTGAGGTATAGATATTGACGCCTGGATCCGGGTAATCTTCAAAAAACTTATCAAGCAACTTGGCCGCCTTTTCCCAGTATTGCAAACGCGTCTGATTGGATGCTTGGAAATACCGAGAATGCATAATGAACTTACTCTCAGGGTATGATTCGATATGCTTATCAATCCAAGACTCAGCATTGTCAAAACGGCCCAGGTAGAAGTTGCTGCCACCCAAGACGAACAAACATGTGTCATGCTGCTCCGTCTTCTCTGGTAAAACGTCAATGTTTGCCTCAGCAATTTCCAAGCATTTCTCATATTCTCCGGCAAAGAACAAACTGACGAGCATCATGCGGCGCACACCCTCTGCCTTGTCGCTTTCAGGGAAGGCATCCAGAAATATTTTACCATACTTCTCGGTCTCCATGATGTGACCAATGAGTGATGACACTCGAACAAGGTTGTACAGGTTCGTCTCGCGTTTACTACTCTTACTGTAGTATCGTTCGAGTGTCTGCAATCCCCCATAGACGCCGCGCTGGTTTCCCACTTTATCATGAAGAAAACACATGGCGGTTAGAATACCGACATCATCGGGGTCACCTGAGCTAATTTTTGCTTTCAAGCTTTCCAAATCCTTCGTTAAACGGGCAACCTCAATCGTATTGTTGCCATCCACTATGCCACGACGACCAGGCAACTGATTAATACGCATCTGTATATCCTGCAGAATTAGCTCAGAGCTAGGAATCATCGAATAGAGATTGAGAGCTGCAACATTCATGTCAACTTCAAGAGCATTCGCCGCAAGCTTAAAAAACAAGGGAGAAAATTCATACATTTGGTATGGTTCAAGAGTCAGATCTGCCCTGTTTTTGTTGAGAAAGTCGACCATGGCGCTCTCTTTATCTTGTTTAACAACAGCCTGCGAGAGAGCGAGAAAAGCAGCTATGATACCCGCATCTGACGTTCGCCATTTTTCTTTGTTGACCAGCGCCTGCTCGAATTTGCTGATACCTTCTTCGATATTGGGCTCAGTTTTCAGAAAGTTGCCGATTGCAAGGTTGATGCTGAAACCTCCCACACTTGGCTGGAGATCATCTTTCTTCGGGTCACGCTCAGCCAGATATTTCTCATAGAGGCGAAGTGCCTCATCATAATTCTTAATACCCATTTGTGTCTCAGCCCACCGCTGCAAAGCTTGTTTGTGCGCTGTGTTTTTGGTTGGTGGCATGTTGGCTGCTCCATTTGGAAATTTTGTATAGCAAGCATCAAAAGACGTTGCCGCAGCTTCAAACCACTTCTTTGAATCAGCTGACTGCCGCGCTCTTTTAGCAATCCCCGCAAGCTTTAACTCACACAAGCCTTTACGGTAATAAACCACTCCAAATTTTGGACCATATAACATCGGTGCTCTTTTCCCAAATTTCTCTGTCACCGTCGTTAAAATACCGTGACACGCTGCATAGTCCCCCTGCTTGTGCGCTGTGTTGGCATTAGATAACAGCGCCTGCAAGTTTTGAGCTTTAACAGATCCGATTATAGCCACTGTTGCAATCAGCGTGGCGATCAAAAAACGAGATGTTGAGTTTAACGTGAGGAGCATATTTTTAATGAAGGAATTGAGGTAAATAATTACGAAATTTGATTTTTGTAGTGTTTGGCAGAATAGCAGGCCCTGACCCACCAGGCGCCCCACTTGATCTAAGCTAGAGCCCGTCAATCAAATCCGTGAAGGTCACTTTATTGATTTCTAGTCCAGCTAAACAGTTCAGCACATCTACAATCCGTTGTTGTTCTGCTTCACCATCTGCCCATATTTGCACAATAGGCTCTTGAGCTCCCGCTTTGGCTGTTGCTACATAGCCATCCAGTCGACTGGTCAGCTCAGGCAACCTGCGACTGGCAGCATCGGACTCAACCAGTTCCTCTGCAGGCCCTTGGTTAATGTAGATGTCGCCAGCTTTGTCCACCTTGATGAACATAGGAGCCAATACAGGAGGAGTGTCACTCGGTGCCGCTGCTGGCAATGTCATCTTCAGGTCCTGCTCTCTTGGCTGAATGGTTGTAGTAACCAGAAAGTAAATAAGCAACAGGAAGCAAACGTCAATCAGTGACGAAATGTCCAAACCTGGTTCATCTTCTTCAAAATCTTCAGCTTTTTTCTTGCGAGACATCGTTAATTGCTAATTTCTTTTTGTTACTTGATTACTTCTCAAATCCGTAGACGGAAAAGATGACATTATCCACCCCTGCAACAGCTGCAGCCCTAATAACTTTCCTCACGTGCCTGAAGGCAACGCCCTCGTCTCCACGTAAATGAATCACCGGGACGAGTCCTTTTGCCTCCTCGACCGCTTTACGATCCTTCACGTATTTCTTGATATCCTCAGCGTCATCAAAGGTCAACGTAGCTGTCTCAGCTAGGAAGGTCCCATCCTGGCGAACATTAATCACAATACGTCCTTTACCATCCTTAGCCTTCTTAGAGAACTTGGCTACCGGAGGATTGACCTCAGGATCCTGTTTCACCACGATTACAGTGGATGCAACAATGAAGAAAATCAGCAACAAGAACACCATGTCAATCATCGGCGACATGTCTACCTGTAGCTCATCATCGCTACCAGCAGCTGCCCTGTGTAATTTTTTTGATGCCATAATTTAAAATACAATCATTTTTGGATTCATCCAGCTAATCCTTGGAGTGCTGGTTTGAATTGACCCTATACGGCAATACCCTCTGGGATTTTCGCTAAGTGGGCGTCGCCGTTAACTGTCTGGATAGATGCGTTGAGCAACTCTTCAGATGCTTGGTGACATTCAGCAACGAGATTATTGAGTCTGTTCTTAAAAAAGAAATAAGCAGTAAGTGCCGGAATAGCAGTCACCAAACCCCACAGAGTAGTCAACAGCGCTACCGAAATATCCCCTGCCAGTGCAGACGGATCAGCTGAGCCATCTCCGCTGGCCAATGTGCCAAACGCGCCAACCATACCTAGAACTGTTCCAAAAAGACCTAACATAGGCGCTGCTTGAGCAATCAGTGAAATATAATTGATCAAAGTCATGTTTTTGCGGTTCTCATTGATAGTAAAATCAGCAACTGCATCTTCGATGTAATCTCGACCGAGATCTTCTGGTCGACGAGCATCAACATTGGGCAATGCGTAGGCCATCATACGACCTAAATAACTTGGGTGCGATGCACCGAGCTCTATGGCAGAACGAATCCGGCAGTTGATCATGTGATCCATGAGGCCAGCCTTTAAGTCGTCAGGAATAAATTTCGCCCTCGTCAAATTCATAATATTGAACACACACAATGCGATAAGACAAAGAATCAATAAACCGATTAGAATCATCGGCCAACCTCCATCGATCACATACCGCTGCAATACACTCGCGTCTGCAGCAAACAATGAGGGCGAGGATAGTAAAGTGACGCCAGTTGCGATAATTCCTGTCTTGGAGAAATAGCGGGATGTTATGTTCATAATTTTATAAGATAAATAATTGGATTGGGGTGGTCTAAATACAGCGAAATGTTGGCTTTAACAGTAAATCTAATGATGGTCACAGAAAGTCTACCCGCATCCACTTTTGTGCTATCCATACTGATATCACAGCCGTCTGAGTAAAGCAGGAAATAAGAAAAAAAACAAATACAGATCAAAACCATGAAGCCATGCCCAAACTAACAGATTAACCTCCCCATTATATAGGAGGTGGCGAATCCTACTGAATACAAACCTCGCCTCGCTGATGAGAAATCACCAATCAAATACCAATAGCCAACTCACTTCTTGACTTGCCTGATGAGAGGCATTACCCAGTCCTCAGATTGTTGCATGCGTGCTGTAAAGCAAATGCATGAAAACATCAAATTAAAGATAAGCTATAGACAAAGGGTTCATAGTACAATGGATAGTATGACGGCCTCCGAAGCCGTAGATCCAGGTTCGACTCCTGGTGGACCTACCACCCCATCCGCTATCTTACCAACAGCAGGCTGTTGCTATTCTGGCGTAAACATTTCGCTACTTAGCTTTCTCGCCCAACATAGCATCAAAAGCATTCCAGCATTCGATAAATCCGCTGGCAAAATCTACAGGTCTTGCCGCGATCCACGCCCGTATTTCGTCCATCGAGAACCACTCACCCGTCTCGATTTCACTGCATGGAAATCTGAGGGCTCCATCATGGCGAGCCAAATACAACTTAATATGCTCCCAACCTGTTTCAACAGAAGCGCTGAGTGATGCCACTTCTTGTAAATCATTTGATATAATGCCCAGCTCTTCCTCGAGCTCTCTCACTGCGGTTTCGTCATAACCTTCTCCTGCATTGAGATGACCAGCTGCACTTGAATCCCACACCCCCGGATGCTTATCCTTGAGCCTAGATCGTTTCTGCAGAAAAAGCTCTTTGTTCTTATTGAAAACAAATACATGAACTGCTCGATGAAGCAGATCTTCGCGATGAACAACCTCACGAAGCTCTTGGCGAAGCACGTTGTCATCATGGTCAACAACATCAAAGACCTCATCGCTATCCTGCGCATTGTCCTTCAGCGGATGCTCATCGTAATAACGAGTCAACGCCACCCATTGCGCCAAATCAATCTCCTCGGCCCTAGCGGTTTCAGAAACCTCAATCAAAGATGCCGCGTCCTCCCACCGTTTCGTTGCAGGCATTTGCTTTCGCACCTGTTTTCTCCTCTGGGCAAATCCCCTGCGAACCAACTCATCAAAAAGGCGCGCGTCATATACTGGAAGATCATCAGGACGAGGGTCACAAACCATCACCGTAGAATCGATTAATGGTCGCGGGAAAAATGCTTGAGGCGGAATCGTTTTCACAGGGCGACTCAACCATTCGCTTTGCATTCTTAGAGATAATACCCCGTAAGCTTTCGTTCTTGGCTTAGCAATAATCCTATCAATAAATTCTTTTTGAAGCATCAGCACTGCCTTGCACACTGGTGACGGCTTCCTCATGAAATTCCGCATGATCGCACCACCAGCGGAATAGGGCAAATTGCCCAGTAGCTTGACCGGCTGATACTTGTAGAGCTGCGTCGTATCAAATCGCGCCCCATCGCAATGATGCACTTCGACATGATCGCAACTCTGGTAGCGATTCTTCAAGTCCTCAGCCAGGCGAGCATCAAACTCGATGAGCACAACTCTATCCGCGATGCCGACGACATGTTCAGTCAAAGCTCCTGTCCCAGGCCCGACCTCAACCACTGTGTCACCTGGATTGATTTCGAGTTGTTCGACAATCCACCGAGCAACATTCTCATCAATCAGGAAATTCTGGCCCAGCTTCTTAGAAGGGTTCACCCCCATCGCATCAAGGCGTTGTTTAATTTCGGTCTGATTCACACTGGTCATCAGAGCTTCCGAACACATAAATAGCAATACTTGACAGTGAAAACTTCAAACAAGAGAATGCTAATGTGACATTAGCATCAAAAATCACTGTTGGCCGCCTTTTGTGCGCCCCTGTTTTTGCAGTTCTAGCCGTCTATTATGGCGAGAGTGTCAAAGCCGGCACTCCAAATGAAACAATACGTTGGTGGGCCGTCGGCGTATTCATCGTTGCCGCGCTCAGTGATGGTATTGATGGATATATCGCGCGTCATTTTAATCAACGAAGCAAATTTGGCGCCTTTATTGACCCTATGGCTGACAAGACTTTACTCTTAACAGCCATTGTTTTTCTCACATTCATTCCATGGGGCGAGGGCTGGCATATTCCCATATGGTTTACTGCATTAATGATCGCACGGGACATCATTATTATTGTAGGTATTTGGATTCTGCACTACTTCAACTCCCACGTTCCCATCAACCCCCATTGGACCGGCAAGGTATGCACCTTCACCCAGATGATTCTTCTCGGCTGGGTTATGCTTAAAGTCATTCCCTGCTCCCCTATTTACCCAACTATCTTAGCCACCATGGAATGAATGTGAGAA
>JAQXBQ010000113.1 GCA_029252325.1 Akkermansiaceae bacterium
ACTAAATAGTTAATTTACCTTAACAAGATCTCTCGCAGCCATTATTTGTTAATAGTAAAGACTATCTATAAATGACCTTCAAACAAGCGATATGGTATCATTACTGCCTATAAAATGATGTAAACGAAGCTATCAACAAGAGCCCCAATGCTAATTCATGGCCAAAGAGAGCCCCATTCGACAATGACAAGAACCAGAGCTCCAGTGGCTTCCTCCGCGTTCGATTACTCCCCTGTTATTCACATTCAATTGCCTAGCATCCTTCACTCGCGCCGCCTTCTCTGTTTCCACAAGTCGAGATAACACGCAACCCGAGCGATCTGGTGTGAATAACTTGCAGATATCTCTATCCACCTTGTGAAGAACTAGCGCTGTGTTCCTTCTAGGAGCATCATCACAGCTTTTTCAAAGCATCACAAAACAATGTTAGACGCTCTCATCAAAAACACCCAATCAGCCCCCAATCAATCTGCTAGGAAATGGCGATGATTATCTGTTTTCCAGTGACTTAGCAGCACCAAAGCAAGAAAAACAGTATCTTTGGTCACTTATCACCAACTTATTAACATTCCTGATGACTCCTGCCCAACATCAATCGATACGGCTCTCAACCAAGCGGAATTTCTTATCATAATACCCTCCATTATGCTCTTTGCAGCAGCGATAACAGCCCGCATAGCGTTTCATTTTCCTTACTCGCTCAATCGTTTCCTCACATACAGGACATCTATAACGCCATTGCCGAGCCATCTCCCTTGATGGAAGCGGTAAATTATGAGTGGCGCGCTCACCAGGTATACCAAGATCACAGCAAGCTTGGCGCCACTCAGGTCCGTGTGCTTTGATTCTTCTGCGCCCAGCTCTTACATAGGCTAATAAATGAGCCAACTCATGCAGCATAGTACTGCGAACCTCCGCAGCTGAGAATTCAACCAGCTTTGGATTCAGCTCTATCTTTCCCTCAGGCCAAAATGCACGTCCTGCAGTGCTCCGCATACGTGAATTCCATGTCACCACTAATTTATTCGCCAGCCGGCCGTGCCCCAGATTCTTTATGAGCTCTGCGCATTGACGGGTCAGACCATGATCGATTCCCCTTTTGGCTTCTTCCTCAGAATGAGAAATCACGTCTTTTGTGCCATGGGAGTCCTCAGACGAAGGAAAGCAAAACTCCAGCTGTCCACCCGAATGCATGATACAATTTACTACTAGAGGATATCGACGCCACCAAGAAAATTGCTCATTATGCCGCCAAGAAAATGGGTATTGGCACCAACAGAGCTACATCTGCCAGAACCCTCAGCGAGTTGATGGAAAAATGCTCGCGATAGTGATTGATAACCTGGAGGACAGCGGCAGCCACCATCACAGAATAAAAATACGGCTTCGTGTATTGATCGGCAAACATAACTGCAAACATAAGCGACCCACCCGCCAGCACGATCAAACCAAGTGTTAAATTTTGTTCATGTGAGCTAGCGACATCCTCATCCTCTGCATCGCTTGCCTTCTCCCATAAATCAATCGCGGTGATATTGAGCATACACAGCAGGCCAAATACCCATATTTCGCGGCTTTCATAAAAGATAACGATAAGAGTGCTGACAACCATCTTCAAAAAATTCCATCCTGCATCCAACCACCCCGTGTGATTAAATGCGTATAGAACATCATTTAGGTCAGTAACTAGCAGAGAAGCATTTGCCGCGTTGACGGGAATCCCAACACCCATCGCAAAGATCATTCCGGCAAGTAAGTTTTTTAAATACGGTATTTGCTTGTTCCCCAGTGAGGCCATCAAAAAGTAGAAGGCACACAGCACTGCAGCTACGATACCCGCAGATAGCATCGAGCGTGATAATACAAACAATGCCTGATGAGCACAGGCAAGAGCAACAATGACAACCGCTATTAACAATGGCCAGCGCCAGCGCCAATGAAAGATATGTCGGGGCGACGATTGGCGCTGCTCTGGACGCAGCCAGCTATCCATGAGCCGATCTAGCACATACACGCACCATATGGCACCGGGCAACACAAACCATGCTGCTGATTGCATATAATCTACCCGCAAAGCACGAACCAACATCCACATCCATACCAATCCCACAAGTGGAGCATCGAGGCTCAACAAATTGGGCAAAAGCCATATTGGATTGCGGCGCTTACTCATCGATCCAATATCTCATCGTAAGTTTGATCCTCCTATTGACCTATTGATTTGTCATACCAGCGAACGGCAAGTATCGCATCTGGCTTAGCCAATCAGTGGCCAGGCTCCTCATCTGAGGATTTATGATCTTTATGATCAGATTTCTTTTCTGATTTAGGAAAAAGGTTTTTTGTTCCATCCTTGGCACCCTCCGAGCTGTCTTCCCAGCTGTGACGCTCACAGGAAACAAAAGAGAATATACCGGCAGTGACGAGCAGACTGAAAATGAAATACTTCATGACAGGAAGGTGAATACCGCATCCGACAAGGAAAGCAAGTCGTCATTATGATGTAATTTCCTCTCTTGCTTCTTGCATACAAACAATCCCTAGAACACATTGGCAACAACAACTAATTGAACACATACGAAATAATGTCCACTCCATCTCTCACCGCGATACTAGCCTCCAGCAACTCATCAGCACTAAGCGTCATTCTACTCGCAGCAGCTGTCATCGTCTGCCTGATTTTCTTTACCATCCTGATCAAATTTTTTGGCATATGGTTGCAAGCACGCACAGCAGGTGCTCCAGTGAGCTTGCTCAACCTCGTCTTCATGCGCTTCCGTAAGGTTCCCCCCTCACTCATTGTCAACAGCCGCATCACAGCCGTCAAAGCAGGCCTCCCCTTTACCACTGATTTACTGGAAGCCCACTACCTCTCCGGTGGCGATATCACCCACGTAGTCCTTGCCATGATTGCCGCCGACAAAGCTGGCATCTCACTTTCATACGATCGAGCATGCGCGATTGACTTAGCCACCAAAGACACTGGAAAGACCGTACTTGAAGCTGTCAGAACCTCGATCAACCCGAAAGTCATTGATTGCCCTAATCCAGCCACAGGCGTCACAAAAATAACCGCAGTAGCTAAGGATGGCATCGCCGTAAATGCCCGCGCCAGAGTAACGGTTCGCACCAATCTTGAGCGCTTCGTTGGTGGTGCTACTGAGGAGACCATCATCGCCCGAGTTGGTGAGGGTATCGTAACTTCAGTAGGTTCTGCATCTTCCTACAAAGATGTCCTTGAGAATCCAGACAGCATTTCGCAACTTGTTCTACAAAAAGGTGTAGACGCCTCTACCGCCTTCGAAATCCTCTCCATCGATATTGCCGACGTTGATGTGGCAGACAACATTGGCGCTCGTCTGCAAGCCGAGCAGGCTGAGGCCGACAAGCAAGTCGCCCAAGCCAAAGCTGAGATGAGACGTGCAGCCGCTGTCGCTGTCGAACAGGAGATGAGTGCACGCACCCAAGAAATGCGCGCTAAAGTAGTTGAGGCAGAATCAGAGATACCTCTCGCCATGGCAGAAGCCTTCCGCAGTGGAAACCTGGGCATCATGGACTTTGTGAAATACCAGAATGTGACTGCCGATACCAAAATGCGTGATTCCATTGCCGGCGCTGACCACGAGGCCAACGAATAGAAATTCGAATCTACATCCCTTGGGCTGATACATATTCAGCCCAAGGTGAAATCTAAGTCTCCATCTAGCCCAAGTCACCATGCCAGAAATCGACGGCCGCATAATACTACTGATTGTCTTTGTCACAATCAGCGCGATCAAGTGGCTAATGGAGAAGATTAGAGGTGCGGACCAGCCTGACCCTGAGGAAGAAACAAACAGTAACATAGAA
>JAQXBQ010000119.1 GCA_029252325.1 Akkermansiaceae bacterium
TTTCATCAACCACGCCAGTAAACACCTGAGGGTCCTGATCATAACCGAGCCGCCAACCCTTGACATAGGCAACGTCAACGCTACTCAATACGCTTTTTTTGAGGGGATAAAAATCGATGACTCGTATTACCTGAATCATTAGAAAGACCCAAAAAAAACTCCTGTCACTGATTGGATCAAACAATTTAAAAAACTTTCAAACGTATCAGTTTTCAACCCAGATATACCCATGCTAAACGGACAGGTTGAAGTCATTAAAAACGGTATCCCACTCTACTTTGATGATGATCACCTTTCAACAGAAGGCACACTATTTCTTCGTCCGAAGTTAGAGAAAGCCATCAAACAACTATTGGAAATCAACTAATGCTCTCAAGCATTCAGCTTTCGTCATCTCAGCCCAGAACCAAGCACTCCCACCAATCATCTCAGTGAACATCACTCATGCCCCACTAAATGTTTCACAATCCCTACTTCTCCTAATTTCTCCAGACTGAACGATATGTTGACTTACAGAAAACAACTCTCGACAAAAAGCAGCTCTCCATAACAACCCTTGAAACATGCCCGCCGCCACCACCTTCACATCCTTCGGCCAGCCAAATGAGGTCGTTGAGCTCACCAACATCTCCAAACCAGATCTTAAGCCTGGTGAGCTGCGCCTCAAAATGCGCTATGCTCCGATCAACCCCGCCGACATCAACTACATCCAAGGCATCTACGGCATCAAACCTGATCTTCCAGCAGTCCCCGGTCTCGAAGGCTGTGGTGAAGTCATCGAGAGCCAGTCGGAACGCTTCCAATCTGGCGACCTGGTGATCACCCTAAAACCGGTTGGCACTTGGGCCGAGCAGGTGATCTGCCCTGCTGATTATGTGCTCAAGATCCCGGCGGACACTCCGCTCGAGCAAGCCTCTATGCTCAAGGTCAACCCCCTGACCGCATGGTGCATGCTGACCCAGTTCATCGATCTACCAAAGGGTTCATGGATCATTCAAAATGCCGCGAACTCCGGGGTTGGCACCTGTGTCATCCAGATCGCCAAGCTCCTCGGCCTGCGCACCATCAACCTGGTCCGGCGAGAAGAGCTCATCAAGCCACTCTCCGATCTAGGTGCCAACCATGTGCTGCTTGATGACGCCTCAGCCCTTGATCAAATCCGAAGCCTGACAGATGACAGCCCCCCCGCCCTCGCCCTCAATGCCGTCGGCGGAGACAGTGCCCTACGCTTGATGGACATCATCGCCACCAAGGGCATCCACGTTACTTACGGTGCCATGAGCCGCAGAAGCCTCAAGGTACCCAATAAATTTCTGATCTTCAAGCGTATCCAGCTGCATGGCTTCTGGGTCACCGAGTGGATCAAGGAGAACGAACCCAGTCTTGTGGCGAACACCTATCAGCAACTCGCTCACTGGATCACCGAGGGCAAGCTGGCACAGCCTATCGACTCCACCTATCCATTGGCAGAAATCACTACGGCCTTGAACCGCGCCATGGAGGATCAGCGGGATGGCAAGGTTTTGCTCCATTGCAGCTCAGGCTAAAAAAATCTGAATAAGTTTCATATCCAGTTCGTCCAATGGGGCGAACAACACAAATAACAAGGATATGAAAATCGTCATCGCTACACTTGCCATCATCGTCGGGCTCCTTGCCCTCTCCCATAACGCAGAAGCCCGCTCTCCAAAGCACTGCGGCTCAAGCTACACCTACCGCAGCGGCCATGCCTCATGTGGCTGTCCGATCTACACCAAGCGCATTATAGCTGGCTACGACTGCTACCAACGACCCATCTACCGTTACTGCGGTGTGCCCATCGTTCACCGCTGCCACAGCAAGCGTAGCTACTACCGCTCAAGCCATGGTAACTATCATAACAATCATCACCTGACTCGTTACCGCAATCATTATGGTAGCCGCTACGCTCATCACAGATATGGTAGCAGATATGGTAGTCACCACGGCTTTCGGGCCAGCTTCGGCAACGTTCGTATTTGTCGGTGAATTTTCCTAAGCCAAAAAAGCGCCAGCATACTGAGACCAGCATACTGAGTCTGCCAGTCTACAATCTAACACAACGCCCTGAGCATCCTCGTGATTCTCTTGGCGTTTTAGGCCTCACCCTCCGCTGCCTGCTTTCGGATCAAATCGCGCTCTGCCTTCTTTTTGTCGCGCGCTTCGCGAAAGAAACTCTGCAGCAAGGCAAGGCACTCATCTTGTAAAACCCCAGATGAGATCTCACAACGATGATTGAGGGGCGGATTTGACTCGAGTAAATTGATCCAGCCCCCAGCTGCACCAGCTTTTTCGTCAGGGCAACCAAAGACCACCCTGTCCGGGCGACAATGAACAATGGCACCAGCACACATCGGACAAGGTTCCTTGGTCACATAGAGTGTGCATCCCTCGAGTCGCCAATCTCCGACAGCATCTTGGGCGGACGTCAAAGAAAGCATCTCAGCATGTGCAGTTGCATCCCTCAGGGTTTCCACCTGGTTCCAGGCTCGTGCAATCACCGATCCATCCCTCACAACAACTGCACCCACCGGCACCTCCTTCGCCTCATAGGCCTTGCGAGCCTCACGCAGGGCCATCTGCATGAAGTAGTCATCACTTTGAAAGTCCATCATTAGGTCGTTACTCGTATCACTCACATCATTCACATCAGCAATCTGTCAAAAAAACTTCAAACTTCAAACTGAATACTTCACACTCTCATACATGAGCTCATGGCAACACACCGATACTATCATCGCACCTTCTCTGCTTGCTTCCGATTTTTCACGAATCAAGGAGGAGACCGAGCGTGCTATCAGTAGCGGTGGAGACTGGATTCATCTCGATGTCATGGACGGACACTTTGTTGACAACATCTCCTTTGGCCCCGCCATCATCAAAGCCATCGACCAAGTCAATGATGCCTTCCTTGATGTTCACCTGATGATTTCTCGACCAGATCACTACTTGGATCGCTTCCTAAATGCGGGCTCAGACATGATCACCGTACACGTAGAGGCAGATCATGACATAAGCTCTACACTCAAGCGTATCAAAGATGCTGGTAGGCAAGCAGGACTCGCGCTCAATCCCGCAACTCCCATGTCAGAGGTAGAGCCTTACCTCGATCAAATTGACATGCTGCTATGTATGACCGTTGTACCTGGCTTTGGTGGACAATCCTTCATGCATGAGGTCATGCCCAAGGTCGAGCAGGCCGCCACATGGCGAAATAAGCGAAACCTCGACTACCACATTCAAGTGGACGGAGGTATCGATCAACAAACCGCCCCCGCAGCCACCCAAGCAGGCGCCAATGTCCTCGTTGCTGGTTCATCTACCTTCAAAGCCGATAACATGGCCGCAGCGATTCAAGCCATTCGCAACTCCTAGCTCAAATCATCCCGATTGAGCACATTTCTACGTGTGTTTTCGTCATTCCGAGGTTACATAACAAGCGTGACGAATACCGACAACATCGCCGACAACATCACAGATCTGGGCAATGAGCTGTGCTCTCTCTTGAGGCCTGATCAGGTATCATCCATGCCAGAAATACTATCTGAGCACAGCTCGGACAAGTGGCACGCATCCAGCCTGCCAGATGTAGTCGTTTTTCCTGAATCAGCAGAGGACGTTGCCACCGTCATCAAGCACGCCTCAGCTCACCACATTCCCGTCTACACACGTGCATCAGGAAGTGGCCACACTGGCGCCTGTGTGCCAGTAGAAAAAGGCATCCTAATCTCCATGATGAGGATGAACAAAATCCTCGAAATCAACCCCTCCGATGGTGTTGCCGTGGTTCAACCCGGAGTCATCACGGGCGAGCTACAAGCTGCCGTCAGAGAGCACGGCTGGTATTACCCACCCGATCCCGCATCACTCAAGGAGTGCAGTATAGGCGGCAACATCGCCACCAACGCTGGCGGACCTCGTTGTTTAAAATACGGTGTTACCAAGCAATACGCCCTCGGTCTCGAAGTCGTGCTCGCTTCAGGAGAAATTTTGCGCAGTGGTGGCCGCTGCCACAAAAACTCAACTGGATTTGATCTCACCTCTCTCATGGTCGGCTCCGAGGGCATGCTGGGCATTATCACAGAGATCACCGTTCGCCTGATCCCGCACCCACAAACGCGCGCCATGCTCGGGGCCTCCTTTGTAGACTTTGCTGCTGCTGCTGGAGCGGTTCAAGCCATTCTCGACTCAGGCACACTACCTTCAGCACTAGAAATCACAGACGGCTTCACCATGGCCGCAGCCCGTGATTACTTAGGAGCTGACAAGCTCCCACCCGGTGACGCCTACCTAATGATTGAGATCGACGGCAATGAGGAAACCGTGGCCCGAGAGCTAAGCCGCCTCAATGATTTCCTCACAGATATAGGAGCACTGCGTATCGATGAAGCGCCCAACGAAGCTGCCTGCGAAAGCATCTGGCAACTACGGCGCGACTTCTCCTACTCACTCAAGCACACCGGCCTAACTAAACTCAATGAGGATATCGTCGTGCCGCGCTCCAAGCTCGTTGATCTCGTCAACTTCGCCACCCAGCTGCAGCAGGACACAGGCATCCCTGTCGCCTGCTTCGGCCACGCCGGAGATGGCAACATCCACACCAACCTCATGGTGGATAACTACGCCGACCCTGAGACGAAAAAAATCGCAGACACGGCTCTCAATAAGCTCTTCACCTGGGTGATCGAAAACGGTGGTGTCATCAGCGGCGAGCACGGTATCGGCCTCGCCAAGAAGCCGTGGATCAAGCAAGCACTTGGGGAAACATCCATGGCTATGCATCACAGCATTAAAAACGCGCTCGACCCCAAGGGTATTCTCAACCCAGGCAAGTTTTTGGACTAGCACTTCAGCAGCTATGGACGACCTCTTTGCACATGCCGAGTCTCGGCAATCAGATCCTGAGAAACGCGTTCTCGAGCTGAGCCAACAGCTCGAACACCACAACACGCTCTACTACCAAGATGCTGAGCCAGAAGTCTCAGATGCTGAGTATGACGCTCTGATGAACGAGCTCAAAAAACTTGAAGCCAGTCACCCTTCGCTAGCTAAAGCCGACTCTCCGACTCAGCGCGTTGGAGGCGCCCCTCTCAAAGATTTCCAGCAAATCAAACACCTCGTCCCCATGCTCTCCATCGAGGATATCCATGAGCTCAAGGACGAAGAGCTCGAAGCATTGATTGATCCAAGTGCGAGCAAGATGCAAAATCTACACGACTGGTATCAGCGCTTAACAAAAAATCTTGGGTTAGATCAAGTCGCTCTCAGTGTTGAACCCAAGATTGATGGTGTCGCGGTATCCGTTGTTTATCGTGATGGCGTGCTCGACTACGCAGTGACCCGTGGCGATGGGGCCACTGGTGATGATATCACCCAAAATATCAAAACCATCAAATCGATTCCTCTCCGACTTCCTGATGGCGCTCCTACATTGTTTGAAGTACGCGGTGAGGTCTTCATGCCTAATGAAGCATTTGCCAAGCTCAACGAGCAGCGTGACGAAGCCGGCGAGCCTGCCTTTGTCAACCCACGTAATGCCACCGCAGGCACCCTCAAGCAACTTGACTCCAAGCTCGTAGCGACTCGCCCACTGGACTGTATTTTCCACTCCTACGGACAGGTCAATGACGCGCCCTATACCAGCACTTCCGAATTTCAACAAACGCTACGCGACTATCAGCTCAAATCGAGCCATTGGTTTGAAGAGGTCAATAGCGTCACTGATCTGCTCTCAAGCATCACCAAGCTCGATACAGACCGCCACCACTTTGCCTACGCTACCGACGGCGCCGTCATCAAGGTTAGCAAGCTCGCAACCCATCAAGAACTTGGCACAACATCAAAGCACCCCAAGTGGGCCTGCGCCTATAAGTTTCTTCCCGAGCAAAAAGAAACCCTACTTCGCCAAATCACTATTCAGGTTGGGCGCACTGGTGTGCTAACTCCCGTTGCTGAGCTCGAGCCAGTGTTTGTTTCTGGCACCACCGTTTCCCGTGCCACTCTGCACAATCAAGATGAGATTGATCGCAAAGATGTCCGTATCGGCGACACGGTTATCATCGAAAAAGCCGGCGAGATCATCCCCGCAGTGGTTAAGGTCATCACCGCTAAGCGACCACCACTGAGCAAGCCCTTCAGCCTCTTCGAATATGTGAATGGCGAGTGCCCATCGTGCTCAGGACCTATCGAGCAGGAGGAAGGTTTTGTCGCATGGCGCTGTAGCAACTTTGCCTGTCCAGCACAAGCAGTCACCCGCATTAAGCATTTCGCCTCTCGTAAGGCCCTCGATATTGATGGCCTAGGCACCGCAGTTGCTGAAAAACTGGTAGAAACTCAAACCGTCTCCACCACCCTCGAGCTTTTCGACCTTACACCAGAATCCCTAGCTGATCTTCTACTCGATCCCGCCAAATTAGAAGGAGGGCAGAGCAAACCGCGGCGCCTGGGAGAGAAAAAAGCCCAGCTCATCGTCGACTCACTGAATCAGTCCAAAGAAGCTCCCCTCTCAAAATGGATCTATGCCATGGGCATTCCTCAAATCGGAGAATCGGCCGCGCGTGAAATCGCCCGCCTTCATCGTAGCCTTGCTGAAGTTTCTCAATCAACAATTCTCAAGGACTTGGCTGAACTCCCCGACTTCGAGGAGCTAAGTGTTTCAAAACGAAAAAAAGAAAACCACCCAAGGCTCGCCCAGTATCAGATAGAATCTGAACTCGGGCCTGTCGCAGCTCAGCACATTGTCGCATTTTTCAACAGCCTAGCTGGAGAGCATGTCCTTGAAAAACTTGAGGCCCTCGCCATCAATCCAGATTCTGACAACTACGATCCGGAAAAATCAGCGGTTCTCTCATCCGACTCACCCGTGGCTGGTAAAACCTTTGTCATCACCGGCACGCTTAGCAAACCTCGCCCATCATTCAAAAAAATAATCGAGTCTCTCGGTGGCAAGGTATCTGGATCAATATCCAAAAATACAGACTATCTGCTCGCAGGAGAAAAGGCAGGCTCAAAACGCAGCAAGGCTGAATCCCTAGGCGTTAGCATCTTGAGTGAGGATGAATTCACATCTCTGACAAGCTAACAGCCCTCCACCTCGTAAATCGACCAGTATCTAAAGATAGTTACAAAATTGATTTCGATAAGTTTTTGCCAAGTTATCTGCATGTGCCATACTCCGCCCATGAGAAGTAATGCCGCACGCTCTGCCAGCTACCAATTCGGTATGCTGAGTCTACTCGCGTTGCTGAGCATGCTACTGGTAAGCTGCGGCGGTGGTGGTGGCAGCGGTCCCATCAGTGAAAATCGAAGCATTCGTGGCTACAACCCAGGCGTTGGCCCCTTTGATAATCAAGGCAACTATATCGAGCGTTGGGCAAACGACAAAAGCAAAGGTAATTGGTGGCGCAAAAGCATCGTCCACGAGCAGGTGGCACCCACAGATCCCAGCAAACCAGCTGTTGTTGCCGCTGCGCCCAAGCCAACACAGAAACCCACAACAAGCTCTGCCAGCTCAAAACCTAAACCATCTCCTCCAGCTGTTGCGGCCACACCAACGAGCAAACCTGCGGTTGCCATCACAGCAAAGCCGAAAAGTAAGCCTCCCCTCCGCCACGTCATCAAAAAAGGCGACACTCTCTGGGGGCTCTCCCGCAAATATGGCACCACCGTTACCGCTATTCAGCGTGCCAATGGGCTCAAGGGCTCAAACCTCAGAATTGGGCGCACCCTGCTGATTCCTAGATACTAATCAAGGTTTAGCAAGCTGACTCATATCTTGGAGCTAAACATAGGTGCTAAAAATTCACCTAGGACAATCCGTCATTGACCAATGTCACCCTCTGCAATACTGTTCTTTTGAACAGTATTATGGATTTGACCGCTCTCTTTGTTGACTTTGACGCCTACTTCGCCTCCGCGGAGCAGCATATGCAGCCGCACCTGCGGGGCAAGCCAGTGGGCATCGCCCCGGTATTAGCAGAAACTTCCTGCTGCATTGCCGCCAGCTACGAAGCCAAAGCACATGGCATCAAAACAGGCACCAGTATCGGTGATGCCCGCAAGCTTTGCCCGGGCATTCAAATCGTTCAAGCTCGGCCAGCCAAGTATGTCGAGCTGCACCACCGGCTCGTTGCCGCGGTAGAGTCGTGCATCCATGTCGAAGACGTTCTCTCAATTGATGAAATGTGGTGCTGGCTGCCTTACAATTTACGAGAGCCGAAAACCGTCGAGCAAATCGGCCAGCGGATCAAACGTGCCATCCACGACCAAGTCGGCCCATGGATCAACGGCTCTGTCGGCGCCGGACCCAATCGGTGGCTAGCCAAAATGGCATCCAAGATGCGCAAGCCAGATGGCTTATTTATCATTGAGTCCACGCAGCTACCAGAAATTCTCTATGAGCTAAGTCTTCGAGATATCCACGGTGTCGGCCGCGCCATGGAGCTACGCCTCCACGCCAATGGTATCCACGATGTACGAAGCCTGTGCCACGCCAGCCGCAAACAACTCCACACTGCTTGGGGTAGTATTGAGGGTGACCGGCTCTGGCTACAGCTACGAGGCAAAGAAGTTCCAAGTAAAACCTCAGAGCGCCGTAGCATCGGCCATAGCCATGTGCTACCGCCTGACAAGCGGACTCCCGAGGGAGCTCTCTCTGTGCTGCACAAGCTTACTCAAAAAGCAGGTCAGCGCCTCCGCAGCCATGGCATGTTGGCACAGCGTTTCTCTTTATCTCTGCGTTATCTTCGCGGTGGCCATTGGCATTGGGAAGCTGCAATAGAAGCCACAGACGACTCACTCAATCTAGCACGAGCAGCCTCACACCTCTGGAAGCAACGTCCTCACCACCAGGAGCAACTGTTGAAAATATCGATGGTGCTTGGCCATTTAGTCGATCAAGGCAACTACACCCCCTCGCTCTTCAAGGAGTCGGACACTACGACTTACCAAGTAGGTAAAAACAGACAGACCCTGAATCAGTCCATGGATCAGCTAGTGAAAAAATTTGGCAAGCAATCGATCTATCTTGGCGGTGCTCATAATGCCATCGAAGACGCCCCTATGCGTATCTCCTTCGGTCATATTCCAGATCTCGAGATCGAAAGCGACTGATAGCTAGACAAGCTATCCCCAACTCGGTATCAGCCCGGTATCAGCCTACTGTCATCCCACTGTCACCCCATTGGATAAGGAATATCCTGACTGACCTGATCAATTTTTTTCAAAGTATCATTATCGAGAAGCACATTACTTGCCGCAATAATAGGGTCTAGCTGATCTTCTTGCGAAACTCCAACAATCGTCGATGCCACATAGTCATGTTGTTTGCTCCATGCGGTTGCCAACGTCACAATGTCCATCCCCACTTCCTCCGCGATAGCGATAAACTTCTCCGTGGCAGCCACACTTCGATCATTTACAAAACGCTCTGCCATCGCCTTCTGGCGTGGCTCCCCGTTTTGAAGGTAACTACTGAAACGTGCGCCCTCCGGGTATTGAGCGCCGTTGTATTTACCTGTGAGCACTCCACCCGCCAGAGGGCTGTATGGCAGTAAGCTGACATGCTCTCGGCGACATACCTCGGCCAGCTCGTCCTCGAAACGGCGGTTATTAAGCGAGAAATTATTCTGGATGGTATCATAGCGGGTAAGACCACAGCGATCGCTCGTCCAGAGCGACTTCATCAACCCGTAAGCGTCCTCGTTGCTGGTGCCTGTCACTCGCACCTTACCCTCTGCCACCAGTTCATCGAGGGCTGCCAGAGTATCCTCAGCGCGCATGCCGTGGTCTGGCCAGTGTATCTGATAAAGATCAATGTAATCGGTCTGCATACGTCGCAGGCTACCCTCAATTGCCTGCCTGATTTGGTGGCGATCAATTGCCGCCTTATCACCCCGCACAGGAGGGTTGAACCACCCGTGGGCTGGGCCAGCTATTTTTGAGGCAATGATCAAGCTATCACGGCTCTTGGTCTTAAGCCATTCTCCTAGCCACTCCTCGGTAAGGCCAGCCAACTTACTGGTCGGCGGCACCGGATACACCTCCGCGGTATCAAGAAAATCAATACCTGCATCCACTGCCTTGTCGAGGATGCGAAAGCTCTGACTTTTGTCACACTGCGTGCCAAAGGTCATCGTCCCCAAGCAAATTTCACTAACCACGATACCACTTTTCCCGAGTCGGTTCTGCTGCATGTATTTATCATGCCTCATCGGCCAAGCTTGGCAAGCCAGTGTGCAAATGATAGACCCTTAACCATGGAACACATCATCGATCTGCTCATGCTCATTTTGCTCCAAGCCGTGCTTGGCTTTGATAACTTACTCTATATTTCTCTGGAGTCGAAACGCGCCCCGCTTGAAAAGCAGAAAGCCGTTCGCATCTGGGGCATCGGCTTGGCTGTAGTCTTGCGTATAGGACTGCTATTCCTACTGCTGAAAATGATGCATTCCTTTCAGTCTACCTGGTTTAAGCTGGATACTAACTTTGTCTATGCAGAGGTTAACTTCGCCTCACTGATCACGCTAATTGGTGGTGTGTTCATCATCTACACAGCGGTAAAGGAGATTATTCATATGCTCAGCTACGAAGAAGCCCATGCCCATGATCAGGAGAGGAAGCAGGCATCTATGGCCAAGGTCGTCGCTCTGATCGTCATGATGAACCTGGTATTTTCTTTCGACTCTATTCTCAGTGCCATGGCGATCACCAAGGTTGCTTGGGTGATGACCATCGCCATTGTCATCAGTGGTATTCTGATGATCGTGATGGCGGACAAAGTGTCCAGCTTCCTACAAAAGAACCGGCTCTATGAGGTGCTCGGTCTGTTTATTCTATTTATCGTCGGGGTATTATTAATTTCAGAAGGTGGCCACAAAGCACACCTGAGCTTCTTTGGATATCCGGTAGAGGCTATGAGCAAGACCACCTTCTACTTTGTCATCGCGGTGCTCGTACTCATTGATATTATCCAAGGACGTTATCAGAAGAAACTGATGGCTGAGAAAAAGAGGCTACTAAAGGGATAGATTTGATTTGGCGATACAGGCTTACCTAAATTTTAATGGAAACTACAGGATTGAACTCGCTCCGCCCACTCTGTGCCTGTGAGCAAGTTTCCTCCTACGGAAACTTGGATTAAAAGATGCCGTGATCCACGGCACTTCACTTTGTTGCGTAGTGCGCTCGAACTTCGTTCTCATCCTGTAGTCCCGAGACAAAAAAACGGAACCACCCAAAGGTGATTCCGTTTTTTTAAATGGTCGGGACTACAGGATTCGAACCTGCGACCTCTTCACCCCCAGCGAAGCGCGCTACCAAACTGCGCCAAGTCCCGATGTTGTTTTGCCCTCAGATTCAATAGCTAAAGGCAAGGGGGCGCAATTAACCCCATCACTTAGGAGTTGGCAAGCACGTATTTTCATGGCATTGCCAACTCCTCATGAATCGTGCCAAAATAGCCGTTATCGGAGCCAGCGGTTACACGGGATTGGAACTCCTTCGCTTACTTCTTACTCATCCACATGCTGAAATCGTGTGTGTAACCTCTCGCCAGAATGCTGGTAAGAGTATCGAGGATCTTTTCCCCCGCTTCAGTGGTGCTGCCGCAGCAAAGCTGACATTTATCGATCCTGACCCAGACGCCGTTGCCGCCAGTGGCGCAGAAGTTGCTTTCTTGGCTCTCCCTCATGGGGTCGCTGCAAGCTATGCCTCTAGTCTCCTTGAGAAAGGACTCAAGATTGTCGATCTCAGTGCTGATTTTCGTATCGATGATAAAGAGGTCTACAAGGAGTTTTACGATGTGGAACACCCAGCCCCTGAGCTTCTTGCCGAGGCCGTTTACGGGCTTCCGGAAGTACATCGTGATGCGATCGTTGGCGCCCGCTTGATTGCCTCCCCTGGTTGTTATCCCACCAGCATTAGCCTACCTCTGATTCCACTGTTAAAAGAAAAATTGATTGATCCGACAAGCATTGTCACCTGTTCCATGTCAGGAGTCAGCGGCGCTGGGCGTAATGCCAGCCTTCCTCTGATTTTCTGCGAGGCAAATGAGAGCGCTCGCGCTTACTCAGTACCGAAGCACCGGCATCTCTCTGAAATTGAGCAAGAACTCAGCAAGGCTGCCCAGCAACCCGTTGTGATATCCTTTACTCCTCACCTGATACCGGTTCACAATGGTATTTGTACCACCACCAGTGCTAAGCTCACCGCTGATCCGGGCAAGGTTCAGCAGGCGCTTGAACAAGCATATGGTGATGAGTTTTTCGTACGCCTTCTGGGTAAGGGTGGCTGTGCAGACACCAAAAATGTCACCGGCACGAACTTCATCGACATTGGCTGGAACTACGATCCACGTACTGGGCGCGTCCTCTTACTCAGCGCAGAAGACAACCTTGGCAAAGGTGCCGCGGGCCAGGCGATCCAAAACTTCAATCTAATTTGTGATTTTCCTGAAACTGACGGGTTGCAAAATTTTTAAAACCACATCAGGGTAAGGATTCGTCATGTCTACTAACATCAAGAGAATCAAAAAAGGAGTATGTGCTCCTCGAGGGTTTTTGGCATCTTCTGTTAGTGCTGGTATTAAAAACCCAGATGACCCAAGGCTCGACCTAGCACTGATTTATTCAAAGTATCCGTGTAGTGCCGCTGGAGCCTTTACCACCAACCGGGTCAAGGCTGCACCGGTCAAGGTATCGCAGGCATACTTAAAAGCGGATAAGGTCCAGGCCATCGTTGCCAACAGCGGTAATGCTAATGCCTGCACAGGTGTGGTCGGAATCAGCGATGCTCGCAAAACATGTAAGCTGGTGGCTAAAGAACTTGGCATCAGGCAACGTCAGGTAGCAATCTGCTCGACTGGCGTTATCGGCCTGCCCATGCCCATGATGCGTATCGAGCCAAAAATAGAAGCTCTCGTTGCTGGTCTAGAATCTGACAAAGGAGAAGATGTCGCGCATGCCATCATGACGAGCGACACCTGCAAAAAGGAAATCGCAGTTTCTCTCGAAATTGGTGATCACCGTGTCCGCATTGGTGCCTGCGCTAAAGGAGCAGGTATGATTTGTCCAAGCATGGCCACCATGCTCTGCTTCATCACGACTGATGCGAATGTCACCTCCGCATGCTTCCAAAAATCGCTTCTGGAGGCTGCTGATGCTTCATTTAACCGCATCACCATCGATGGCGATATGAGCACAAATGATACCGTGCTTGGCCTAGCAAATGGCCAGAGCGGGATGCCCCCCATCAAGCGAAACAGCAAAGAATGTCGATTATTCCGTGAAGCTCTAGAATACGTCATGCTTGAAATGGCAAAGGCTTTGGTGCGCGACGGCGAGCGTGTCACGAAGTTCGTCACGGTTGAGGTAAAGGGAGCACGCACCTACCTTGACGCACGCAAAGTCGCCGAGGCTGTTGCCAACTCGGCACTCGTGAAAAGCTCATGGAATGGCAATGATCCTAACTGGGGCCGCATCATTCATGCCGTTGGTTATGCCCAAGCGATGGTCCGAGAGGAGCTCATTGATATCCACATCAATGGTAAAGCTGCCTGCCTCGGGGGCTTACAGGCCAAAACCGCCATGGACACACTTCGCAAGCTTGTAGCAAAAGATGCATTCACCATCACGATAAACCTTCACCTCGGCAAGGCTGAGTATGAAGTCTACTCGAGTGACCTCTCCCCCGAATATATCGACTTCAACCGCTCTGAGTATGCCTACTGGAAACAAGCCCGAAAAGACGGCCTAACCTAGTAGACAAGGACTGCTCATCACTCTGGGGTTATTTTGGGATTATTTTGAGATCTATTTAAGATACGCTTGAGATGCGCTTTTTTATTGGTGCGGACCAATTTTCTCAATGCAGATCGAGATAGATCCGAGTCAAACCACAGCAAGATTCCCTCAGTGGTCGCCCAGTGATCACTTAGCCGGGGCGTAGCCCCGCCCCATAAGCGCTACATGCTGGTTTCCTTTTCAGTCGAACGCAGGCGAATTGTTTTAGTACTTAAGTCGTGGTGCGCCTCAACGAACTTGACGGTCTTACTCTTAATTCGCATCAAGACTGAGTGGGTCACCGCTGTCTGGCCTTCGATATGAACGCCCTTTAATAAGGGGCTTGCGCTAATACCAGTGGCACAGAAAAGAATATTATTACCAGCAGCCAAGTCTTTGGATCTAAAGACACGATCTAGCTGATCACCCCAGCCATCTTTGATAAGCTGTTGTTTCTCGGCTTCATCTGCTGGCCATATTTTAGCCTGCTGGCCTCCACCGAGGCACCTCTGCCCAGCTGCCGAAAGCACTGCCTCCGGAGCACCACCAATGCCAGCATAGAGATCGACATCCGTGCTTGATAGCGATGGCGCCATGGCCGCAGTGATATCGCCATCAGCGATCATGCGCAGCTTACTGCCAAGGCTTCGAACCTGCTCAATGATAAATTCATTACGAGGACGATCCAAAACCATCACCGTGACGTCGCGCACATTCTTACCAAGCAATTTGGCCGAAACTTTGATAACCTCAGAGATGGGAGCATCCACACTAATAGGTAACGAAGGGTCCTTAATCCATGCCTGCCGGACGATTTCTGGGTAGGCCAGCTTGTTCATGTAAAATGCGGGTATCTCTTGCAATGCGCAGTCCTCACCCTCTTCAGGAATCGCAGCTGCAATGCAGCTGATTGAGTTAGGCATTCCTTTAGAGACATTGGTCGTGCCATCCACCGGATCAAGTGCCACATCAAAACGAGGACTTCCCTCAGCCCAAGTACCAACCTTCTCACCGATGAACAAACCTGGCGCCTCATCCTTAATGCCCTCGCCTATGACAATCTCTCCTCTGATATCCATGAGGTCGAACATGCCTCGAATCGCATCGCACGCTGCATAATCAGCGGCTTCCTTATCCCCACGACCCATCCAATGCGAGC
>JAQXBQ010000133.1 GCA_029252325.1 Akkermansiaceae bacterium
GATGTGCTTTGGTCAGATGATCAGCGCCCATGCTACAATGAGCTTAGTTCGATGTCGTCAGAGATTGTATCAGTAGGCAGCATTCCAGCATGGGTTGGAGTATTTGCAAATGTGCCTGATGACTGTCTTCAAGTGATTTGCCAAGGCGCTCCTCCACCTGAGACAAAAGATAGTCAAGGTCAGCTTCTAATACATGATTGGGGGAGCCATGCACGATGGCTGCCAGCATGCTGTGCCTGCCAGGGCGAATGACGAGTTTGCGATCGTCGCGCCAATCAAGGACGCTTGTTTGATGGTTAGCAATTGCCGCCGTTTTCGTGGCGATTTTTTTTACGGTGCCTTCTACTTTTGATGATTTGGCGTGCCTAGCAGGATTGTTGCTAGCGTAAGATATGAGGGAGCGGGTTTGTGGACGCAGTAGAAAAACTTCTTCTACTTGGTATCTTCGGGTTTGGTCAAACAAGATGTCATCATAGGTGCGGCTACTCATGAGGGCGCGTAATTTCCAGGCTAGTTTGTTCCATCCTGGCACATCGCGAAATGGGCTAGCTTCTGCCATTTGCTCAGCGATAGCTCTGCGGACCGTGCTTCTGAGCATGGGTTCGAGAAAGTTGTTGGTGTTGCTAGGGAATTTGAAGCTGGGATCGCTGCTTGCACCAACGAGGGGGCGCAATGCATCCTGCAGGTCTTTGTCAGTAAATTTAGACTGTGCGCGCGTTTTTGAATCTTTGTGTTCAGTTTCGGCGAAAGGAGTTGAGGTATTGGGCGCTGGGTTGTCCTTAGCTGGGCTCTCCACCGTTTCCGTCTCGGTAGGTTGTGAAGAGTCGGCTGTTACTGTTGTGATCGCACTGAAGGGTGACTCCCCAGGATTAGTGCGATGAGGTGGCTTGTTGTATTTTATTTTGTCCAGTAGGCCGGCTCTGATGAGCGGTGACTTTGTAGCATCCGAGACAGGGTCCTCGCTTGAGGAATGATCTGAATTTTCTGGGCTTGCCTCGGCTGTTAAGGGGGGTGTTGGTTTTTCTGTGAAGGGGCTGCTTGTGTCTGGCAAATCATGAGTGGTGCTCTCGGTTTCTTTGCTGCTGGGCCGGGGCAGGTGAGGTTCCCAGTTGTGGTTGTTATTTCCTGAGGGTGATAGCCGAATAGGAGGAGCCTCTGATGGTAGAGGTGGGAGCTCAGTCAGTGTGTTGCCTCGCGCGTGGCCTTCTTGATCTAGTAGGCTTCGGGATACGTGAGATGCCATTATTGGCAAAGTCGGCAAGGTTGGCAGGCTGGGTAAAGTTGTGGATGCAGCGAGGTTTTCGGAGGTGGCATTTGCATGACTATTACTGCGTGAGCCTTCTCCCTGGTTGTGTGCGGAACTGGGGAATGCAGGCATGCTTTCCAATGAGTTGCTCCAATTTTCTCTAGATGAAGACAGGCCTGAGAATGGGGTGATCGCAGACTCAGACCCTATCGTTTCCTGAGTCGGAGGTGGATCTTGCTGCGGTGTGTCACCGCTTAAAAAGCTAGCAGGCTGTTTAGGCACTTTGACGTAAGGGAGTATAATAGCTTCGGGCTGGGAGCGGCCTCGATGCATGAATTGACCAGTATTCAGATTTTGGGTTCGTCCTGATCTGAGGAGTAGATGTCTGGGCTGATGATTTTTGGTAAGCCGTGGGAGTCTTGGTTGGTGAGTTCAGTTGCCGATGATGGTGAAGCAGGGATTGATGTTGGGCCATTAGATGACTCCATGCTTGGGCTGATGCCTGTTAGCGAGCCTAGGTTAGGCCGAGGGATGGATGGCCCAGCGTAATTGGTTGCGGTAACGTTGGTGGGGTGTAACGAAGTGTCACCCATGGCGGCACTGGCAATGCGGGCAAGGCGATGACTGAGCTCCTCACGATCTACTTTTAAGTCGCTGAGTGCCGATATTTGCTCATCCATGCGATGTTTCCATTGCTGAATTTCACGGTGCATATGCTCCATGATTTGGCGAGAGTGAGCATCGATGCGAGAGTTCATTTCCGAACTTAACTTTTCGATTTGTTGAACGAGCTCTTTGTTCTGCTCGGATTCTTCGTTAAGTAAGCGCTGGCTGACCCCGTTCATTTGCTCGGTGGCTTCATCAACTTTACTCGCCATGTCATTGATTTGAAGTCCACGTGTGACACTCTCATGGTGCAACTGATGACGAATGTTTTCGCTTACTGCTTGCAGGTTGTCTTGGGCGACTTTTTGCTGTTGCTGTGTTTGCTCGAGCTGCTGGCTCACGCTCCGACTGACTTCTTCGTTACTTTGGCGTATCGAAAGTTCTAGTTTTTCGATGCGCTCATTGACTTGCTGCATGTCTTGCCCGATGAGAATATCTCGAATTTTTTCGACTTGTGCAGCGGGATTGGTTTGGTCCTGGAGGTCCATGGCGGTAATCGCAGTAAAATGTAGGTTGGAAGGGGAAGAGAATCGTTAAGCTGATTACGATTAAATGTAAGCAACCGCTTTATTAATGTAATATCCGTATATTAGGGTTCTACTTGAATACTTGTAAATGGCTATTCGTAAGCTTCGCTTTGGTTGATAATTGCCATTGTCGTAAATCATACACTCATGTGATAATTGTTGGTGGATTGTTTATATGGCTGTGCTATAGAGACATAGTAATGGCTGATGAAAACAAGGAGGACGCAAAGCTCGCGTCTGCGTATGCGCAGACACGTAAAAGCTTGATCGCCAGGCTTGATAATTGGGAAGACCAGAGGACATGGGATGATTTTTACAAAACTTACTGGAAGCTAATTTATGCGGTAGGCTTAAAGGCTGGGTTGAGATCTGAGGAGGCTTTTGATGTGGTCCAAGAGACCATTCTCTCAATCGCCAAGCAAAGTAAGAAAAACATGTATGACCCTGACAAAGGCTCTTTCAAGTCATGGCTCATGAACATGACGCGCTGGCGCATTAATGACCAATTTAGGAAGCGTAAAAAAGATACGGCCATGAATATCAGTGAATGGGAAGATGAAGGTCAAAAGGTCGCAGTGGTTGAGCGTATAGAAGATCCTCAAAGTGGTACGCTAGAGCGTTTATGGGATGTAGAATGGAAAAAGAACCTCGCTGATGCCGCACTGGCACGGGTGAGGGCTCAGGTTTCACCTAAACAATATCAAATTTTTGATTGTTACGTTATCAGGGAGTGGGACGCAGGCAAAGTTCAGGATCGTTTAGGGGTGAGTATGTCTCAGGTGTATCTTGCCAAGCATCGCGTTGGTAAAATACTGAAAAAGGAATTGGCCAGGTTGAACGAAGATGCGGGGTAAGAATCGACCAGAGCCTGTTATTCCTGATCATGAGGTGCTGCGCAAAATCGGTGGTGGTTCCTATGGTGAGGTTTGGTTAGCGCGTGGTGTGACGGGCGCCATGCGTGCCGTGAAATTGGTGCGCCGTGAAGACTTCGAAGATGAGATTGGCTTCGAAAGAGAGTTTGAGGGCATCCTGAAGTATGAACCAATTTCCAGAGATCACCCTGCTTTAGTCAACATCCTGCACGTCGGTAGGAGCAAAGATAAGGATGAAGCAGACTTCTACTATTATGTCATGGAGTTGGGGGATGATGTCCATGAGGGGGATGAATTTAATCCGGTAGAATATGAGCCGCGTAATTTACGTACTGATTTAAAACAGGCGAAGGGCAAGCCGATTGACTCAGATGTGGTTATTAATGTCGGGCTGCGATTAGCTCAGGCATTAGCTCACTTACACGGGGAGGGCTTGGCGCACCGTGATATCAAACCATCTAATATTATTTTTGTAGGCGGTAAGGCAAAGCTCGCAGACATTGGTCTGGTCGCTGCTAGAGGGCAAAGAACCTTCGTTGGAACAGAGGGTTTTGTTCCTCCGGAGGGGCCCGGCTCAGCGAGAGCTGATATTTACGGTTTGGGTAAAGTGCTCTATGAAATGGCGACGGGTAAAGACCGTCTGCAATTTCCCGAGTTGCCTGATGAATTACCTAATGAGGCGAACAAAAAACGTTGGCTGGCACTCAATCAAGTGATCTGTGAGGTTTGCGAGCCTCGTGTGTCTAAACGTCTAATTTCTACGGCTGGAGAACTAACCAGTAGCTTTGATCGGCTGCAGCGAGGTCAACGTGTCCGATCATCAAAGCGTAGTTTCAAAGCTTGGGCCTTGCCTGTGTTGTTGATTGCTCTCTTGTCGGTCATTTGGTTGTTCCGTGGCACATTAGGGGCTGTGTTTTTATCCGATGAGACTGTCACTTCTGGTAAACCTGATCAATTTGGCTACATCAAGGTGGTGAGTGATCCGGAAGGTGCAGAGGTTTACGATTTAGAAGGACAGTTTTTAGGGATTACCCCGCTCCAAAATATAGAACTGGCTGCAGGAAGTTATTACGAATTTGAGTTCAGGATGGAGGGGTTCCGAAACGAACGTGTCGAAGGGGATGTCATTGCTGATAAAACAACGACGGTGGAGAAGGTTCTATCTGTCTATGCCCCACCGATTGAGGATGAGGAGTGGGTAGATAATTTCGGCATCAAATACCAACCTGTTGATAACTACCATATCAGCTCTGGGTATGTTAGGAATTATCAATGGCAGCGTTTCATACGTGAATCCGGTGAATCACATCCTCATGAAGTCATTGCCCACAGTGAACGGGGCACTAAAAGATCCGTGGTATTAGTGTCAGGCTCTGCAGCCATTGCCTATTGTGATTGGCAGAGTCAATTAGCCTTGGACGGAGGTTACCTCAGTGAGATGGAATATATTTCACCAAAGATGGATTCTAATTTCAAAAGCCCAAAAATCTCAGCTAATGCAAAAAACAAGCGATGGTATCCGTTCCGTATGGCGGTCATGCATATACCTTTTGCTAGCATTGAATTGACCAGTGAGCCAAATGGGGCCCTGGTTCAGATCGACGGCCAGTATCAAGGGGTGACCCCACTTCTTGTGGATTTAATCAAGCCGGGAAGTATGGAGCTAAGCTTGATGTTGGAGGGGTATCGCCGACACAAGCAACCCATTCAATTGAAAGATCGTGAGGTTAAAAATTTGCGCGTGACGATGCAGCGCAACAATAGTGTTGTCTTTGGTGAGAAATGGCAAAATAGCTTGGGTATGCAATTGGTGCCTCTGGCAGAAGATTTGTTAGTCTCGATCTGGGAGACTCGTAAAATAGATTACTTGGCATTTTGTAATGACTTCAAAAGGCCTGTTAGCCCACTGCCTAATTTTCAACAGGGGCCAATGCATCCAATCGTCAACGTGTCGCGAGTGGATGCGACGGCATTTTGTGAATGGCTTACCGAGAAGGAGCGAAAGTTGGAACGTATCTCCAGTGGCGAAAAATATCGTTTGCTCACAGACTTAGAGTGGAGCCTTGTGGCTGGATTGGATGATGATCCGGACTACTTGCCCTCACGCAGAGAAATGAGAGCGGAAAAAATATTTCCATGGGGTCGTGTTTGGCCACCGGAAGATGTGGATTTGTTGGTGGGCAATTTATCTGGTGAGTCTGCCTCAAAGTCAGAGGATACGCCACGAGACAGAACCCTTATGGACTATGATGATGGTTATGCGAAAACATCGCCTGTGGGAATGTTCTCGCCGAATGCATTGGGAGTCTATGACTTGGCAGGAAATGTATCGGAGTGGGTTTCCGGTGATTATGCAGAGGATGGTGAATACGGAGTCTTGCGCGGAGGAAACTGGGGTAGCTATTTGGCAAAACATCTCTACGTTAGTAGTCGTAATGCAGTAAAATCGGTGAAAACGGGAGATCGTTATGGCTTTCGGGTTGTGTTGGCTAAGCTTAAACCAAGATTGACAACTGAGCTCCAAGAAGATGATGTTTCTGTTCAAGAACCTTAGCGGATCATAACATACAGTTTATTAGAATATGGTAGAAATCAAAATTAATTACGAAGGAGAGTTGCAGTGTATCAACACTCATGGGCCATCCAAGATGACCTGTGTGACAGATGCGCCTGTCGATAATAATGGGCGGGGTTCATCGTTTTCGCCCACCGACCTTTTGGCTACTGCTTTAGGTAGTTGCATGGCGACAATCATGGGTATTGTGGCTGATCGTAAAGACCTCAATTTGGAGGGGATGATCATCACGGTGGCTAAGCACATGTCAGATGACATGCCTCGTAGAATTGCCCGCATTGATGTGCGTATCGAGATGCCCTTGTCAGAAGATCACCCTCAGCGGAAAATATTGGAGAGCTCAGCACTAAGTTGTCCAGTGCATCAAAGTATTCACCCAGATGTAGAGGTTCCTATTGAGTGGTGTTGGAAATCTAAGGAGTATAGCTCCTAAGTAACTCAATGATTTCTTCCCTCAGGTTGATGAATTTCCGGTGTTTTGACACACTGGTGTTGAATTTTCCTAAATCAGGTGCGGTGATCGTTGGTGCGAATGCTCATGGAAAAACATCGATTCTCGAAGCGGTGTGCGTGATGGTGAGACTGCAGTCTCCCCGTAGCAGTAGATTGGGTAAGGTCGTTAAGGTCGAGCAAGCTGGTTTCGGCGTTGCTGGCAACGCATGGGGTGCTGAGCTTCAAGTGAGCTTTGGTTCACGCAAAGGGGTGGAGATGAAAGTGGATGATGAGATGATTCCTCGCCAGAGTGAATACCTTGGTTTGGGAGGTTTGATTGTGTGGATGGGCAATGATGATTTGGAGTTAGTACGTGGCTCGGGCCGAGTCAGGAGGCGTTATCTTGATTTTATTGGGTGTCAGTTAGATCATGCTTATCGTGATCATTTGAATCGATATAATCGTGTATTGAAGGCGCGTAACCTCCTCCTCAAAGATCGTCAGTTAAGAGAATCAGAAATAGCGGCATACACAGAGTTGCTCATTAAACATGGCCAATTTGTCTCAGCGTCGCGGCGAGCCCTGGTGGAGATGCTGAATCCGGAAGCTGTCAAAGCGCAGCATCAAGTTAGCGCTTGTGACGAGCGAATATCGATCGATTATGTGTGTGGTTCAGGAGATGATTTGGCAACGAGTCTTGAGATGACAGCTGAGCGTGAGCGTCGATTAGGCCAGACTGTTGTTGGTCCACACCGAGATGAGCTTGATCTTATGATCAACGGGATGGCTGCTGCTGATTTTGCGAGTGAGGGGCAGCAGCGAACAATGGCCTTGTCATTAAAATTAGCTCAGGGTGAGCTGCTCCAGTCACAAACAGGAAAAATGCCCGTTTACTTGCTCGATGATATTTTTGGTGAGCTTGATCCTGCTCGCCGCAATGCCCTGATGAATGCATTACCAGTTGATGCACAGAAGCTTATTACGACTACGCACATTGATTGGATGGAAGATGATTTTGAAGTGATTCAAATGAGCGGCATCGGTAGTGTGCACAAAGCCGACTGATTGATCGCTTGCTTTTGATTGTCAGATATCAGCTGCCAGCGACCAACGACCGACCCTCGGCTAAACATCCTGGGCAGTTCTGTGCGAAATGTCCGTCGCTTATTTCCTCGAGTGGTGGTGGGGTGTCGGTAAGGCACTTTGACGGATCACCTAGGGTGTTACGATCATGAAATGAGCAGCCTCGTTGTGATGCTGAAAGGTCTGGTGGCATACCAGGAATGGTGTAGAGTTCTTCGCCTTTGTCGTGGGTGGCAGGAATACTCCTCATCAACGCACGGGTGTAGGCGTGCCTTGGATTCTGGAAAAGCTCTTTAGTTGCGGCTCGCTCGACTAGCCGTCCGGCATACATGACATTAACAAGGTCACATGTCTGGTGAACGACGGCTAAGTCATGAGTGATGAGGATAACCGCGGTGCCGAGTTGATCTTGGCGATTCTTAATAAGGTCCAAGACCTGTTTTTGGACGGTGACATCGAGTGCTGTGGTAGGCTCATCACAGATAAGAAGTTCGGGCTTGGTGATTAATGCCATAGCAATCATCACGCGCTGGCGCATGCCTCCGGAAAATTCATGAGGGTAAGAATGAATACGTTTTTCTGGTTCAGGGATGCCGACTTCCGCCAGAGCCTCAATCGCTTTGTGAAGAGCTTCTTTGCCCTTAATACCGTCATGAATCTCGAGTGGTTCAGTCAGCTGCGTGGAGATTTTCAGGTATGGATTGAGCGAGGTCATCGGATCTTGAAAAATCATCGAGATCCGCTTGCCCCTTATCTTCCTGAGTTGTTTGGGGTTTGCGTTAAGTAGATCGACGCCGTCAAAGATCGCTTTGCCTGAGTGTATTTTACCGGGAGGCTGGGGGATGAGGCCGATGAGTGAGTAGCAGGTGACAGATTTGCCAGAGCCTGATTCACCAACGATGCCGACGGTTTG
>JAQXBQ010000152.1 GCA_029252325.1 Akkermansiaceae bacterium
CGGATGTATTTATTCTTCCCACACTGTCTGATGGTTATGCGATTACTCAGCTTGAGGCTTTGTCCAGAGGCTTGCCAGTTATTGCCTCTGCTCATTGTGGAGCAGCGGTACATGAAGGCGTCAATGGATGGGTATTGGCAGATCTGGAGCCCAAAACTATAGCTGGTGCCATAACCCGTGCCCATGTGGAGAATCTCAAGCCGGTGAGTGCGGGGTCGAGCTTCACGCCGGATCAGCTAGGACAGCGTTTGGTAGACTTGATTTGTTAAATTATGAATTTCACTCATTTGACACAAGCCGTAACTACTTCTGGTGGTGGTATCTCCGAGGTGTTGCGGGCATTGAGCTCAGCGCAGAAAGATGCGGGAGACTCTCCAAAGGTGTTATCTATTGAAGATGATGGTGAGGCGATAGAACCATGGCCGGAAGGTAGCCCAGAGTTTCTCGCAGCTTGTCACTTTCCGGGTATGATTCTGATGCCGGATTTGGATGAGCGTCTCGACCAAATCAGTCCTCAGGTGCTGCACACCCATGGTATTTGGACTTATCTCTCCATCGGGGTGCCTAGGTGGGCTCGAAGGAACAATAAACCTTACATTGTAAGCCCGCATGGCATGTTGGATTCCTGGGCGCTCGATAATTCAAAGCTCAAAAAGAAGGTGGCGGCGGCTTTGTATGAGCGCCGCCATTTGCGTGGGGCGGCGTGCCTGCATGCACTATGCCAATCTGAGGCGGACTCGATCAGGCAATTTGGACTCAAGAATCCCATCGCGACCATTCCCAATGGTATTGAGATACCAGAGGGGCGGGATCTAAAATCAAGATATTCAGCAGAGAACAAAATCATGCTCTTTCTGGGTCGGCTACATCCAAAGAAGGGTCTCGAGAATGCATTGCGAGCATGGGCGGCTGCGCGCTCGGCATCAGCTGAGGAATGTGATTCTGGCGGTGGTGACCCCAGCAAATGGCAATTTGTAATCGCTGGCTGGGATCAGGGTGATCATGAGCTCAGGTTGAAGCAACTCTGTGAAGAGCTTGAACTTTCTTTTGCTGATGTTCCCGCTAAGCAATTTCTTTCACTCGAGGCAAGCTCAGGTCAGTTGTCAGGTTTTTCGGTGGTGTTTGTTGGTCCCGTGTTTGGTGAGCTCAAAGTAGAGCTACTGGAGAGGGCGAATGTCTTTATTCTGCCAAGTTTTAGCGAGGGCTTGCCGATGTCCATTTTGGAAGCATGGGCCTATGAGCTACCGGTGGTTATGACGGACTATTGTAATCTGCCCGAGGGTTTCGATGCGGATGCCGCCATTCACATTGATACTGAAGTGGAGAGTATGTCAGCAGGGATGTTGAAGATGATCGCTTGCTCGGAGGATGAACTGAAAGGCATGGGGGGTAATGGTCTCAATTTGGTAAAAGAGAAATTCACCTGGCCTACGATTGCGGCTCAGATGGGTGAGCTTTATCAGTGGGTGCGGGGAAAAGCGAGTAGACCTAGCTTTGTGCAAGAAGATGGCTGATAAGAAAGACCCAAAAATGAAACCTTTCCGAGTTGAGAAATTAGTCCGCCTGTTACCCGTTGCATGTATCCTTGTAGCGGGTTTTGCTTGGTGGGTTGGTTGGGGTAGCTGGCCTGACCCTGTGCCTCGCCCACTACCTTGGCGGCCTGATGCGATTGTCCTTCTGGGGGGAGGGAATGAGGAGAGGCCGCGGGAGGCTCTGCGCCTTATGCAAAAATATCCGGAGGTGTCGATTGTCGTCACGGGAGACAATGGCATTATGCTCGCACCGCTGTTGACGGCAGGTATTGCTCAATCGAAAATACATCACGAGCAGGCAGCAACATCGACGGTAGAGAATGCGACATTCACCAACTCTATACTGACGAAGCTCGGGGCCCAAAAAGTGGTGCTGGTTACCAATTGGTTTCATGCTCCACGCTCGCTTGCTGTGTTTCGCCGGCATCAACCTGAACGAGAGTTTGCTGTGTCCTTCGAGCCTAAGCCGGATGAAATGAGCAATTGGCACCGCTACGCATCTAGGCGAGAGCGCTTGGCGGCCTTGCTCTACCTAGTAAGAGATAGGATTTGGTCGTTCTAGTCGCTAGGTCACATTCTTTGCCGACACGCTCAGCAGCTCATTGTTTATTGTAATTTAGCTAGTTATTGTTTTATTGATTATTAATAATAACTAAGTAAGTTTAATTCACTGTAGCTTTCACTCATGCCCATACTCACCCAACATGATGCCGATCACCCGGATGCACTGATGCGTCCGATGCAAAGCTTTGGTAGCAAGCTGAAGCGTGGTATTTGGTTGTTCACTTGGGCGTTGCTATGTCGGTTTACAC
>JAQXBQ010000156.1 GCA_029252325.1 Akkermansiaceae bacterium
GGTTAAAGTCAAGTCGCGGGTTTCATTCGGAAACCGTTGACTTAAGCTCCGCTTCGTCTGTGCCTAGTTTCTGCCTTCCTCCTCCGGAAGGCATTGGCTGTGAACTGGCGCGTTCGCATACTCTCTTGCCCGCGCTGTTCTATCCTTGAACTACGGGGGCGTGTTGCGGAGCGCATAATTAATATTCGCTGTTTAAAGTCAAGTCGCGGGTTTCATTCGGAAACCGTTGACTTAAGCTCCGCTTCGTCTGTGCGTAGCATTAGATGTATTTCTCTAAAACTGGCCGCAGTCGCTCAACGGTATCTGCAGGCCAAAGCTCGCGAGGCGTCATCAGTGCTGAAGCCAATGCATTATGTTCAGGCCAATTTACCTCGGTTGGAATAGAGTCGACGGCACGCGCCAAGATCTCCTTCGCATTCGCTGAGTTGGCATGCAAATGACCGATAACCGTCTGCGCGCTTACATCTTCTTCCTCCTGATGCCAGCAATCGTAATCTGTTACCATGCATAGCGTGGCGAGAGCGATCTCGGCCTCACGTGCCAGTTTTGCCTCGGGCAAGTTGGTCATGCCAATCACATCGAAGCCGAGCTGCCTATTGGCCTCACTCTCCGCTCTGGTTGAAAACGCGGGACCATCCATATTTACGTAAGTCCCACCATCGTGCACAGTAGCCCCCTGCTGCCGAGCTGCCTCAGAGAGGATAGCTCGAAGCCCCTCACTCACAGGGTCGCCAAAGCCTATATGCGCCACGATGCCATTGCCAAAAAAGGTATGATGCTCACGCCGACTGGTGCGATCAAAGTATTGATCAGGCAAGACGATATCCCGGGGCGCATACTCTTGCTTTAAGCTACCCACCGCTGTGACACAAAGTAGCCATCTGACGCCAACACTGCGCAGCGCCCATATATTAGCACGATGATTAATTTCATGAGGAAGTAGCCGGTGACCTTTCCCATGTCGGGGCAAAAACCATACCTGTCGCCCAGCCATGCTACCGCCGACCAGTGCGTCAGAAGGATCGCCGAACGGGGTTTCAATATGTCGTTGCTCCGTCTGTTCAAAGCCATCTATTTCGTAGAGGCCACTGCCTCCGATGATTCCAATTGCGTTCATTGATTTGTGTTTTACTTAAAAGATCTATTTTACCCCAGAAGAGCGTGATTATGTTATCACCTGCATTACTTAGCCTAATATGGCTGATAGCTGAGCCCTGTCATACTGGCACTAGCTTTGTTGAACTCAAGTGTAACTGTCACACTTGATCTTGGGGAACACCACGCTAGCAATATTTGCACGGTTTTCTACAAGATGATCATAGTATTACCCAGACTTTCAGGTAGAGTCATAACTGATTGATGAAATTTACTAACGGCCAGTGCACTGTGTTCGTTTATCATCATTCCTGAACTCATCGCTAATATCGCTATTAATGGCTGACCCGCGCATACTCATTGTCACACCAGAAATAAGCTATTTGCCAGGCGAACTCGGCAATTTAGCGGATCACATGCGCGCTAAGGCTGGCGGCCTCGCTGACGTATCATCCTCCCTCGTCAAATCTCTCTATGAGGCTGGCGCCGATGTCCATGTGGCTTTGCCTAATTACAGGCGGCTTTTTGATATCGACCCCTGCAAATTACAGGATCAGGAATTACGTCACTACCATAGCAAACTCCCCAGTGATCGAGTCCATCTTGCAGAAGACCGAGTTTTTTATTTTCGCGATCATGTCTACAGCGCTTGCACTGATGATAATGTGCATTGCTCACTCGTTTTCCAGCGTGAGGTCATCAACAACATCATACCTCATGTGCGACCCGATATCGTTCACTGTAATGATTGGATGACTGGGCTGATTCCGGCAATGGCACGGCGCATCGGCATCCCCTCGCTGTTTACACTTCACAATATTCATTCCGTCAAAATCCTACTTGAACACATTGAAGAAACCGGCATCGACACCTCTGAATTCTGGCAGAACTTCTATTATCAGTCACCACCCTCAAGCTATGAACAGACGCGATCATCCAATCCCGTTGACATGCTCACCAGCGGCATTTTCGCCTCTCACTGGGTGAACACGGTGAGCCCAAGCTTCCTCGAAGAAATAACTCAGCGGCAGCACGCAGCAATACCAGACCAGGTTTGCGACGAACTTCTGAACAAGCAAGCAGCAGGCTTTGCATCTGGCATCACCAATGCTCCTGACCCCTCATACGACCCCTCATCTGATGATGCACTCACTTGCCGCTTCACCGCGCAGAATTATGTTGAAGGCAAATTGAAGAATAAGCGAAGCTTTCAAGAACACATGGGGCTGCTCCCTGATGATGATGCTCCTATCCTGTTCTGGCCATCACGGCTGGACCCTGTCCAGAAGGGCCCTGAATTACTCTCGGATATTTTAGCGAAACTGGTCTCCACATATTGCCAACTCGGCATGCAGATCGCCTTTGTGGCTGACGGCTCCCATAGTCACTACATTAAGCAAATTATTTCTATGGAAAATCTAAGCGGGTTGGTCAGCATCAAATCGTTTGATGAAAACCTATCACGTCTTGGCTATGCGGCATCTGACTTCATGCTCATGCCATCAAAATTTGAACCTTGTGGGCTCACCCAGATGATAGCCTTAAAGTACGGAAGCTTACCCATCGTGCATCGGACAGGTGGGCTTAAGGATACCATCAAGCAGCTCAACACGGTCAATTCACAAGGCAATGGCTTCGTCTTTGATGACTACGTCTCCGACGCCTTAGAATGGGCTGTACAATGCGCAATGGATTTTTACCAGTTACCCCCAGCCGTTAAACAACGAGAAATTGAGCGAGTCATGCAACAAGCTCACTCTCAATTTACTCACCAAAAGACGGCATCACACTACATTAACCTTTATGAGGAGATGCTAGGCAAACCACTACACGTTGATGAACCATCCTGAAAATCATGCCGTCACCACACCCACCCAATCCACCCAATCCACCCAATCCATCCAATCCATCCAATCAGCGACAACCTTCTGCCGCAGCATACCGTCGCACCCATGATGGAAAAGAATACCCAGCCTCGATTATCCAGCAGTATATTGGAGAAAACGGCTTACCAGATGCAGCCGGCTTAGCAAGTCTGGCTGCCCGCGTTCAACTACCAGAATCTACTCTTCGATCTACGCTATCATACTACGCTGATTACACCAACAAGTCGCCTAGCTCAGCTGCCCACAGCAAAGCATGCAACGGCACCTCATGCTTTTTATCCAGCAAAGACAAACCAAGAGCCACAACAGAAGCCACAACGGAAGCAGCAACAAAAACAACACAGGGAGACTGCGCGTCCTGTCTCGGGCATTGCTATCAAGAGAATAATTACCTTCACGATAATGAGGTTCACACCACAGCAGAGACAGGTGAAATGGCTACCCAATGCCTTGCTCCTACACCAGTCACAACAAGGAGAATCATAGCTAATAACGCTACCAAACCAGCCACATCATCCTATGCCGGCTTGCAGCTTGCGCTACAATCAAGCCCGCAAAAAATTATCGAGATTATTACTAACTCTGGCCTACGAGGTCGTGGAGGCGCTGCTTTTCCAAGCGGTAAAAAATGGAAAGCATGTGCCAGCACAGCTTCTAACCAACGCTATATTATTGCTAACGGCAACGAAGGCGACGCCGGTTCTTATGTTGACCGTGTTCTTTTAGAACGTGATCCTCACAGCGTCATCGAAGGCCTCCTGATTGGAGCTTACGCAATCGGAGCAAGCAAAGGCGTCATCTATATCCGTTCCGAATACCCTACTGCAGCTCGTATTATCGAGGCTGCACTGAAAGAAGCACGCGACGCTGGCCACCTCAAAAATGATCATTTCTCGTGTGAGGTTACCGTCATTCAGGGCGCAGGCAGTTTTGTCTGTGGCGAAGAAACAGCGCTGATCAATGCCATTGAAGGACTACGTGGTGAGGTCCGGCTTAGGCCACCCTATCCTACCGAGTCAGGCCTATTTGGCAAACCCACCGCTGTTGACAACATTGAGACTCTTTGCAACATCCCCTTCATTATTGAGCACAGTGCTGAGACATATAAGCTCATGGGAACCGCAACGAGCCCAGGCACCAAAACGCTCTGCTTTAATCATGGCTTTGTGCGACCTGGCATTATCGAAGTCGAGTTTGGGACACCTCTACAGGCTGCCATTGATGCCGCAGGGGGCAGTAAGTCACCTCTCGCAGCGATCCTACTGGGAGGTCCCATGGGGTGTGTAATCACCCCCGACCAATGGGACACACCCGTGTGTTATGAAGCCATGCAGGCTCGGGGCTTTGACCTTGGTCACGGCAGCATCATCGCCTTGCCCAAGAGTGCCGATAAAGCGGCACTTCTTCGCCACTGGTTATCATTTATGGCCGATGAATCTTGCGGCAAATGCGAACCATGTAGTCTCGGATCAAAACGATCCTGTCAAATTGTCAACGAACCTTGGCACGCAAATTCTCAGCAACAACTTGATGACCTCCTGCATCTCATTGGCCAAACAAGTCTATGCGCCTTTGGCCGTGAAATACCAAGAGCTGTGAGCCAATACTTAGATGTTTTTCAAGATGAAATCTTCACCCCTAAATCATCATGAGTGAGGCTTTCATTAACGGGCAGGCTATCACCCCACTATCGGGTGAAACCATTTTAGAGGCGGCCAAAAGATTAAGCATCGATATCCCCACGATCTGTCATGCTGAACAACTACACCCCGAGGGAGGTTGCCGTATTTGTCTCGTGGAATGCGAGGGTGAAGATCGCCCGATAGGGGCTTGTCACAGCTCCATCAATCCCGGCATGATCATCCGCACCGACACTGAAAAAGTCGAAACGTTGCGATCACAACTTCATGAGCTTTATGACCATCACAGACATACAATCACCCCTTGCTCAACCACCACGCAGGAGACGCACCCCTATCTGAGCCTCAACCTTGCTGCCTGTGTAGACTGCCGCCTTTGTCTCAACGTGTGCGAACAAGTCCAGGGACAATTTGTATTCAGTGTATCGGGCAGAGGCGCGAAGAAAAAAATATCCATTGGAGATCTAGATACCTTTGCTGACAGCCCATGTGTCGCCTGTGGTGCATGCGCCGACATTTGCCCTACCGATGCAATCATCAATCGTGATGCACTTAATCATAGCGCCCATCAAAAGACAGTCAGATCAACCTGCGGCTATTGCGGTGTTGGTTGCCAAATTGCTGTTGCGGTGGACGAAGACACCAATCAAGTGCTGAGTATTGAAGGGGTCAACGATGCTCTCGTCAACAAGGGCCACTTATGTGCCAAAGGGCGTTTCTCTCACAGCTATCTCAAGTCAGGAGATCGCCTCACGCAGCCCTTAATCAAAACCGCTGATGGTAGCTTCAAAGAAGCCACCTGGCCCGAGGCTCTTAAGCTCATCACCAGCACCCTAACTCAGATGGTTAAAACTCATGGTTCATCCTCTGTCGGAGCATTCACCTCATCCCGCTCCACCAACGAGGCTTGTTACTTGTTACAGAAATTTTTCCGCAGCATTTTACTCAGTAACAATGTCGACTGCTGCGCGCGAGTCTGCCACTCCTCAACAGCCTTGGCCTTGCAGCTTGTCACAGGAACAGGTGCAGCGTCATCGTCTTATCAAGATATTGAGTCCAGCTCATGCATCCTCGTCGCTGGAGCGAACCCCACTGAAGCCCACCCTATTGTGGGAGCAAGAATCAAGCAACAGGTGCTCAAGGGAACCCCACTTATCGTCATTGATCCTCGCGAAATTGAACTCGCTGAGTATGCAGATGTTCACTTGCAATTGATACCAGGAACCAATGTCGCTTTGTTCAATGGCCTCGCAAAGATCTTACACGACAATGGAGATATTGATGAGCCTTACTTGTTAGAAAGAATCGAAAACTACGAGGAGTTCAAAGGATTCATCGAAACCATTTCATTACCCGAAATCGTCGAATCAACAGGGGTTGATCTGGAATCCATGAAAAAAGCCGCGTCCCTGATCTGCTCCAGCCAAGCAGGAGGCACGCTCTTTGTTCATGGCTTAGGCCTTTCCGAACTCGAGCAAGGAACTGCCTCAGTAATGACGCTTTGCAACCTTGGCATGCTTACAGGCAGCATAGGCAAACTCGGATCCGGCATGTTGCCATTGCGCGGGCAAAACAATGTCCAAGGCAGTGCTGACATGGGAAGCATGCCAGATCAGTTCACCGGCTACCAATCAGTCGCTGACCCTGCGGCTCGTCAGCGCTTACAAAAGATATGGGGCAGCCTGCCACCTGGAGAACCTGGGCTGACCATACCCGAGATGATCGATGCAGCAGCAGCAAGATCCATTCGTGGCCTATGGATTCAAGGCGAAGACATCGCCCAAAGCGACCCCAATGAGTCCCACGTCAGGGCCGCCCTTGAGACACTCGACTTCCTGGTCGTTCAAGAAATATTCTTTTCAGAAACCTGCCATTTTGCCGATGTCATACTTCCCGCAGCAAGCTACCTTGAGCAGGAGGGCACCTTCACCAATGGCGAGCGCCGAATTCAACATGTCAAACCTGCCGTTGCGTCACCTGGTGAGTCACTCCCTGATTGGCTCGTTGTTCGTGACGCCGCCAATCTGGCTGGTGCTCAGTGGAGCTACCAAAACCCCTCCGAAGTCATGGATGAAATTGCCGAGGTCGCACCCCACCTTTTCGGCGGGGTCTCATACTCCCGGCTAGACCAAGATGGGCTGCAATGGCCATGTCCCTCCTATGAGAGTAGCGGCACAGCCACGGTTCACGGTTCTGGCTTTCTCAGAGGTAAAGGCGCTCTCACCACCATTGATTATAGCCCAAGCTCTGAGCATCATATTTCTGGTTATCCATACCTACTCATTACCGGGCGAACCCTCCACCATTATAACGTGGGCACAATGACGCGCCGCTCGAGGCAGTCCTCTCTAAGCTCACGCGACTTCCTTGAAATCAACCCGAAGGATGCGAAACGCGAGAAAATCAAGGACGGCGACATCATCACCGTGCAGAGCCGCTGGGGTCAAATTGCCGTGCCGATCAAATACTCCACACGAACAGCCCCCGACACGCTCTTCCTCTCCTTTCATTTCCCAGAAACACACACCAATCAACTCACCGGGCCTGCCTTGGACCCGATGTCGAAGTGTCCACAATACAAAGCCACTGCCGTTAGGCTGCTCGTCTAGCAAATAGCGGTTCCCTCAAAATAGACACTATCTGCACGACAAGCATGCGCGATTTTCACCTTCGCCGCGCTGAGCGCTTGTCTTAACCAGCCATCATTACGGCCCATAGTAGGGCACTTCATATTCAGGCTCTAGCTTGACATAGTGGGAGTTAAGAAATGATACAATATCGATCATTTGTTGAACCGTCATCTTGCCAACCATTGAAGGCATTGGTGATTGAGCCCCCTCTCTTTGCTCCTTGTCCATACCGGCCAAGTAATCTTTCGATAGATTATGATTGGGGTGTATAACAGAGCTTACTAACTGACCGTATGTTTTAACGCGATAAACCTCACCCCCGAGATGGAACTTGGCCATCGACGGCTCAACATTCTCCGGCATCAACTCACCTGCGACAGTGTGACAACGATGACACTTCAGCTCGATAAATGCCTGTTTGCCTTTTTCATTATCTCCTAATGGCAATACAAAGCCCTTTGCCATCTTCTTCTCCTTGCTACTACAAGCGACTAACATAACCAGCAAGCATGCTATTCCGATACCTACAAATACGCTTATCGATGTTATTTTTTGTCTCTTTGCTTTCATAATTTAACGGGGAGTTGTTTTTATCCCGTCTTTAGACTAGATCAAAAAACTAGAGTTAACTCGCCGCCAATTGTCATCAACCTCTCATATCTTGCACCACCTATGGCTAACGTATAACAACGAAAAAAAATGACAAGAGGCTAACAGCAACCTCACCTTAGGGCCTTACAAGGCAAGGTCATTTATTCTTGATTCCTCACGACCAACTGCTAGATTTATATAGTATATTCAATTTTGATGATTCGCCCTTGCCGTTCCTTAATCCTCCAATACCTTTAAGCACAACAGTAAAATGGCTAATTCAGAATCATCGCATAGTGATCTCATCGAGCGCTTAAAAAAATCTCCTTTTTATCAAATTTGCCAGGATTCATTCCGCAATGCAACGGGCCTCCCACTCGTAATCATCAGTGCAGAAAATGCTCAATTCAACCCCTGCCACACGAGTCCAAATCAAAACCAATTTTGCCGAATGCTTAACATTAAGCACGGATCATGCGAAGAATGTAAACAAGAACAGAAGCTCATACTCTCACGCTCTTGCCAGCACACATACACCCACACTTGTTTTGCTGGTCTCAAAGAAACATCCGTACCATTGAGACTCGGAAAAGAAACCGTCGCATACCTCAAAACTGGCCAAGTCTTTACAGAGAAACCAAGTTCAGACCACGCTAAAGAGCTTCGCAAGGTATTGGCTGACAGCAGTTACAGTAAAGCTGAACAAAGTGAAACTATCTCAGCTTACCGCAAGACTCCGGTATTTGATAAGGAGCAGTATCGAAGCATGATCACTT
>JAQXBQ010000209.1 GCA_029252325.1 Akkermansiaceae bacterium
CAAACCGCATCTATGAACATCACCAAAACCGGTGCTGTGAAAAGGCCAGCCGCCACGGCCGAAATGGGAAAGAAAGAGCTCACCTACTATGGTAATGATGATCTTCAGCGCATACTCGACCTACTGGGTATTCAACTCTAGTGACCTGCCCCTGCGGCACCAAGCAAGCACCCGGTAGCCAACCTAGATCACTGGATTCTGTTCGCTATTGGCCCTGACAGTATTCCTCCACAGAACGTGAAAATAAAAATCCCGCTTCCGCTCGTTCTCATTCTTGTTGCCGTCGGGGGCATACTCACGTTCAAGCAGATCAGCAACCCGGTAGATCGCCATGGCAAGGCAGCTTATGCTCATACCGAGGGCATTCTTGCCTGCGGACCTCGCCCAGCTGATTCTGAGGGGCTAAAGAAAGCTCAACAATACATCTCAAAACAACTCGCCCAACACGGCTGGAGCACCATGAGCCAGGCAGTGGTCAGAAACACCCCGCTTGGCGAGAAAACATTCGTCAACTTAATCGCGCGCTACAATGTCGATAAGCTTGAAACACTTGATGACCTCAAGACTATCAATACCACGGGCATTCTCAGCGCCCATCTCGATTCCAAGCTCATCCCTGGCATCCCTAACTTCTTGGGCGCTGATGATGCCGCCTCTGCATGCGCCCTTATCATTGAGCTGGCTGCTGAACTCGGCAAAAATCACCCCGAGCTCGCCAAACAACTAGAAATTGTATTCTTCGATGGCGAGGAGGCATTCGGCGAAAACATCACTCCATCTGACGGTCTCTATGGCAGCAGGGCCTACGCCCTGTCACTTTACGATCGTCAACCAAAACCGAGATTCGGCATCGTTCTCGATATGATAGGTCACAAGAACTTAAAAATCGCCGTGCCAGCAGACACCGATCGCACACTCTACAAAGCACTCCTTGATGCAGCATCCTCAAAGGGATACGAAAAGCACTATGGCATAGCCCAAGGCAGCATCATTGATGACCACCTTTATCTCAACAAGGCTGGCGTGCCGACCATTGACATCATCGGTGCAGACTTCAATCACACTCATTGGTGGCACCAGTCAGGTGATGATCTTGATCTCATCTCTGCTGAAAGCCTGACGATTTCATACCACACGACGATGGCCATGTTGATCGAACTACTCAGTAAATAGCCGCGACACTTGGCAATGCTGTCTGGTTATCTAGCTACCGAGCGCTTCGCGCCAACTCTCTTTCAGCTGACTTGGCTTACCCGCCGCATCGACTCTTACGGTTTTCATTTCACCGTTGGCAATCTCGTTACCTTTACAATTCATTGAGAACCTCCATACGATAGAGCTGGTTCCTAATTGGCTCGGCGATATCGCAACATGAACAACGTCCCCCGCTTGCACAGGCTTTGTATATTCGCAACTCAGCTTAACCCGTGGCCAACCACCATCTGCTAACAATGGAATATCCAGCTTGGCTAATAAATCGTGTTCAGCCTCCTCTGCATAACACAGGATTTTCGCAAAGTGCACAACACCTGCCGCATCGGTATCGGCAAACTGAGCGCAACGCTGGTAGATGTGTTCCATTAATCAAGCTCGCGCACTAGCAATGACGCATTGTGACCACCAAAGCCAAAGGAATTACTCAAAGCACTTTTCACCTCGACTTCACGCGCAACGTTCGGGGTGTAATCCAGATCACATTCTGGATCTTGGTCTTCGAGATTGATTGTTGGCGGAATGATATTCTCCTTCATCGCCATCAGGCAGGCTGCTAGCTCGACACCACCAGCAGCACCTAGCAAGTGCCCAGTCATGGATTTTGTCGAGCTGACAATGAGCCCGTCTTTGGCATGGTTGCCGAAGCTCTTCTTGATCGCCTTCGACTCACAAATATCTCCCATTGGCGTTGATGTGCCGTGAGCATTCACGTAGGTCACTTCGTCAGCGTTCATCTTAGCGTGACCCAGAGCCATGTCCATACAGCGTGCCGCGCCAAGACCTTCAGGATGTGGCGAAGTCATGTGGTAGGCATCTCCACTGACGCCGTAACCAGCCAGCTCAGCATAGATCGTCGCTCCACGTTTCTTAGCGTGCTCATACTCTTCGATCACGACTACTCCAGCCCCCTCACCCATGACAAATCCGTCTCGGCCTGTGTCAAATGGACGTGAAGCGCGCTCTGGCTCATCGTTGCGTGTACTCAGCGCCTTCATGTTACTAAAACCTGACAGACCCATCGGTAGAATGGTTGCTTCAGCACCACCACAAACAAAGGCATCAGCATCACCAAACTTAATCATTCTCCATGCCTCGCCGATATTGTGATTTGAGGTAGCGCACGCGGTTACTATCACCATATTAGGTCCACCAAAACCGTATTCCATAGAGAGAATGCCGCTACCGATGTTTGAAATCATCATAGGGATGACAAAAGGTGATACGCGAGATGCTCCACGGTTGAGCAGCTTGGTGTGCTCATTCTCCAAAGTTCCCAAGCCTCCGATACCACTGCCGACCATCACACCAACACGGTTGCGGTCGACACCTTCATCATCAATTCCAGAATCGTTGATCGCCATCTTAGACGCCGCGATAGCAAACTGCGCATAGCGGTCACAACGTCTGGCGTCTTTAGGGTTATTAAACCATGGTGCGGCATCGAAACCTTTGACCTCGCCCGCTATTTTGCAAGGATAGGGCTCTGGGTCAGTCAGTGTAACTGGGCCGATACCACTCTTGCCAGCCTTGAGGCCCTCCCACGTGTTTTGTAAATCATTCCCCAATGGACTGAGCACTCCAATTCCGGTGATAACAACTCTGCGATCGTTCATATAATTGTAATGTGTATTAACAAGCGTAACTGACTATAATGATAGGCGACGGTGACTTCGCCAAAAAATCGTTACGATGACGCTATTATTGTATAGATCTCTTAGAGTGCAAGCACTGATAATGGAGCATTATCAACCCAGACGGCGAGGCTCGCCCCGATCATTAGCACGACCACACTCAGGGCATAAAGGATGCACCTCCTTCGACTTATCTTTGTAGATATGGCCGCACACCCTGCAAGTCAAAATCTCTCTCTTGCGGAGGCGAATTCGTCCACGCCGATTGAGGTGAGCTAGAAATACGGCGAAGCCAATGCCCAAAAGCGGAACCCCCAGAAGCCAAAGGGCTAATTCCTCCAAAGTAAGTTCAATCATCGGGCGAACGCTTCAATTTGTAGTTCCAATTGTCCGACCACCATCTCTGCGGCGTCCTTGCCGCCATCACTAAAACGCTGTGCTCGCAGCCAAGCAGCCAGATTTCTTTGCCTGTCTGTGATCTTCACCGAGTCGACTGTGCCGCCAGGGAGCGGCGTACAATTACTAACAAAACCAGCTGCATCAAGTGCGATTTGAAAACGAAATATTTGCCCATACCCCTCATCGATAACCAATTTGTTAGGCAACTCCAACTCGTTGCCCGTAATTCTTGATTTGAGCTGTTGACTCGCCACTACCCTGACTTGAATTACCGGAGGCTCACGGAGCACAAAACCCTCTTTCGGGACAGACTCTTGCCAATGGTCTGGCATGACATCAAAAAGCTCGCTAGCCGATTGAGTAATGGAGATCAAACTCGGCGAACGATCTATGGTAGGTAACGGCTGTAGTTGCATTTGATAACGCCACAGGGATCCATCAAGTTCATCTCTCGAGGAAGAGATCCGATGAGTCACTTCCTCATCCATAGCTGGGTCCCATCTCGATGGAAATGGAGACTTGTCTTCCACTTGGAGTAATAAATTTCGCACTGCAGGGTCGTCGAGACACAGCATAACCACGCTTCCTTCCCGCTTCGACTGCAAGGGCGAGCGCATCGTTTCCACCTTCACCGCATATACCGAAATAGCAAAAAAAGCGCACGCCAATAGCAGCCCAATCAATTTCCCCGAATGATGACTTCTAAAACCGCGCCAATGGAAGATAAGCCCAGCATCCTGGTCTCGCTTATGCCTCTTCTTGCGGATGAAATACATCTTTGTTTAATTTAGCTTACTGTTCAAAAAACTAACCCCATCGATGATTACCGGCTCTTCCCCACTGGCTTACCAACGAGTCCGCACCTGAGACCAAGCTTAATCACTCGATTCACCACTTCTTTCTCTATGCCACTGGGCACAGAAACATCTGATCGTATCACTACTGTCGTGATTGTATCACCACCATCTTCAGATCGGAGAGCTTCAATCGCGGTCTCGAGCCCAGCCAAGGATATCTCATTCTTATTTACCCATACAGGAACCACCCGGTCACCCACCGCAGCACCCAGGGTGACAACGATAGGGTTATCCATCTGCTCATAGCGCCAGGGTGACTCGTGCACCTGCACATCAATACCCGTCTGCTGGACGAACGAAGGCCCCAACAAAGGAAACATCAGAATCAAGGCAATGATATCCAGCCCCGGAAGCATGTGAAGAAATCCGGGTCTCGCCGGCAATGTCATCTCAAGCTTCATTGATCGCTTTTCTTTTTCTTTTTACCAGAAATCTCCTTTGCCTCCTTGCGGAAAGAAACAATCTCAGCCTGCTCGCGCGCATCACAAATGATGTTGACCATCTCAACACCCGTTCGCTCAATGCGATGAACCATCCGCTTAACGCGACCATAGAAAAACAGGTAAAAAAGATACACAGGAATCGCGATTGAAAGACCAAGTGCAGTCGTGACCAGACTCTCATACACACCACCTGACATCTCAGCAGCAGAGGCAAACCCCTTCTCCTTATTCATTTCCATAAACGTCTTGGCCAGACCGCTTACTGTTCCCAGCATACCCACCAAGGGAGTGATCAGAGCGATGCCATAAAGCGCCCTCAGATTACGCTCCATTCGCGGCACCTCCAGCTGCCCCGCCTCCTTCGCCACATCGCGTAAATCACGGCGAGGAAGATTTTTACGCATAAGAATGGCGTGTGCTACGCGTGCCGTTGGCCCTGGCGCTCTAGCCGCCTCATGAAGAGCCTCAGCAAACGCCCCTTTTCGGACGTGATTTGCCAAGCCTAGTAGCAAGTCACCAACACTTATCTTAACTCGCTGAAAAAAGAATATCCGCTCAAAAATAAGCAACAAACTCACAAACGCCAATAACGCTAACGCATAAGCAAAAGGGCCTCCTTGTCCAATAAACTGTAACATTGATAAGGAACTTACTACGGCTCGAGCAGAAATCCAATTTCCAATTTTTAATTTTCAAAAGGGCCCCCGATTAATTAAAAGCATTAGCTTAAAACGGCCAAATCATCGGAATAAGCCAACAAGCAATCACTCCGATAAGCACATTGAGTGGCAAACCAAAGTACACAAAATCCTTGTAGTTGTATCCCCCAGGACCATAAACCAGCAGATTTGTTTGATAACCCATCGGTGTCGCCATTGCCGTCGAGGCCGCAAAGGCCACAGCCATAATGAAAGGCTTACCATCAACTCCCAACTGCGTTGCCAACAAAATGCCCAAGGGTGTGCACAATACGGCGGCCGGCTTGTTGAGTATCAGCAAGCTCAGTGCCGCCGTCATAAAGTAGAAAATCCACAAAGTCACATGCGGCCCCAACTGACCCACCGTTCCGATTAATCCTGCTGCGGCTATGTCAAGCGCTCCAGTTTTGCCCATTGCATTTCCGAGTGCAATCATACCAGCGATAAGAATCAGCACCGGCCAATCGATCGACCGGTAGGCATCGCGTGGCGTTAGGATCTTCATCATCACCATGAGTGCAGCACCAGTTAGAGCTAAGACACTGATCGGAAAAACACCGAATGCAGCCAGCCCTACGATGGCCAATATCGTGCCCATAGCAAGTGGCGCTTTGTGACGTTCAATGACCTGATCGTGCACCCCTTCGAGGAGAATAAACTCACGATAGCTTCGCAGCTTGGCGAGAGCCTCCATCGTGCCCCGCACCAAAAGAATATCCCCCATGCGCAATTCTAAATCGGTAATATCGCGCTGGTGATGACGTCCACGCCGCTGCAGAGCAAACACCGACACGCCATAATCTTCACGAAAACGAATATCTTGAGCCGTCCTACCAATCAAGGGCGAATCAGGAGCGACCATCAATTCAAAAACCGTCATCTCCACCCTCTTCACCTCAGCATCCCGTGCGTCCCCCGCATCAGCATCGGTTGATATCCTAATGTCATGCTCACGTTCTAGCTCAAGAATCTTATTAAGATCTCCGCGGATGAGTAAGATATCCCCCTCCTCCAATTCATTATCTTTTTCCATGCGCTGAATGCGCTCACCACGGATTAGCTCAGCCACCCGCACACCGGCATTAGCTAAGGGGGTCTCTTGGAACTTCTTACCTACCAGATGCGAGTCCGCCCCGATTTTCACCTGCGTGATGTATTCTTTGACATCATCGGCAGAGAGTGTCGATGCGATCGTAGTGCGCGCAGGAAGCAGGCGTTGTGAGAACAAAATCAAATAAAGCATCCCAACTACCACAATCACCCCACCCAATACGGTAAATTCAAACATACCAATCTCCCCATAACCAGCCTCAGCAGATAAGGATGAGACCAGAATATTAGACGAGGTTCCGATCAAAGTAGCACTACCCCCCAGCATCGAGGCGAAAGATATCGGCATCAGAAACTTTGAAGGGCTCTGCCCAAGCCGGCTACAGACCGTTAACACTGCTGGGATGAAGACCACCACAACCGGAGTGTTATTAATAAATGCCGACATGAAACACACAGCAAACAAGGAAAGTGCCAAGAACCTTAGTGGGCTACCTTTTGATAAATCCGTCAACTTGCCCCCAAGAGCCGCCACCAAGCCACTGCGCATCAAGGCAGCACTCAGCACAAACATTGCCGCAATGGTCACCAAGGCCTGATTGCTGAAGCCCTGCAGTAGCTCTTTAGGTTCAAGGATACCGAGCAAACCAAGAATCGAAATAATCAGCATGCCGACGATATCCGTTCGCACACGATCAGTCACAAACAGAACCACTGCCGCGATTAGAATAACATAAACAACTATTACCTCCCAAGTCATCGTAAAGTCGCAGTTTCACCACCGCTTCAAATCACTGTCAACCATGAATTGTTTGCTAGATGACGCCCAACGATCGACTTTGCTGCTGTAGAAGCACCCTTGACATCAAAACTACATGTTCTTAAACGTTAAGGGCAATAATTGCTTCTCTCTCACGTGGTTACAGGAAAAAGAACAGGCTGGATTTACATCCTCTGCAATGAGTCAGACACTGACCATGTCAAAGTCCTTGCCAGTTCAGATCACCCAGATACTCGGGACCCCGAATCAGCACAAGCAGAGACAGATACTCGTTTTGAGATCGCGGCAGCATTTCTCTTTGCCGACAACATCTCCAAGATTGAGCAACGAGCACGTGAGCTTCTGAAGCCTCAACAGGATCATACTGACCATGAGCTCTACACACTTAAGCTACCAGACGCTGAAAACTACATCATGCGTGCTGGCCAACAATTTAAACAAAAGCCTGCGACCATCCATCGGGTTTTTAAATATGACTACACAATCGATTCAGAAGAAGCTCACGAGTGCGCCCTCAAAAGTGCTAAAATTGCAGCCAGACATGGTGACCCTGAGGCTCAGTTTTATATCGCCGCATGCTATGCCGATGGCGCTGGGGTAACCACGGATCACAAGGAAGCTGTGCGATGGTATATCAAGGCCGCTGAGAGAGGTCACGCCGACGCACAAGACAGCCTCGGCGTGTGCTTTGACCACGGCAAAGGTGTCGACCAAAACCATATCGAGGCAGCACGGTGGTTTAAAAAAGCCGCCAAGCAAGGGCTCGCCAGTGCCCAAATGAACCTCGGTCACTGCTACTTCGAAGGTCGAGGCGTTGAAAAAAACAACAAAGAATCAGTCAAACTGTGGCACCAAGCTGCAACGCAAGGCTACCCCAATGCTCAGTATAACCTTGGACTCTGTTACACAGAGGGACGCGGCATGAATATTGATCAGCAGCAAGCCTACGGCTGGTATCTTAAAGCCGCTGAGCAAAACCTCAGCAAAGCACAGGCCACCCTTGCCACTTGCTACCATGATGGTAGCGGCACAGACAAAGATCCATCAGCAGCCAAACATTGGCTCGAGAAGGCAATTAAACAAGGGCATGAGGACAGCGAAAACCTCCTCGATAAAATCATCGAACAGCGCGCCTCTGATTTCCAACTCATCGCCGCCGAATCAGACAGGCTCAGTCAAAAACCCTCCGTACCTGAGATCAACGCCATCACTAAAGCCCTCGATAAGGCCTACCCCGATTGGCACAAAAAAGACAGCGCCCACTACCAGCTCATCGAGAATCTCTACGACAACTTCGAGCACTTGAGGTAGAGCCATAAACAAGCACATCACTCCGCCTCTCGCCGTGCGATTCCACGCAGTAGGCGACCGAAGATATCAGCACCTGTGACGATGCGTTTCTGCTCATCACTCCAGAAAATAACAACATCACGGTCTACCACGTGGTCGTTCTTGTCATTGGCTTCAACGACGAATTCACCGAGCACATCATCCAGCGTCGTCTTGCTGTCAAAAACAATGATCGGGCGGTGACAAAACTCATAAATATCAAGCCCTGCAAGTGCGCCATCATCATCTTCTTGTTCTGCAGCGTAGAGCGTGCTCAGATACTCAGTCGTATTGATGATGAGCTGTGGCTTACCGTCGTCCTCATCAAGAATCACCGCGCGTAGATTAGGGTGCTTGTTAAGCATATTGATGAACTCACGACCTTGCTCGGTATTCGGCGCCGGTAAAGTAGGCAAATCCAAGTTTGAAGGCATTGTGTAAATCGTATCTGCCTTGATCGAGTTACCCTCATCAATAATGAAACGGTCATCCAAATCGAGGAAGTTAAGCGCCCCCCTACCCTCATTAGCACTGATCTCTGAGGTCTGCTCACTGATATGTTTCTCGAGTATAATCTCGATGTCACGCTCACGATAAAAGGTGGGACCCTCTGGCCCAATCCATCCATCAAGAATCACCGCACACGGCTTAGCGACAGGAAAAAGCACCGCTTGGTAAAAACGAATGAGCGGAGCCAGTTTAGCCCCAACATGCATTGCATGTCGCGAGAAATAGGCCTGCGGGATAATTTCGCCAAAGAAAGTAATACCCACCGTTGAGAACACAAAACCTCCTACGCCCGCCATGATCGACTCACTCAGCAAAGCAAGCAACACGTTCACACTTACATTACCCCAGAGGATGGTACATAGCAGTAAGTTCGAATCCTTGCGCAGTGCAAGTACCCGACCTGCCGCAGAGCTGCCTTTCTCCACTTCTGCCTCGAGGCGCATACGACCCAAGGAGAAGAAAGCGAGGTTAGAGCCGGAGAACATTGCCGACTGCGAAAGACAAGCGGCTATACCTAGCCAAGTCAGTAAATCCATTGATGACATTAAATAGTAGTAAGTGATAACTATCTCAGTGTCCTAGTAAAGGTTACTCGGCCGACACCGGCAATCCTGAGAAAGCACGGAGAAATAGCAAATTACGGCATGAGAATACATAAATATACAGATATGTAAAATTGTACGTGAAAATTCTGCATCAATGCCACACAAGCAATCTACTTCACTGCCAGAAGCCACACGGATCGACGACATCATGCCAGGATCGACTGATTTCGCGTTTGTGCTTTTGAATTTCTATCCTAGTCTCCCGACGTGAGCTTTGTGGACACCTTCAATCGTGGCGAGACAACACCGCTACTGCGCAAATTCGAACAACTCATAGCGCCAAAATCGCGTGAAGAGATCGAGTCAATGGCTGTCAACAGCCGTGCTGTCACGCGCAGGCACTTCGGCAAAACCATGCGCCTTTTTGCACCACTCTACGTCTCCAACGAGTGCGTTAACAACTGCAGCTACTGCGGCTTCTCCCGCGATAATGCTATCCTGCGGACCACGCTCACTATCGAGCAAGTTGTCACCGAGGCACGACACCTGCACGCGCTCGGCTTCCGCAACATCCTACTCGTTGCCGGTGAGCACCCCAAGTTTGTTAGCGAAGGCTACTTGCAAGACTGCATCGATGCGATCAAAGGCTTCATCCCCACCATCGGCATCGAGGTTGGCCCAATGGAAGACCACCAGTATAGCGAGCTCGTCAGCCACGGCGCTGAGGGGCTTGTAGTTTATCAAGAAACTTACGATCGTGAGACATACTCCCGCCTGCATACAGCAGGGCCCAAGAAAAACTTCGACTGGCGCCTTGAATGTCCCGAACGTGCCTATGCCGGAGGTTTCCGAAGAATTGGCATTGGTGCCCTATTTGGCCTTGCAGACTGGAGGCATGAAGCTAAAGCCCTAGCCTCCCATCTCGAATATCTCTACAAGCACTGCTGGAAGGCCTCATTTACCGTTTCCTTTCCTCGAATGCGGCCTTATGCCGGCAACTACCAGTATGAGCCCAACCCCGAGCTCTTCCTCAACGACCGCCACTTTGTCCAGCTCGTCTGCGCATTCCGCAGCTGTTTCCCTCACCTTGGAATCGTGGTAAGCACCCGTGAACCAGCCAGCTTGCGAGACGCCCTTGTGCCGCTCGGTGTCACCCATATGTCGGCTGAATCTCAAACTGACCCTGGCGGCTACACCGGAGCTGGCACCGACGATCTGCATATGACCCTGAAGGGCAAACGTGTCGAAGTCACTGAAAAATCATCCTGCAGCCGCGCCACCGAGCAGTTTACCATCGATGACAAGCGCGGCATCAAGGAAATCACCGGCATGCTTCACACCAAGGGATACGAATCCGTCTGGAAAGACTGGGATGAGGCCATCCTCAACAATATTGAGTCACCAGCAACAGCGCAGACAACATGAAGGTCAAACTTAATGGCAAGGACCACCCACTTGATCAAGCCATCAATGTGGAATTGCTACTCGACTCTATCGGCCTTGCCGGCAAGCCCGTGATCGTAGAGCTCAATAAAAAGGCCCTCTTTCCGCGTGAATATGTTCACACTATGCTAGATGATGGGGACCAGCTTGAGATAATCACCATTGCTGCAGGCGGTTAATATCAGCGGGGCTTCCAACAACCGCAGAGCAATACGAGCCGCTACAAGGCTAACGACCAACGCTCACTCCAGCTCTGGACACATGAAGATCAATGCTCGAAACCTTCACAAGATGGGTTCTTTTTCGCCCAGATGCATCGGCTGTTTTTTTGTGATATTGATATCTAACCACATTTTTACTCTGGCGAGCACCTCACGATCTTCTATTTTACGAGCTGCGTATCCTTCGACATCACGAGCGTTATAACCATAAACTTTGATGCCGTATGCTTTAGCTATGTAAGCCGCCCGTTCGTTCTGAAACTTCTGACTTACCAGTGTCAGTTCACTAAGGCCAAAAATCTTATTAGCTCTCAGAACCGAGTCTAGCGTGCGCAGACCTGCATAATCACAAACGATATTATCAAAAGGAACTCCGGCTTTCATCAAGGCTTTTCTCATAGTTACTGGCTCATTATAGTATTTTTCGCGGTTATCACCCGATACTATTAGCAACTCCACTTTGCCCGCATGCCACAGCTCTGCAGCTGCTTGGATACGATACTTAAAGTAGAGGTTGTCGCGCTTTCCTAGCTTGTGGGAGCAACCAAAAACAAGTCCAGCGCGCTGCACAGGCACATCATTGACATCATCAAACAAAACCCCTTTGCCTGCTCTTGTTGCCGCGTAATTAGCATACCAGACAAAACTAACAAAAAGGACAACCCCTAAAAAGCCAGTTAGCAACAGCCTTCTCAACCATATCACAAGACACGAGTATTTGCCGGTTCCGCCTCGCTTCACACTATCATCTTCTTGATCAGCTGGCGACGATGGCTCGGCCTGATGATTCACCGTATTGGCATCACTCATGGTTGATCGGGCTTGTCGTCTTGTGATGCTTCATCCCCTCGTCGTGGAATATTGACTAAGGTCTTAACTACAGTAGTAAATATTCCATCTTTTGGATGCTCGGGGGCAACAACTCTTAGCTTTCTCTGAGCCGGAGCGAGGCAAATATTCTCAACCCTGCCTACATACTCGCCATCTACTTCCATGGGAACTTCACGATCACAATGGATTTCATAGCTTTTGGACTGAAGGTATTTGACTGAAGAGTTACCCGCGTCAATCGCCCCTGTGGCGAGTCCTTTGACCGAGTCGCGGATCAGCTTGTAACCAGCCTCTGTGAACACCAGCATATCAAGCATTTCATCCGCATGGTCGGCCTTACGAAATAATTTTACCTGACCACCATAGAGCGATCCATTACCAGCCAATGCACAAAAGCCCTCCTCTATCTGACCATCATCACAAATGATGCGAAGCTTTGGGGGCTTATCGGCAAGCACTTTCAGTGCGGTCATGATGTAGGCCATCGGGCCGAGAATCTTTTTTTGCTCCCATGTCGTCTCCTCGATGACTTGGGCGTCAAAACCAATACCCGCCATCTGCATGAAGGGGTTACCATTTGCCTCAAAGAGATCGACTTCTTTAATGTACCCGGCTTCAAGAACTTCTAGTGATTTTTTGAGGTTGTTGTGAGGCAATCCAAGTTCACGGGCAAAGACATTCATCGTCCCAGCCGGCAAAACACCCAGTGCCGTGTTGGTGCCAGTTAACCCTTGGACAACAGCATTGAGGGTGCCATCGCCACCAGCTGCCACCACGATCGGCTCGCCATCAGCCGCAAGCTTAGTGGCCAACTCTTTAGCATCCTCAGCACTGCGGCTGGCATAAAGCACAAAGGACTGAGCATGAGTCATCAAGAAACGCAAAGTCCTACGCCCCCGCTGGCTGCGAGCACTTGGATTAAAGATCAGCGGGTATCGGCGTCTCATTGAAGCTGATATTGCACGTAATTGGAGACTTTTAAAACCACCAAGTTATGAATCTTTCTTTGGCTGGATCATGATTTCCATTTGATGCTTGCCCCCTCGACACCCTGAGTTCAAAACATAAGCCATGACCAAGCAGCTTGAAGATTTGCTCTCCTTTTTACGTTTTGCCAGTGTCTCCACCGACTCCGACCATACCAGCGATGTTCGCGACTGTGCGGAGTGGCTGATCAAAAAACTCGAGCATATGGGACTGGATACAGAGCTTCACGAAACGCCCCAACATCCGATCGTGGTAGCACGTAACAAGCACGTAGCCGGCAAAAAGACCTGCCTCATCTATGGCCACTATGACGTTCAGCCAGTCGACCCCGTCGAGCTCTGGGACTCACCACCATTCGAGCCTGAGATACGTGACGGCAGAATTTGGGGACGAGGTTCCACCGACAACAAAGGGCAGATGTTAGCCCACGTGCTCGGCGTAGAGCAGACCCTAGAAGAAGAAGGCGAGTTACCTGTGAACTTGATCTTTTTGTTTGAAGGAGAGGAGGAAATTGGCAGCCCAAATCTAGTTCCCTTTATTGAAAAACATAAGGCCGAGCTTCAGTGCGATGTGATTGCCGTCTCAGATACCGGAATGGTATCGAAAGGCGTCCCAACCCTAGGGTATGGTCTGCGAGGCATTGCTTGTTGCGAAGTCACTGTGAAAGGCCCAGCGGGAGATCTCCACTCCGGTGTCTACGGTGGCGCCGTTGCCAATCCAGCCACTGCTGTTGCGAGGTTGGTGGCATCACTACATGACTCCGAGGGTAATGTTGCCATTGAGGGTTTTTATGATGAAGTCCGACCACTTGAGGATTGGGAACGCAACATGTGGGCTGAAGTTCCCGGTATGAGTGAACAGGATATGCTCGCGGTCACAGGATCTCCCGCCCTTTTTGGTGAGCCTGGCTACAGCTCTGCTGAGAGACTCTGGGCTCGCCCCACGGCTGAGGTCAACGGCATTGGTAGTGGCTACCAAGGAGAGGGATCAAAAACGGTATTGCCCGCAGAGGCCATGGCTAAATTTTCATTCCGCCTTGTCCCCGATCAAGACCCAAAGGACATCATGAAAAAAGTGCAAGCACACCTCGAGAAGCATTGCCCTGAGGGCGTCACTGTGGAAGTCGAGGTTGGCCACGATGGCAAGCCTTTCTATGCCGATCCTCATTCTAAAAATGGCAAAGCAGGGCAAGAAGCTCTGAGGCAGGCTTTCGGTAAAGAACCCGTCCTGATCCGCGAGGGCGGCTCCATTCCTATCATTCAAGACATGAAGGAAATCTTCGGAGTCGAGGCCCTGATGTTAGGTCTCGCCCTCCCCGATTGCCAAATCCATGCACCAAACGAGAATTACTATGTTGAGAACTTTGAGGCCGGCATCCGACTTAATCGAGCCCTACTCAAAGAGCTAGCGAAGTAAAAACGTCGATCCAGCACTGCGTTGATTGAGTCTATCTTCAGTCACTTTCTGTATCGGGCTCATCTATCGCATCCATCTCATTGAGCTTGGCCAAGTATGCATTGCGTGGCACTGGCTTGAGAGGGCGCTCTTGCTCATGCATCATCGCTTGCACCTGTTCTCCACTACCAGTGATGAGTTCTTCGATGATTTCTGCCTCGGGTAGGTTTTTCCAATATTTCTTGGGCATCTCCGTCTGCATCATTTTGATCTTCAGCCGCGCGGGATTGAAGATACTACGGTAATAGCCTAGCCAAAGCTCTTCGAGCTCATCGCTATCTGGAGCGACTGATTTCTCTACACCGTCAGTGTAGGTGATACGACTACCGTCCCAATGCACACACTCGTCAGGAGTAAGAATCGACCAGTTCATACCAGCAAAGCGTTTACGAAAAAACGGTGTATTGATGCGCACGATTAGATGATCTGGCTCAAACCACGCTACGAAGTTTTCCTTATCACTCTGCTCAGTCTTGACCTCTCGAAATCGGACAAAGGCACGCATCTTATGAATATCGCGACTCACGGTGGCTCGCATGCGCTCTAGAGTGCGTAATCTGCTATCGGTTTGGTTACTAAGGATACGACGATCGTTGCCGCAGCTCATTTCCCAAAGTATTTGGTAAAGCAATGCCCACTGCTTACCTGAGCGATGTGCCGCTACAGTCTCAGCAAGTCGCACAAAGGTCTTGGGCACTTTCAGACGTGGCGCGTCTGGGGGTAGCACAGGCAGCTCATCGGCAAACAATAGCCCATCACCTTCATCATTCTTAGCACTCCATAGAACATCGGACGGGTGGCACTGCTCTGCTAGCAATGCACGTGCGGCATTACGCCATGCTTGAAAATGAGGCTCTATGGATATGGTTTTCATCGCAGTTTGCTAATGACCTAGAATTCCCCATGCAAGGCTTCTACCCCCGCTTGCTTAACCATGTTTTTTTCTACAGTGGTAGTAACTGGCTGCGCAGTAAAATCCATCTCGAGCTGTGTCGGCGGTGGAGCGAACTTGGCTCGCAACTCACTGCTTGATAGCTCAAGACGTGCTGGATGGTGATTGGTGCAGATCATAAACGGCATGGTTTTTTTCAAATTCACCCGGAGCTTAATCAAATCCTCGAGAGTGACAGCATGGTGACGCCGTAAGCGAACAATCCTCTTCGCATTCCTCACTCCCAGACCGGGTATGCGATAAAGCATTTCCAGTGGGGAGCGGTTGACATCGATAGGAAAGGTGTGCCGATTACGCAGCGCCCACGACAGCTTCGGGTCGATGTCTAAATCTAGGTTAGGAGATTCGGCACTGGTCAGCTCATCAACACCATAGTGATAAAAACGCATCAACCAGTCAGCTTGATAAAGTCGATGCTCTCGAACCAGTGGGGGTGACTTAAGCGGCAGTATCACCGAAGGTTCTGGAATGGGGCTGAATGCCGAATAATAAACACGCCTGAGTTTGAAATTACCATACAGGTCACCTGCCCGAGCGAGAAAGTCACTATCATAAGAACCGTCAGCGCCGACGATCATTTGAGTGCTTTGTCCTGTCGCAAAGGTCGGCTTTTTGGCCTTGGATTTTCTTTTTCTGAGCTCTTTACGATCAGCAATGGTCTCAGTGATGCGAGCATTGATGGTGCTCATGGCTTCACGAGTGCGGTGAACGTTTTTCTCAGGGGCTAGTTTCTTGAGGCTTTCTTGCTTCGGCAGCTCAACATTGATGCTCAGGCGGTCAGCGTATTTGCCAGCCTCTGCGATCAATTCTGGTGAAGCCTCAGGAATCGTTTTCAAATGAATGTAACCTCGGAAGTGGTGCTTTTCGCGCAAGAGCTTAGCCACCCTGATGACGAGCTCCATGGTATAATCAGCGCTACGCACAATGCCGGAGCTCAAGAATAGCCCTTCGATATAGTTTCTTTTGTAGAACGATAAAGTCAGCTCAACCACCTCCTCAGGAGTGAACCTCGCTCTCTGAACATTACTGGAGCGTCGGTTGATGCAGTAGTGGCAATCGTAAAGGCAGACGTTGGTCAGTAGCACCTTCAGTAAGGAAATGCAGCGGCCATCAGGAGCGTATGAGTGACAAATGCCAGCGCCCCCTGTCGAACCAACGCCTTTGCCCGCTGTTGAGTCTTTCCTTGCCCCACCTGAGCTTGCGCAGGAGGCATCGTATTTAGCTGCATCAGCCAGTATTTCGAGCTTCTCAAGAGTATTCATGCGAACATGGTAATCTAATGAACACTTCAGGCAAGGCAAATTATAACACAATTACCATTTGACTGGCTATGCCACGGGTTCTAAATAGGTATGTAATGGCTAAATCGACTTCAAAAAAGAACTCCAAGCACGAGCTAGAAAAGCAATATTGGCACGTGTTACTCACTCAAGGAAAAAGGCCCACTAGCGTATACTCCTTTGCCCAAGAGATAGGCATGGAGGAGGCCGAGTTCTATAAACATGCTGCCAGCTTCGATGCCCTCGAGTCGGGCTACTGGGATGGCCTCATAGAAGAGACAATAAAGGTACTCCATGAGGATGACGATTACTCAGACTACCCAGGAGATCAGAAAATACTCGCATTCTTCTTCACTTTCTTCGCCCATGCCCAGAAAAACAGGTCACGTCTGGTCGAGTTCTTTCCGCGCCCCGGGTGCAGTAAAACCCTAAAGCCCATGAGGCACCGCTTCATTGAGTTTGCCCAAGTGATCATCAACCAGGGAATTGAAGACGGGTCCGTTGCTGACCGCAAAAAGGTAAGCGAAAAATACCCTGAGCTACTTTTCGAACAGTTTCGCAGTATCATTGAATTTCACCGCAAGGATCAGTCCCCCGATTTTCAAGACACTGATGCCTTGATCGAAAAGAGTGTCAGATTCAGCGCCGACGTTGCTCGCTCAGGCACTCTAGATTCAGCATTTGACCTTGGTAGATTTTTGCTGCGTCGCTTCACCCTCTCGGGCTCATAGGCTCTATGAAAGAGCAGACCAAAATTCCAAAAAATAAGATCAGTCGTGCCAGCAAGCTTGCCCAAACGGGTATTAAGGTTGGTGTCAGCTATCTCAAATACAAGGCCCAGAAAACAATCACCGGCAAGGATGACAAGACGGCATTTCATGAGGTTACGGCGCGTCAAACCTACGAAACGTTCAGCAAGCTCAAGGGTGGCCCACTGAAGCTCGCGCAGATGCTCAGCATGGATCGCAACATGGTGCCCGACCAATACGCTGATCAATTTTCCCAAGCTCAATACAACGCTCCTCCCCTCACCTACCCTCTAGTAGTGAACACATTCATGAAAGAGCTGGGCAAGCGACCTAATGAGGTCTTCGAGTCCTTCACGACCAAGGCCGCATCTGGAGCCTCTATTGGCCAAGTACATAAGGCTGAGATCAAAGGGGATAAATATGCAGTCAAAATTCAATATCCAGGGGTGGCTGACAGTCTCAAATCTGATTTGGCCATCGTCAAGCCCATCGCCACAAGACTCTTTCAAATTGATTCAAAGGCGATCGAGCCTTACATGAAAGAAGTAGAGGAACGTCTACTTGAGGAGACCGACTACCATCTTGAACTGGAGCGATCCCAAGACCTCGCTGCCAAGTCGAAGCACCTACCCTATACTCGCTTTCCTGAGTATTTCCCTGAGCTCAGCAGCAAACGCATCCTAACGATGGAGTGGATTCATGGTGTGCAGCTCGACACCTTCGCTGAGTCTGATGCACCCCAGGAGCTGAAGCAAAAACTTGCCCAAGCCTTGTGGGATTTCTATCACCACCAAATTCATGAGCTCCGTTTGTTTCATGCTGACCCGCATCCAGGTAATTTCAAAGTTCACGATGATGAATTATGGGTATTAGACTTCGGCTGTACGAAGTCTCTAGAGGATAACTTCTACAGGGACTACTTCGCTCTGATGGACCCCAAGGTGCTGGACGATGACGCCACATTCCGAAGTGCCCTAACTAAGATTGGCCTGCTTCTCGACACCGACAAACCTCACGAGAAAGATACACTTGCAGCTCTATTCAGGGAGTCTGTCGAGCTCCTCTCTCGCCCCTTCAAGCACGGCACTTTCGACTTTGGTGATCAGGATTATTTCGATGAGCTTGCGAAGTTCGGCGAAGATGCTCGCCTCGACAAGGAACTAAGCAAGCTAAGCACGTCACGCGGTAATGCCCACGCCCTCTACCTAAACCGGACCTACTTCGGCTTGTATCACCTCGTCGGCAGCCTGAACGCGACGATCACGACTACCTTGCCTGATTACGCAGCAGCAGATCAAGCCTGAGCCAAACCTCAACTAGTAAATACAACTCACGACACTCACTCAATTTCATGAAAACAATTCTCATCATCGGCGGATCACATGGCATTTCCCAATGCCTTGCCAACAGACTTCAGAGCAGCGGCATTCAAACACTCACTGCCAGCCGCACTGGCAGCGCCCATTGTAATGGTGCTCAACACCAGATCTTCGACGCTGCAAACCCAACGGCACTCAACATCCCTGAACAGCTTGATGGCATCGTTTACGCGCCAGGCTCTATCACACTAAAACCTTTCCATCGTCTGAGTGAGGAAGACATCTTGACGGAGTTTAAGCTAAATGCCCTCGGTGCCGCTCAAGTCATTCAGCAATGCCTGCCCGCACTCAAAAAATCTCCACGTGCGTCGGTAGTACTTTTTTCAACCGTAGCGGTGCAAACTGGCCTACCATTCCACGCGTCCATTGCCATGGCCAAGGGAGCCATTGAGGGTCTCACCCGTTCACTGGCAGCGGAGTTGTCTCCCGGCATACGAGTCAATGCGATTGCCCCATCCCTCACTGACACCCCCCTTGCAGAAAACCTCATCAACAGTGAAGCAAAGCGCCAAGCATCCGCTGATCGCCACCCGTTGAAGGCCATCGGGGAAGCTGATGACATCGCAGCATTGGCCGAGTTTCTTGTATCCGATGAATCCAAATTCATCACAGGACAGATCATCCAAGCCGATGGAGGCATGGGCAGTGTGCGCACTTTCTAAACAAGGGCACCCTCTACTTCCAGGCAGAAATAGATTTGATCTCTAGGGCAAATTCTCCAGCCTTTTTGTCTGCTAGAATGATACCGAGCCCCTTGATTTCGGCAGGATTAAAGTTCCGATTCAACTTCCTACCTCTCCAACTCGCCTTCATTGAAGAGAAAGGTATTTGCAACTTCACCCACTTGTCTTTCGTTGTCTCAAAATCAGCAGTGAAAGATACCGAGGAGCGTAGGAACTTCTCATCCGTAGTCGCCCGCAACCCATAAACCCTCCCGTCTCCTCTCACGTGGATTTCAATCCCCTTCCAATCACGCAGATCCCAGCGCTGACCACTGATTCTAAACGAGGAGAATCCACCGTTATTTCTAAGCGATAGAAGCCCTTTAAAAAGCAAGGTGTTGTCTTGAGTCAGCTTGATATTCCCTTGAGAAAGCCCACCCATCACGCCGTCATTGACAACACTCACGGAGTGATTTTCATCTTTGTTTGCGAAGTCAATTAGCATAGTGGTTTTTGTTTCTTTCCCCTGTGGCTGGTCGCCTTGCTGAGCCATCAGCACCGTTGCGGAAACTAACCCCAGAATCACAGCGGCTGAGAATTGTTTTATCTGCTTATACTTTCTCGTATTCATAGAGGTAATTCAATGGATTTGTCCTCCGTCTCGCACTGCCACCCCGAGTGGACCTTATCGCGGTACGCAGCTGCATTATCTCTATGAGACTGGAGCTTTTCAGGAGCCATTTTATCCAACTGCCTAGTCATCATACCTAACCTCGGTTGCTTTTGATAAAACTCACGGTTGGAGTCAATAAAGTCCCAGAATAAACCATCCCAAATATCACACCAGTCACCCTTGGGGTAATCCGACATCTTACGAATATAATTTGACCCACAGACATAAGGCTTGGTGACAAACTTACCACCGTCAGCAAACTGGCTCATGCCATAGACGTTGGGCACCATCACCCAATCGTATGCATCGACAAACATCTCCATGAACCAGCGGTAGACCGCAGTGGGCTTGACGTGGCAAAGTTGGAAAATAACACCCAGCACCATGAGCCTGTCAATGTGATGACAATAGCCCGTTTTGAGTAACTCACTGATGGCACGGTCCACGGGCGGCAAGCCACTTCGACCTGTGTAGAAACACTTCGGCAGCTGATGGCTGAAGCCCCAGAAGTTCGACACTCGCATCTCGCGTCCGTGCAGCTCATACATACAGCGCATAAACTCACGCCAGCCGATAATCTGCCGAACAAAACCCTCAAGTGAGTTGAGCGGAACATCATGATTTTTTGCGTAGTCGATAGCTCGCCGCACCACATCACTGGGATTGAGTAATCCTATGTTCATCATCGGCGTAAGTAACGAATGCTGCTGAGTCGCATAACGTGTCGATATCGCATCCTCATAGTCACCAAAAAGCTCAAAGCGCTCCTTAAGAAATACATCCAACCAAGCCTCTGCCTCGGCATGGGTTCTGGGTAATCCGATACTGCACTCACCCCATGCATTCGGAAAATGCTCTTCCACCCAAGCATTGGTATCAGCACTGAAGGGCTCGAGCTTAGGTAGCACAGGCTCGACATACTTCTTGGGTAGCTTTTTACGATTGAGCTCATCGTAGCTCCAAGCGCCACCTTCAGGCTTACCATCATCATCCATCAAGATACCCATACGCTTTCTCTGCGCTTGGTAGAAATGCGCCATAAAAGGTTTCTTCTTGCCCTCCAGGTATCCTCGCCACCAATCCTCAGGCGTGATAAAATTGGGAGTTTCGTACCAGATGACTTGAATACCATTCCCCTCACACCATTGCTGCAGACGGCGGCTGATCAAATCATCCACCACCTTGGCCAGATGAATCACCTTGAGCTTACTTGGCAGCTTGCCTGCAAGTTGATCGAGCATGTCACAGCTATGTGTTTGCCCACCAGCAAGCTCGACAACATCAGCCTTGAATCCAGCCGCCAGCAAACCATTAATGTAGTGCGTGCCAGCCTCCTTGAGCAAGGCCTGCCTGCGAGCATGATGCTCAAGTGGCCACTTGGTGTCACAGCCGTATAGCAATGGCTCCTCCATTAAGAATACCGGGCGCTTTTGGTCGAGGGCTGGGTGCTCCTTGTAGAGCTGATGTGGGTAGACTAGCGAAATTTCCATTATAAGATAAGTCTTGAGATTGAAGGACAGCTTGAGATCATTAATCAGGGATTCGGCACGGCTAGTTTGGGGGCCAGATCAGGTTTCACCTTAGCCGGCAACACCAATAACATTTCCCAGGTTTTCTTGGCATCTGCTACCCCCGGACCGTTATAGCCCATCACCCGATAATCGTTACTCTTCAGCCCTTTTTCTTGCTTGGCTTTATCGATTGCCACTTTCGCCTTCTTCATTGTCACCTTGTTTCTATCACCCTGCCAGGTGTAGCTCAGTGCCCGCATGTTTGGCACACTTCTTACTTCGATTTTCTTACCATCATTGCCAAGTTTTCCAACTTCATCATTTTGATAGAGAAACCCCATCGACTTCATCCCAAGCTTATCCCCCCCCTTTTGCTTCATACCCATTTCAACAGGTGAAGTCATGGGTATGTCTTGCCGCTTAATGTGGCGAAATAAACGCCAAAAAGCAAAACCACTGCTGAAAGAATCAGTATAAGCAGCGCGGTAGGCTGGAAACTCTTTCAGGGTAACCTTGTTATACGGCCCTGGTCTTGGCCAACCCTTAGGCAACGGGGCCTCAGCCACATACTCGGGCTTAGCTTCAAGATCAGGTGATCCATGAGCATCGTCAGCTTGAGAAAAATAGAGTGCCAAAACAACAAGTGGCGGCACGCTTATACATAGAAATTTCATCCTGCGGGTCATTCAATAATACTTACAACCTTCGCGTGTAAGCACAATCCGTCAATGCCTATTTCTCTCAGGCAGGGCACAACGTTGCTAGCTAGGACTCGCCAAACTGTCGCATCGCCAGCACTGGTCTTTGATGCGCCAAGATTTTTGCCTATAACTAGTGCTTGAAATGACGATGGCCAGTGAAGACCATAGCAATACCAGCTTCATCAGCCGCAGCGATGACTTCTTCATCACGAATAGAGCCCCCAGGTTGAATGCAGGCCGTGGCCCCCGCCTCAATAGCAGCGTTCAATCCGTCCGCAAATGGCAACATCGCATCGGATGCCATGATGCTTCCCTTCAGTGATAATCCAGCTTCATTCGCTTTCCAAACGGCAATACGAGAGGAATCAACACGGCTCATTTGCCCTGCACCAATTCCTAGCGTGCGGTCCATGCCTGAGTAAACAATGGCATTCGACTTCACATGTTTGACCACTCTCCAGCCAAAACGCATTGCTCTGATTTCGTCCTGTGTTGGTGGGCGCTTGGTGACAACGCGCTCTTCGATATTATCGAGCCCCAATGCCGTGTGATCACGCCCCATAACCATTAAACCGCCTGGAGCAGAACGAATTACGGGATCCTTTCTTACAGCCTCCCATGCCTCGTTGTTGAGCTTAATCAGACGAAGGTTCTTTTTCTTCTGGAGAATAGCACGTGCTTCAGGCTCAAAATCAGGAGCGATAATAACATCAGTAAAGATCGAGGAAATAATACGAGCGAGGCCTTCTGTGATGGCACGATTGACAACGATCACGCCGCCAAAGGGTGCCTGCGTGTCTGTTTCGTAGGCAAGTTGCCAAGCCTTTCGCAAGTCATCATCATGCTGACCTAGACCACAGGGGTTGGTGTGCTTGAGAATTCCCACTGTTGGGCGAACGAAATCAGTGATCAGTTCTGATGCAGCCTCAATATCAATGACATTGGTGTAGCTGAGCTCCTTGCCTTGCAGCTGAGTGAAGACATCACTGAAGTCACCGTAGAGAGCCGTTGGCTGATGCGGATTGTCTCCATAGCGAAGTTCCTGATTGAGAGGCAGACTGATAACAAATTGAGATCGTGTACCCTCGCCTGCTTGTGAGAGGTAATTGGTGATCGCAGTATCGTAGGTAGAGGTGCGCAAAAAAACTTTGAGGGCTAACTCTTCACGCAGCTTGTGTGAGGTATCACCGTCATGTTCATCCATCTCAGCAAGCACCCTGTCATAATCTTTAGGATCTGTTACCACAGTCACTGACTTGTAGTTTTTGGCAGCACTGCGCAGCATCGATGGCCCACCAATATCAATGTTCTCAATGGCTTCTTCAAGCGTGACATCCTCTTTTGCTACGGTCTCTTCAAAAGGATACAAATTAACAACCACTAGATCGATGGGTGGGATATCATTATCAGCCGCCTGCTTGAGATGATCTTCGTCATCACGCTTGTGTAACAGACCACCGTGCACTTTAGGGTGCAATGTCTTCACGCGTCCTTCAAAGAGCTCAGGCGCATCTGTGAAATCAGAAACGTCAATCACTGTGAGGCCTGCCTCACGAAGTGCCTTTGATGTGCCGCCAGTAGAGAGGAGTTCGATTCCGTGTTTATCGAGCCCTTTAGCGAAGTCGATCAGGCCGGACTTATCTGAAACAGAGAGTAATGCGCGTTGAATAGCCATGGTGTATTGTTGGTAATATCCCTTGAATGCGGGGTCACTGAACTACCCCCAGCGGCTATGGTGAGCAAGCCGAATGTGCCAAGATCATCTATTTCCAACTTTATCAGACGATTCTTCAAGGGCTGGGGGCTCATCTTTGAACCATTTCCATACCACACCATCAACCGGGCCAAGCAGCCAAGCCAGCAGAAACAGCACCCCACCGCAGACCACCACAGAGGCTGCCATATTTGAATTAAACCACACGTGCAAATACAAGCCCCCCACCGCCGAAATGAGAGCATGCAATGCGGCAATCGCCAACATGACCTTGAGTCGGTAAGTGCATAAGTAGGCCGCAGCCCCCGGAAGGATAAGCAAAGCAATCACTAAGATGGCGCCTACCGCCTGAAATGCGGCAACGACAATAAACGAAACCACAAACATCATTCCGTAATGAATCACTGCCGGTCGATAACCATACGATGCCGCTAAATCAGCATCGAATGAGCTCAGCATCATCACCCGGAAGAACAGGCCCAGTAGCAACATCGTAAAAACAGCCACTCCAGCCATAACTAAGACTGGCATCGGCACCAGTGAGCCGAAGAGTAATACTCGATCTTCCTCAAGCAGCAAGCCTAGGCGACCATGCAAAACACACTCCAGATCAAGATCAACATTCTTACCCAGTAATAGCTCCATCAACACAACACCGAGTGCAAAGAGAGCCGTAAATGAAATACCAGTGGCAGCATCCTGCTTCACCCTCGTCCACTTGTGAATCAACTCAATGATCACAGTGGATGCCAAGCCTGCCAGACCTGCACCGACGATCAGCCAAGGTGAGGCCAAATCTCCAGTAATAAAAAAAGCAATAACGACACCAGGAAATACGCTGTGACTGATCGCATCGCCCGTCAGAGCCATCCGTCGCAGGATCAAGAACGAGCCCATTTGAGAGCAAGGTAGCGCAACAAAAAAAGCCATCAAAATCAACCATAGTGCTCCCAATCCAAGCACATCCCATGGCAGGGTTATGTATTCCAGAGTCTTCATGATGGCACAACGGAGGACTGAGTAACTAAGTGAGCTGGTTGAGGGATAGGTTTACCGTGAGGGTCAAGCTCGGGAAAATCAAGATGCTGCTCTAGTTGACGAACAATGCCTGGTTCGAGGATATGTTCTATTTTTTCAGCATCCTCGTGCACATGATCTTCCGCATAATCAGCTTCGTTAGTCAGATACAGCTCCCATAGGCGGTGATTTCGGACTATTTCCATCGCTCGCTTCCAGCCTAATCTGCTGAGGTGCAGCGAAACACCGTCCTCTGCCATTTCAATAAACCCACGACTCAAAAGCGCCTTACAATCTTTGTTTACTTTTTCTTCTGTTTGTCCCCGCTTGCGAGCCAGCATTAAGACACTCACCTCTTCATGGGCAAAGCCCTCTCCCTCGTGTATCTGGTAGATAGCTTTGAGCGTATTTTCTCTTCTGACACGCATCCCACGCCGGAGGGTGCGTGCTACCTTGGACAACACACCATGGCGCGGAGCGAGGAGATAGATAATCCCAAAGAGCAGCGTGGCCGAGAGAGCTATAACAGGCCCTGTCGGCAAGCCATTGACCTCCGCCGAGACCAGGCCGCCCGAAATACCAGAAGCAACTCCGAACACCACTGATAAAATCAGCATGCGTTCAAATCGATCTGTCAAAAGATAAGCAGCAGCCGCAGGAGTGATCAACATGGCTGACACCAGAACCACCCCGACCGCTTGCAAAGCCACCACAACAGAGAACGTCAACAGGAAGTAAAAGACGCCATTGAGTATTTTAACGGGATAACCAAGCCCTCGTGAAAAGCCCTCATCAAAACTCATCATCAACAAAGGACGCCTGAGAAAAAACATCGTCACCACAAGAATCAAAGTCGTGACCAACATCATTCGCAAATCACTCGCATCAATCGAACCAATATTACCGAAAAGAAAATTCATCACCCCGACCGTATCTTGTTGGTTTCTCGACTGCCACATGATGCCAAAGGCGAAGAATGTTGCCAAGACAATGCCCAGTGCTGCGTCGGACTTTAAGCGTGTGCTAAACATCATCAGACGCACCAGGCAAGCTCCTAACAAACCCGCGGCAGCAGCAAATAAAAAGATAACCCCCGGGCTACGTTCAGCGCTGTAAATCAAACCCGCTACAACACCAGGCAGCACTGCATGTGAGACAGCATCCCCCATCAAGGCCACTCGTCGCAGCACAACAAAGCACCCCAGCAAACCACAACTAGCACCCAGCAATACTGCCGCCATGATGGCCTTACCACTACCACTACCGGGTATGAGCAAATCAATCATAGATGCTAAAAATGACACATCTTCAAACATACTTACCTTTATAATTTCGCGGCTTGATCTGCCACCTCACTGAGAATCGTCAAACGCCCACCATAAGTTTTTTGGAGTAACTCAGGAGTATAAACATCCTTAACTGCGCCAAAAGCAACAAGACGCATGTTAAGCAGAAGCAAATGATCGAAATACTCGCCCGCAGACTGCAAGTCGTGATGTACTACCATTACTGTTTTTCCACGCTCACGCATTTCACGCAGCAGTGTTACGATTGCCGCCTCGGTGGCAGCATCCACCCCAACAAACGGTTCATCCATCAAATAAAGATCACTATCTTGTGCCAGAGCACGAGCCAGAAATACCCGTTGCTGTTGACCCCCACTCAAATTACCAATCTGCCGGTTTGAATAAGGCAGCATGCCAACTTTCTCAAGTGCCTCGGATGCACGCCGCTTCTCGACCTTACCTGGTCTACGTAATAAACCCAGTCCTCCATATGTCCCCATCAGAGCCACATCCATTACGGTCACTGGAAAATCCCAGTCCACGCTCTCTCGCTGTGGCACGTAGCCCACACGCGGCAAATTTTCGCGCATTGGCTTGCCAAATACTTTGACCCAACCGCCGGACGAAGGCACTACCCCCATCACCGATTTGATGAATGTCGATTTCCCCGCGCCATTCGGCCCCACAATACCGACAAGGCTGCCTGATGGCACCGCCACATCAATTCCATACAGCACGGGGCGCTTGTGATAGGTAACCGTGAGGTCGTGCGTTTCCAAAGCAATTTCGTCAGCAGGCTTCATAAGTTTAAAATTTGTTACCAGACAGCTTCTCTAGTGGGTAAGTTAAAAAGCTCAACCCAATCTGAAAATACCCCGCGTCTGGCATGCGAGGACTTTCCGTGGCTTTAGGGCGATTGGATTTAAACTCCTTAACACAATTGTCTTAAATGTTGATTTTGCCGATACTTATTTCAGACCATCGACTACCGTATTCACATTATGTTTGATCATACCAATATATGATCCCTTATCATAGCTTTCCCCGTGTAATTGAACAATCTCACCAGGATCACCCATTGCATCAGAGAAAAGCTCATGCTCGCTGACTTTCACACCCGCTTCAGCCGCAACAGCCTTGATCCCCTTCGCATTGACACTCGACTCAGGAAAAATGGTCTTAAGTTGACGTCGCTTGATAAAAGCAACCAGCTCGGCTCGGTCTTTCAAACCCGACTCAGAATTTGTAGAAATACCCTGTAACCCTTTCACCTGAATACCGTAAGCCTGACCTAGGTAGTGGAAAGCATCGTGACTTGTCACCAATACACGCTGTGAGACCGGAATCTCAGCAATCCTCGTTTGAACCCATTGATCGAGAGCAAGAAGCTCCTTATGGTAATCCTCAGCCCGTTGCTGATAATCTTCCGCCCCACTTGGATCAGCCTGCGATAATGCATTTACAACCACCTTGATACACTCCGCCCAAAGCTTTGGATCACCCCAGACATGTGGATCATAATACCCTTGAAACTCCTCCTCTGGCATCAACAAACTAGTTTGAACAATGCCATCCGTCACTGCAAATACACCACCATGCTTCTTGGCTCTCTTCTCCAAAACCTCCTGCATCTTACCCTCCAAATGATGACCGCTGTAGAAAATAAGATCTGCACCTCGTAATGCTGCGGTATCTCTGAACGTAACTTGATAGCTATGCGGATCCACCCCTGGCCCCATCAAACCACTCACCGAAATACGCTCACCTCCGACCATTTTGACCATATCAGTCACCATGGTCGTTGTCGTCACCACACCGAGCTTTTTCTTCGCCCCTGCCGACTCATCAATTAACTGATCTTCTCTGGATAATAGCCATACGAGTGATCCAATCAGAATCCCAACGACCACCAAAACACCCAAAATCTTTTTCGCCATACCTTTACTTAAACCACAGCATTAAATAGGTCAACCATATATTAGGCGCGGCTAATTTTCTTTTCTTAGGAAAAGTAATTAAAGACTACAATTGCTCAATAATATGTGTATTTTCACGCAAGAATTTCAACAAAACACACGTAAGCAAATCATCATGGATAGTAGCACAGACAAGAAAGCTCAAAAAACCGATAAGAATAGAAGCTCCGATACTGTCAAAGCTGACCAGGAGGCAAGTGCATCGCGCTCGAATCATTGCGAATGCAGCGCCCAGAAAAAGTTCTTCATTCCAGTGCTTGTTCTCAGCATCCTAGCTATCGCCTTAGTAGCCATCATGCCTACGCTGGGGGAAATCGGCATGGCTAGCGAAAGTGCAACCACAGCTATCGGCAAATGGATTGGTTTTCTCGGAGAGTTCCACCCACTCTTTCTTCACCTCCCTATTGGCGCCGTAATGCTGGTATTATTGATGGAAGTCCTGCGCTTGATTAGCTTTGGTAAATACAAACCAAACACCACACTCGGGCTCTTTTTTGCGTCCGCCACAGGAGTCTTTGCCGTTGCTTTCGGATACTGTCTCTACCTGACCGGAGACTTCTCAGGTGAGCTCATCGAAGAACATAAACGTGATGGAATCATCTTCACCATTCTTCTCATCGCCACTTTTCTGGTAAAGTACAGTTCCGACATTGGCTTCCTCGGTAAATTTGCCACGCCCACCTACATCGTAGGACTATTCGTAACCACTGCCACCATGATGAGTGCAGGCCATCACGGTGGTCAAATCACACACGGAGACCCTCTCGACAAAGCTCCATGGAAGGTCGATGAACAAGCCACCGCAGAAGTCGTGGTTGATCCAATCCTCTACACCAACATCATTCATCCCATCTTGGAGCAAAAGTGTATCACCTGCCACGGTGAGACTAAGCAAAAAAGTGGACTCCGCATGGACAGCTACGCCGCACTCATCGATGGCGGTGAAGAAACCGACTGCCTGATACCAGGAGACACCGATAACAGCGCCATGGTCAGCTACATGCATCTACCCATGGAAGATGATCTTCACATGCCACCAGAAGGCAAAAAGCAGCTCACCCAAGAAGAAATTCAAATCATAGAGTGGTGGGTGAAAATTGGAGCGCCTGAATCAGACACGCTCAGCCTTATAGAAGTGCCAGAAGAGATCACCACAGCGCTCAACACACTGAAAACACCTGAACAAATTGCGCGTGAAAAAGCAGCCAAAGAAAAAGCTGAAAATGAGCGCATTGCCAACATGAAAGCGAAGCGTGCTCGACTCGCTGCCTCGCTACAGTCAGTCAATGAAAAGTATGCTGGCTCGCTCAACTACATATCTAAAGACAGCACCAACCTCTCCTTCTCAGCGGTAAGCTACCGCAAAGACTTCAACGATGACAGCCTCGCCATCCTGAAGGATGCGGCCAACGACATTACCGAGCTCGACCTAAGTGCCACTGCCATCACCGATGAATCTGCAATAACGCTTACGGAATTTATTAGCCTCAAGTCACTCAAGCTCAACCAAACCAGCATCACGGATTCGGCACTTCCTGAAATCCAAAAATTAAATCAGCTCGAGATCTTAAACCTTCACAGCACAGCTGTTACTGACACTGGCATCAAAAACTTGGAGCCTATGAGTTCACTCAAAAAAGTATATCTGTGGAACACCAAAGTAACCGAATCAGCGGCCCAATCTCTTGAGCAAACACTCACTGCAAAGCACCAAGAGGCACAGCAAGGACTCGACGAGGCAGACCAAGATACCGTGACTCCAAAAGTTCTTGTCGGCACATCTTCCAAAAAAGCGGCTACCAAACCTGTATCTACTGAGCCTGACGCACCCAAGCCTGCAGAGAAATCTGCTGCCAAACCTGCTGCCAAACCTGTTGCCAAACCTGCAGAGAAAAAATAGGCGAGCACAACAGTGCTATCCCGGCCTCACACATCGGCACTTTGATCACTTTCACTAGTCAACTTTAGGACATCAGGAACAAGCACAGCGTGAGCTCGTCAGACCTGGTTAGCCCAATTAGTCATTACTGTGTCACCAACCTAAGCAGGCATGTCACACTAACCAGATTGCTCCTTGATTGTCTGACACGCAATACATAATGAGACCGAGGGCTTCGCTTTAAGGCGTTCAATATTGATCTCTTTTTGGCACTCATCACAAATGCCGTAGGTTCCTTGATCGAGTTGAGCTAGAGCATATTCAATTTTTTCCAGCAGCTTACTTTCAGAAAAACCAAGCTGATGCTCTACCATATTTTCGGCGATAATATCAGCTCTCTCTGTCTCGTCCGCGATTGCTCCGGCACCTGCACCTGTCTTGACACCGTGCCGACTGACATCGGCTAAGACATTTTTGCGTTGCCCTAGGAGCGCTTCTCTCAGTTCTTGTTTCTCATCATCATTCATCTTAAACTTATTTATGGTGGTTTTGTTAGAAAAAATCAACAATACGAGTAGTAAACTAGATGGATTTATCTATCAATCATATACTGATAATATTTTCTAAATATGTTGCCATTGATGCGATATTAATATTAAACGCACCCATCACATCTCCACAGGATGTGATCACTTCATGGAGGCCTGCTAACGACAGGCAGGAAATAGATGGGAAATCCAGTGACGCTTTCGTTCACAACGCGAGCTATTCTGGAGCGGTTACGCCACTGTGAGTCAGGACAATAAAAAGTCATGACAAGTCAGAATGCCAGCCATGAAGATTAGAGCTAACTCCTGCGTAAAACAGGAAACACTCAATACCCATGACAAATAAAACATTCGCGCTCCTTGAGGGTGCTACAAAGTCGGCCCTGTCTCCTTTTACGACAGGTTCTCTCGCCATCTTATCACTTGGCCTCGCCTCTAATCTCAGCGCAGAGCAAGATCTCGGATCTCTTCCGGATACCACCGTCATTGCCAACCGGACTGCGACATCACTCGACAAAGTCGGGAGCTCTGTTTCCATACTTGATATCGAGGACCTGCAAAAACAAGGCATTCTACATCTCGACGAGGCACTGAAACACGCCCCAGGTGTCGTCTCGCCATCCACTTCTGGTCAGCGCGGCTCCTCTTCTAACATTTTTCTACGAGGCACAACGACTGCTTACACGCATTTCCGTGTCGATGGCATTCGTGTCAGCGACACCAACATTCAACTAGGTAATTTCCTCGGCGGCAACAACCTTCTAGGGCTATCAAGAATCGAGATTCTCAGAGGACCACAGAGCGCCCTCTATGGCGGCGACGCTATTGGTGGCGTTATCGGTCTTTATTCACAAAAAGGCAGCGGTGAGCCAAGTGGTCGATTCAGCGTTCAGGCTGGGTCATTCGATACCATCAACACTTCACTCTCCCTTCAAGGTCAGCTTGACAAGCTATCCTACTCATTAGGTCTTGGATACGAAACTTCGGACAACGATCTACCTAACAACTCATACGACACCACAAGCTACACTTTGCGACTCGACTATGAGCTCAGTGACGCAATAAGCCTCGGCCTTACTCTTCGTGGTTTCGACTCGGAATATAACCGCCCAATTTACAATGATCCAGCGTTTCCTCTCCAGGCAATTGATAACACTCAAAGCACTCTCGGCTCGATTTTCGCCGAGTTCAAAGCCAATGAGATATGGACATCCAAGCTGACTCTGGGCATCTACGATGAGTCGTATAAATCTCAGGATACGATTAATGGAAATAGCGTAACAGACGCATCCAAAGTCGTAGCATACTGGGATAACACACTGAGCTGGAATGACAGTCACACTACCACCACTGGCATAGTCCACGAACACACGACATACGATGCATTTTTAACATCTAACTATGATGACTTGTATGGTATCTACCTCAACCATAATTGGGAAGTTACCAATGCGCTCACCCTCAATGGAGGATTACGTTGGGAGGATTATGATTCCTACGGGAACGAGACAACCTGGCGACTGGCTTCTGCTTATAATATCAGCGATACCAACACCAAATTGAGAGCCAGCGTTGGTTCAGGATTCCGCCCACCTAATTTCCTTCAACGATATGGTGGAGCCTTTGGTTACCAACCAAACCCAGACATCGAAGCCGAACAATCAATCGGCTGGGATGTGGGTGTTGATCAGATCTTCTGTGATGGACAGTATAAAGTAAGTGCCACCTACTTTAGCAATGAGATCACCGACATGATTGAAGGCTATCCTCTGGCCGCGAATACAGCGGGAACCACGGACACTGAGGGTGTCGAGTTTGCTGCATCCGCTCACTGGCTTGAAGATAGGCTCCATGCGACACTCTCCTACACTTACTTGAGTGAATCCATTGCCGGCCAGCCCGATCATTCGGCGAGCCTGCTGCTTAACGCCGACATCACCGAGCAGTTGAATGCTGGAATTAGCATCAACTACCTCGACACTCGCACATTCAATAACAACAAGCTCGATGCTTACGCGACCGTTGATTTGAACGCCCGTTACAAGGTAAACGACAGTATTAGCCTGACAGCGCGAATAGCAAACTTGTTCGACGAAGACTACGAGCACTATAACTTCAGTAACTTCATGGCACCCAACTCTACGTTCCCAGGACGTGGACGCGGCGTCTTCGGGGGTATCACCATTGAGTGGTAGTATATCCTTAGCTGGATCTTTTAGTGGAATTGACTACGATATCCGAAATGACAGGACCGCTCAGCCATGCGTATTTGGCTGGGCGGCTTTCTCACGCATCATCAACCCATGAGCGCAGCACGGACAATATCGGGAAAATTATCAAAGGCTATTCTGCTGTTGGTGCTGATCTTACTTAGCTTCGTTGGTTCCCACTGTGCTCGATTGTGGCTAGAGCCCGAGTCAAGCAAGACAAAGAATGATATCGCGAAAGCTCATACTCGCCAGCGCATCGTCGCCCTCTCTCCAAGCATTGTAGAAATCATTTACCTGCTTGGCCTTGATGACCAACTAGTCGGCGTTCCTCGTTATTCTAACTACCCTCTTGAAGCAAAAGAAAAGCCCAGTGTAGGGGGCTACATTGACCTTCACTATGAGAAGCTGATATCGCTCCAGCCCGACTGCATCATCCTACTCAAGGAGCAAGGCTCTCTTGCCATAAAATTAAAACAGCTGGGTATCCACACTATCAGCGTCAACCACGACGATACCGAGGGCATCACCGAATCGATCAACATCATCGGCAACGAGCTAGGCAGACAAGAAGAAGCCAATAAAATCGTCTTGGGCATCAACTCTGCGGTGTACAAACAGGCATCAAGGTATAAGAATATGCCGAACCAGCCCCGCGTACTCATTAGCATTAGTCGAGATACCACCGCAGACTACCCTGCACAGCTCATCATTGCCGGCAGCGCAGGATTCCACCGTGAACTCGTTCACATGGTTGGTGCACGCAATGCTTATCAAGGGCCTATTTCTTTCCCCATGTTATCGCGTGAAAAATTGATCCAGCTAGACCCAGACATCATCATCGATCTTGTGAATACGGAAACATGGAACAAACTCGGCAAGCAACGACTACTCAATCAGTGGAATAGCTACCAAGAGCTTCAGGCAGTCAAAAATCAACGCGTAATCATCATTCATGGAGATCAGCACTTGATTCCGGGGCCGCGTTTCCCCCAAACTCTTGAGCGTTTCGCAAATGCTATCCACCCTTAAGTTAAAATGAGCAGCCACTCCAATAGCATCATTCAGGCATCAGGCATCAGCCTGAGCATGGGTGGCACCCAGCTGCTTGCGAATGCATCGCTATCGGTCAACATGGGTGAACGTCTCGCCATCGTCGGATCTAATGGCGCAGGAAAAACCACCTTAATCCGATGCTTACTTGGCTTAGCAGATCCAGATAGTGGCAGCATCGAGCTCAACGGCCACCCCCTCTCCGAAACCAGCCGCACAGAACTAGCTCAGCAAATCGCCTACGTGCCTCAGCAGCTCGCTGAGCGAATCTCATTCACCGCGACCGAGTTCATCAACATGAGCCGCTATGCGCACACTGGTGGTGCCAGCATGAATCAATTTGACCATCAAGGTACGGAGGCTGTAGAGGAGGCAATCGAGCAAACCAACATCAGCCACCTGAGGCACCAAAGCCTCTCTACCATGAGTGGCGGCGAGCGACAAAGAGTCAATATTGCAGCCGCCCTAGCCCAGAAAACACCTATTCTCATTCTTGATGAGCCCACCGCCCACCTCGACCCGAAGCAACGTGGCCTTATACATAAACTACTGGCTAACATCACCAAGAATCGAGAAATCACTTTGGTGGTAATCACCCATGACCTCAACTGGGCCTCCTCCGATTTTGACCGGATCATTGGTATCAGAGACGGCCATATTGAGATCGATGCCAGAGCAGATACATTCATGAAGAAAGAGGTCCTTATGAAGGTTTTCGATACTGAGTTATTACTGCACCCGCATCCCGACTCTGGACGGGCCATGATACTCCCCCACTCATCCTGCAGCTCACCTTCAACCTCCTCGCCCAAGTCATGACAGACCGAGCCAAGTCCAAAGTATTGGTCACCATGGTTGGGTTCACTCTCTTGTGTATACTCACAACACCTTGGCTCGGCCAACAGCTCACCAGCTGGGATGTTCTCTTTAGCCCCAAGGCTGATAAGGTCGACGCCATCATTTTCTGGCAAATCCGTGTGCCCCGTGTCGTGCTCGCGCTGCTCGCCGGTGCCGGCCTCTCACTCGGCGGCGTGGTCTTCCAGGCTTTATTCCGCAACCCACTGGCCACCCCCTTCACCTTGGGCGTAGCAAGCGGAGCATCCCTTGGTGTTACTATCGCTATGGTGACTGGTATTCACTTCACCCTTGTGGGTCTCTCCGCCACCTCCTTAGCTTCCCTGCTGGGCGCAATCCTCTCCATCGCTCTCGTTTATGGAGTTGCCCGCGCCTCGGGAAAGACTTCTCCGAGCACCATGCTGCTGGGAGGCGTTGCCATCAGCTTTTTCTTTTCGAGCCTTATATTGTTACTTCAGTATCTCAGTGACGCAGGCAGCTCATTTCGTATCCTGCACTGGCTAATGGGCGACCTCAGCCGAGCAAGCATGGACTCGGTGCTTCAGCTTGCGCCTTTTGTCATCAGCGGCATTGTGATTGTCTCTATTTTTCACAAAGAACTCAACTTACTATCCATCACAGATGACATTGCTGCCAGTCGCGGGGTAGATGTTCACCGCACACAGAAGCTTCTCTTTTTTGCAGTCTCACTGATGGTCGCCGGTATTATTACTGTTTGTGGCCCGATTGGCTTTGTCGGCATCATGGCTCCCCATATCTGTCGAATATTGATTGGTGCAAACCATCGCTTTCTCATTCCGGCATCCATTCTCTTTGGTGCCAGCTTCCTAACACTCTGCGATACCCTTGCGCGTAACATCACTTCGACTGCAGAAGTGCCCGTGGGTATTGTCACTGCAATCCTCGGGGGGCCCTTTTTCCTGTGGCTTTTATTCAGCAAAAAAAATTCACCTGTTTAGCCGAAAACCATATCTCATTCATGGCCCAAAAAAAATTCAGTGTTCTCTTCGTCTGCCTCGGTAACATCTGCCGCTCACCCGCTGCTGAGAACATTTTCCGGCATCAGGTAAAAGAAGCAAACCTTGATAATTTCATCCATATCGATTCAGCCGGCACCCATGACTATCACCCAGGTAAGTCACCTGATAGCCGCATGAGTAAGACGCTAAACGATCGCGCCATACCTAGTAACGGGGCCGCTAGGCAATTCAAAAAAAGCGACTACTCCAAGTTTGATCTGATTGTTACTATGGATAACGAGAACCACGCTGGAGTAAGATCATTAGCCAGCACTAACGCAGATACTGAGAAGGTTATCATGTTCACCCACTTCTGTGAGCATCCCGATCACCAAATAGCCGAGGTTCCTGATCCCTACTACGGTGAGGACGATGGCTTTGAACTTGTTGCAAACATACTAGAAGACGGCTGTCAGCAGCTGCTTGATCATCTCCGCAAACAACTTGATCACTGAGCGATCAATAAGCGATCACCAGGGGCACTCCAACATCAATGCGGTCATAAAGATCGATAACATCTGTATTAGCCATGCGGATACAACCACAGCTAGCCGGCTCGCCCAGCATCGCTTCTTGGTTGGTTCCATGAATATAAATATAGCGATCCATGCTATTGGCATTTTCCGCATCTAACCCATGCAAACGAAGAATACGCGATAAGATCATATCATCATTATTTATGCTTCCGTCCCATATTCCAACTGGCTTACGAGATTTGAAAATTGTTCTTAATGGCTCGCCTCCCCCAATTTTTTCGCTCACTTCAAAACGCCCTGTTGGTGTGCAGTAACTACCTTCGTCAAAACCAATTCCATTCGCTGAAGTTGAGATGATATACTCCGCATCCAATGTCTCTCCCTCTAAGACACGCAACTTCTGTTCACCGATAGATATGTAGATGTGCATTGTCTATACTGATGGTGAGCGCAGCGAAACAATCGAGTTATGACCGCCCATGCCCACTGCTATTTTCAAAACTGTCGCGCCTTGCTTTGATAGAGGGCTGGCTTCGAGCGTAAACGGCGGCCCCGGGCAGCTAATACCAGTAAGATTGGGCGGCAGCTCTCGGTCTCGCAAATAACTTGTCAAAATCGCGCAATCTAAAACCCCGTTAGCACCTACAGAGTGCCCTGTATAAGGCTTGAGAGGGTGCAGAGAAATAGTCTGATCACCAGGAAGAACAGCCTTCAATGCGGCCAACTCAGCCTTCGCATGCAAGAGCGTTCCGCTTGCGTGCGGGCAAATAGCCGCAATGGCCGGCTCAGCACTCAACTCGGCAAGTGCCTGCTCGAGACAATCCCGCAGGCCAGAGCCGTCACTGGGCATACCTATAGGTGAATCAGCGTCTGAATTACACCAATAGCCCGTCATTTGGGGCTGTGACTTGAGCCTCTCTGCGGTTTGATCAGTTACAGCCTCCAATACCAGCGCTGCACCAGCCTCTGCGGGAAATAGGCCGCTCGTATCCGATGAGTATGGATCATTCAGCACACTCGATGCCAGCACCCCGGTATCAGCATACGCTTGTAAAACCTCTGGTATGAGTGGCAGCTCAACGCCAATGACAATGGCTCGCTTTACCATACCCTGTTGAATCATCATCGACGCCATGCCCATGGCATCCAGACTAGCAGCGCATCCACTCGAGACAACTTGCCACGGCCCACGTATACCCAACTCGATACTGACCACTGATGCCAGCTCCCCGTGCATAGAATTACTTGCAGCCATTAGCTTGAATGGTCGCCTTAACGGCCATTCAGATACCCAACCTGCGGCATTTCCGCGGCTACTCCCAACAATCACCGCTGCATCTGTTAGGTCTTGACGACTCAAGCCTGCATCAGCCACTGCCTGCTTAGCTACATGAAGTGAGAGCATTGAGGTTGGCGCCCACTTACGAGATAACATGATCTTTCGATCCTTGATCCACGCCGCACTGACACCAGCATAAGGTGAATCTTCACCGAGAAGTTCTGCCAGTGGCTGCAGGGCATGCTCCCCTGCCGAAATTTTTTGCCGATGTGCTTGAACCCCATCACCTAGACCACTGGCTAGGCCGATACCCGTGATCGCTACATTCATGATTTTACAGAAAGGTCGCTACAGATCCCTGGAGATCATTGTGCTGGCTGGCACACGACCTTGACCTTACTTGCAGCAAGGTGAGAGTTCTTTATCACATTCACTTCCAGGTGCCTCCATTGCTGGGTTCGGCTTGAGCGGGTTAATACCCAGCTTCTCAATGAGCTTCAAATCCTTTTGGATCGCAGGGTTTACCGTGGTCAGAAGCTTCTCCCCATAAAAAATCGAGTTGGCACCTGCGTAGAAACACATCGTCTGACCTTCTTCTGTCATATTGCTGCGGCCAGCAGAAAGCCTCACCTTCGCGTTCGGGCAGGCAATACGAGTAACCGCGATCATACGTACTACATCAAAAATATCCACTGAGCTTGATTCCGCCAATGGAGTCCCCGGCATAGGCATCAGTGAGTTGATGGGCACACTTTCGGGCTGCGGGTTGAACTCAGAAATAACCTCGATCATTTTCAGACGATCATCGGGAGTTTCACCAAGGCCAAGAATACCACCACAACAAACACTCATACCAGCATCCTGTGCATGGCGGATTGTGTTAAGCCGATCATCATAAGTATGGCTGGTGACAATGTTCGGGTAATGCTCACGTGAAGTATCTAAATTATGATTATATGCAGTCACTCCTGCTTCCTTGAGTTGCTTGGCCTCCTCGGCACCGAGCTCACCGAGCGTGGTGCATACTTCCATGCCTAAGCCTGCGACGTTGCGAACAATCTCTAACACATCATCAAATTGCTTCGTGCCTTTACGCACACCTTTCCATGCCGCGCCCATACAGAAACGAGTCGATCCATTATCACGCGCAGCAGTTGCACTCTCCATTACTGCGTCCAAGCCCATTAGCGGCTCACGCTCGATTTCAGTGTTGTAACGTGCAGACTGTGAGCAATACGAACAGTCCTCAGAACACCCGCCAGTCTTGATAGAAAGCAAAGTGCAGAGCTGAATTTCTTTTTCAGGCCAATGAGAAACATGCACTTCATGGGCTTTATGAATCAGTTCAAAAAACGGAAGTTCGTAGATTTCTTTGAGTTGTTCGAATTTCATGGATTTGTGGTAATAAAATTTAGCTAGAAAGGAAAGGATTGTTGTCGGTGAAATAAAGATATTATCGAACCCATTTACCAGAGACCGAGGGCATTTCCCCAAGTCCCACCGGCTCATAGTCAGTTTTGCCACGTGCCCCCAGCATTGGCTGGCCTGTAGCTTGCCTCCAGTATGCACTCATACTTTCCCCCGTATGGCATCCCCAGCTCTGACATTGAGCATTGCTGGCAAAAATTCTGCGGCTAATACGCCCCAGGTCTTTTTCATGCACCCATGCCTTACTGGCGGCCATAATGATGGCACTATAATCGAGCAAGAAACAGTGTTTGTTGGAGTGCCCGAAGAAATCAAAGGTCACCACAGAGCCTGATTGATGCTTATTGATGGCGCTAATTGCGCCATTACCACTACTAATCCACACCAGCTTGACCCCTCGCTTTGCAGCCTGCTGGGTAATCCACTTCGTGTAAGGCTTACCATCTTCACGCCCGCGAGCAGCGTAGCCTGGGCGGTAAACAATCCAGCTCACTTTGGCATTCTCCCCGTATGCACGCCTAATTTCATCGATTCGTATCGTTGATGCTCGTATGAAGTTTGCCCACCAGCGATCGTGCTGGTCTCGCTCCACCCTGAGGTCTTCCCACTTCCTAAGTGCTGGCCCGCCACACAATATAACATGGCGCTGAGATACCTGCACCTGACTGGCAGGCAAAGCTGCAGATGCCTGTGGAGCTAATTCAAAAGCCCCAGAGCAAACCAAAAACAGAAGGCTAAACCACAAACCACGCATCAGTTGTTCACGCTAGGCATCGTCTCAAATGATGTCTAGGACAAAGTCCAAAGGGGCATCGCAAGCTCGCCACCGCAACGACGCCCTCCCAAGATCATTCCCAAGCTCATTCCTGAGTCACCTCGGCGTCATTATACTTGCTGATTAGACTCGCCTCTTTCGCCATGCAGTCATTGCCTCGATCACCATCCACGCCTCTAGCAATAGAGCCGATGATCCGATCCCGACCAGCAACCATCTCTCCTGATCGATCCAACTTTGGGTAGATCCAATCGCTTGGCCAAAAATTTGATACCCCATCGCCCATGCGGGCAAAACCAGCATGAAAAAAGCAGGCAAGAGAATAAACCACACCGGCATTCGCTGCCGATGCATCCAAAAGATAATCACCAGAAAAGCCAAGCCTCCTAGCAACTGATTGATCGCTCCAAATAAAGGCCACAAGATCAGCCCACCCGTGCCGGGTGCTTGTCCCTCAGCTGATGGCAGTGAAGCCATCCACCACGCAATTGCTACCGCAAACAAAGTCGCCCCATGCTTATTGACTAACCATGTCAATGGATTTGCACTGAGCAAAATTGGCCGTGGTAGATCCGACAGCTTATTATCAGCATCGTTTTTTGTCGGTCTTATCAAACATGATGCCAACTCTTGAACTACATAGCGCTGCAACCTACAGGCAGTATCAAGAGTAGTTGCGGCAAAAGATGCTACAAAAACACCCATCAATGCAGTGGAGAAAGCGGCTGAAATACCGAGAGCCTTGAGGAAATTAGCGGCGCCATCAACAAAGGCTCCAACCTTCGCTCCCAAACCGCTCATCGTCGCCCAGCCTTCATAACGAGTATTCCAAGCATCCACCCCAAGCAGGGTTCCACCCGAGCCGTCGGAGACCCCGAGCCCAAGCCCCGCGACACAAGCCAGAATAACCAATACCGCCAAAAACCCCTCGGTTAGCATCGAACCATATCCAACAAAGCGGGCATCCGTCTCGCTGCGAAGCTGCTTAGATGAAGTGCCCGATGAGACAAGGCAATGAAAACCAGAAACAGCACCACAGGCAATGGTGATGAAGAGAAAAGGAAAAATCAAAGGTAGATCCTTGAGCTTGATCGATGATTCTACCATGGGCGCTGCTATCTCCAGCGCCGGCCTCACCCCGTCAACAGGCGCTCCATTAAATAGCCCTGCAAAAACAAGACCCACCACGATAAGCCCCAAAGCACTGAGCAACTGCAGTGAATTGATATAATCACGAGGTTGCAGTAAAGACCACACCGGCAACACCGAAGCAATATATGAATAGATCAAGAGCACGCTCACCCATTCCATCAAGGCGAGACTTTTTAGATACTCGTTCATCTGACCTAACCAACCAACATCACCGAAGAGCACAGATAAATACATCAACGCCAAGGCACCAAAGGAAGCTATCATGATATTTCCTCCCTTGCGGTGAATGAATAGGCCGATCAAAACCGCAAGTGGTATTTGTATCAAACAAGGTGCAATTGACTGTGGGTATGTTTTAAAGACAGAGGCAATCACCAGACCAAAAATGGCTAAGACGATAGTCAGTGCCATGAACAGAATTAACAAAAAAAGAATCCTTACCCTGGGTGAAATGACACGACCAGCAATGTCACCAACCGTCTGCCCTTTGTTACGCATTGATACTACCAAAGCACCAAAATCATGCACCGCACCGACAAAAACAGACCCAATAAGCACCCACAATAAAGCAGGCAACCATCCCCAAATCACAGCTAAGGCGGGCCCGACAATCGGCCCTGTGCCTGCAATTGAGGTGAAGTGATGACCAAAAACCACCCCTTTAGAAGTAGGCACAAAGTCATTCCCATCCTCGAGTTCGACCGCAGGTACTACCGCCTTTGCACT
>JAQXBQ010000228.1 GCA_029252325.1 Akkermansiaceae bacterium
AGGCCGGAAAGTAATAACTCGGTGTTATTGCTTGTCCTAGACAGATTTTTGAGCAGGGTTTCGATTGCTTCCCCAACCGGCATAGAGGCAAGCTGGCGTCGGATCTCAAGCACTTTGGCCATTTCATCAGGATGATAGAGCCGATCGTCATTTCGAGTTCCACTCTGCGGAATGTGAATAGCTGGGTAGATACGCTGCTCAGCCAGCTCGCGATCGAGCCTAACTTCCATGTTGCCGGTTCCCTTGAACTCCTCAAAAATAACATCATCCATTTTACTCTCTGTCTCTACCAATGCTGTCGCAAGAATAGTCAAGCTTCCACCTTCCTCACAGTTACGAGCGGCACCGAAAAACTTACGACTCTGTTGCAGCGCAGCTGGGCTCAGGCCGCCAGATCCAATCGGGCCACCACTACGTTGGGAATTATTATGGCCACGAGCAAGGCGTGTTAAGCTATCGAGCAAGAGCACAACATCCTTACCCAGCTCGACCAGACGCTTAGCACGCTCCATAACGAGGTCGGACACCTGAGCGTGGCGCTTAGCAGGTTCATCAAAGGTCGAGCTGAATACCTCCGCATCGACGGTTTCTTCAAAGTCGGTCACTTCCTCAGGACGCTCGTCGAGCAAGAGAATAATGAGCACCACCTCAGGGTGGTTGAGCTGAATCGACTGAGCAATCTGCTTGAGAATAATCGTTTTACCTCCGCGTGGGGGAGCGACAATCAGACCACGCTGCCCTTTTCCTAAAGGAGCCACGATATCGAGAACCCTGGGAGACATGCCGGTCTCGGCATTTTCCAGCATGATCCGCTGGTCGGGAAACATTGCCGTCAAGTGATCAAAATCCTTCGGCTTATGATACTCCGATGCAGGGGCCCCCTCAATTTCAATGACTTCACTCACTGAGATATATTTATCACGACCACGGGGGGCGCACAGGCGAGCTTTGATCTTCTGCCCCACGACAAGGCCATGCTCACGAATGAGGTTACCATTCAAATAGAGATCATCTGGCGAGGTTTTGAAGCTCTTGGCAGGATCACGCAGCATGGCGTAGTTATCCTTCGCCTGCTCCAGCACGCCCTCTCCCTCAACAATCACGCCCTCCTTGGCGTAGAAGGACACCAGATCAAACACCAACTGGCTCTTGGAGGCGTTGGCAGGTATCTTTACGGGAAGCACTTCAAGCATCGAATAAATTTCCGACAAAGGCTTTTCGCGAAATTCATTGATGCTAATGGATTCAGGCAGAGGCGGCAGCGGCGGGCGCTCATCCTTAACTTCTACTGCATCTTCTTGTTCTGGCTGTTCTTTTTTAGAACCCTCATTCTCAGCCACAGCTGTATTTTTTTGATCTGTAGGTTGCGAATCCTGGGCATCATCGGATGCGCCCAATGCATCTACTGTAGGTTCGTTTGTGTCATGTTCGTCGTTCATGGGAAAGTATCAATGGTGACAAGAGCTTATCTTGTGGTTGTTCATAGGGCTATAGCCTACACTTTGTTTTTTTGAGGTTTGTTGGCCAACGCGATTGATTCAAACAATGAATCAAATCGATTGAATATCGGTAAGCGACTGCAAGAAACGATGACATTGGTTTCTGAGCACCTGCTCGGGACCTTCGTTCCAGAAGACGATGTCAGCCAAGTTTAACTTGGCATCGATAGGCATCTGGGCTGAAAGCACTGCTTCCACCATCACATCATCCCAATCGTTACGTTTTTTGAGGCGGTCAATCTGGGTTTTTCTACCAGTAGCTACCAGTAAATTGACTGATTGACCAAAATCGAATCCATTCTCAAACAGGAGTGGGATATCCGCAACGAAGAGGCGCGTTGCGTGATTTTTAGCCTCTACGTTCAATAATGCAAGACATTCCTTGCGAACTCTTGGGTGAAATACCTGCTCAAGAAAATGTTGAGCGTTGGCGTCGGAGAATACCCTTGATCTTAACCAAGCTTTATTGACGCTACGATCATCGTTAAATACCTCATCACCAAAATGGCGACCAATTTGCTCAATGATCTCGGCATCTGCATACAATCGGGCGACACAGGCATCAGCATCGAATACCACAGCTGCAGGACATAGCTCAAGCAGGATGCTGCAGCAAGCAGACTTACCAGTAGCTATGCCACCGGTGAGCCCAATCGTAGTTAGCTTAGATTTCATTGTCCCTTACCATCACAAAATAACAATACTCATACAAACTTCAAGCACGGCCGCTGAAAATTCAGCTGTATAGAGTATTTAAACAAGTGTCTGCAATCGACGACCCCACTAGCAAGCACCATTCATTACGCATGAACAATAAAACGAGTGATTATTGATAATAAAAAGCTCCCTGTGTCTTTAGACGACAGAGAGCCTTAATAATTTGGCCCTTTTGGCTGACGAAGGTCCT
>JAQXBQ010000247.1 GCA_029252325.1 Akkermansiaceae bacterium
GCATACGGGGAGGAGCTCTCAGCAAAGACCTACTTGATCTCTGATGATGGCGAATCTAACACATGGCTATCCCTAGCTTCCGCGCCACCGGGGCTAAATGACAATAAATGTATTACCCTCTCTCCACCACTAGCAGATCAGATTAATTGGGCTCAAGCCACCCTCATCATTTGGCAAGCTCCCCTACCATCTGGCCCAGTAGCTAAGCAACTAAATGATTACCTTGAAGACGGAGGCGCGGCGCTAATGTTACCACCCAATAGTGAATCAGATGCATCTTTCTTAGGAATCCAATGGCAAGATTTACAAACATCCGCTCAAGGGCAATATTTCATCATCGATGATTGGAATCGTGCGGATGGCCCGCTACGAAATGGGAGTGAAGGCACTAGTATTCCTGCATCAAAACTAAAAGCCATCAAACGACGTGGAATCAATGGTGAATACACTACTTTAGCCACTTGGAGCGATGAGCAGCCATTCCTCATACGCAAGGTTGTTGGAGACGGCACCGCTATTTTTGCAACATCTCTTCCAAATTACGCCTGGTCTAATCTTGCAGACGCGGACGTATTACTTCCTGTTATACAACGTATGATTCGACTCGGGGATCTGCGCTTTAGCTCAGCATTCTCAGCTATCGCAGGCAGCTCTTCCACGAAACTCACTGACGGAGAGATCAGAAGCCGCATTGACCAATACCTTGATTCCAAATCCAGCAATGCCCCCTATGAAGCGGGTGTCTGGAGGCTTGGCGATAGACTTGTCGCCACCAACCGGCCTGCCAGCGAAGACGAATGGCTGATTTTGGATCAAAACAGCTTGAGGGCATTGCTTGAAGGCACTCAATACAGTCTTTTTGAAGAAACAGGAGGCTCAGAATCACTCGTCAAAGAAATCTGGAAAGCATTGCTTATCGCCATGCTCGTATTTCTCATCACCGAGGCCTTACTTTGCCTGCAGCCCAAGGCTGGAGGCCCCAAGCTAAAAACCTAATTCCTTTTATCTAATCTCTTGAGTTTCTCTCTCTATAACCTGTCCTTTGCGCCGAGTCTTTTCACACTCTGCCTCGGCATTGGAGCTTTGCTGTGGATGGCCATTCTATGTCTCATTTCTATCAAGCGATCTGCCAGACCCAAAAGAACATCTTTACTGGAGCTTCTGCGTTTTACATGCACCCTCATTGTAGTACTGATGCTCTGGGAGCCTGAATGGCGCACTATCACTGAGCCAACGTCAAAGCCCGAAATCATCATTCTTTACGATGCCTCGACCTCTACGGAAACAAATGACGCCATCCTCCCGGCATCACTAAGTAGCCCTCAAGGAGTCGTGAGTCGCCGAGAGTGGATCGAACAAGTTCTCTCTAGCGAGTCTTTCATCTCCCTCAAAGAAGATGATAAAAACCGTGTAATCGAATTACCATTCTCTGCCCCTCCGCAAATTAATGATCCTGTCGCGCAATCACTTGCCGGCACCGATATTTTCTCAGCCATCGAAAAAACGCTAGAAAACCATGACAACATCCGAGCAATCGTCTTGTTAACTGATGGTGACTGGAATACCGGCACACAGCCTGTCGCTGCAGCTCAGATGATGAGACGGCGACAAATCCCCCTATTCGGCATTCCTGTTGGCAGCGACAGGCGACTTCCGGACCTTGATATCTCAAATGTAACCTCGCCTACCTACGGTATTATTGGCGAGAATGTTCAAATTCCATTCACCATCACCTCATCTCTCTCCCGTGACGTGAGAACGACTATACGTTTGCGTGATATCAACACTGGCAAAGAACGCACTAAATCCATAACCATACCTGCAGGCAAAGACTATTACGACTCAGTTTTATGGCGCCTAAACACAGAGGGAACATCCACCCTTGAGATCTCAATACCTGTCAGCAATGGAGAGCTTGTAGAGACCAATAACAAGCAAGAATTCACAATCTCCGGCAGAAGAGAGGCCATCAAAGCGCTGGTCATTGAAACTCAGCCCCGTTGGGAATACAGATTCATCAGAAACGCGCTCTACAGAGATCCCGGTGTCCAAGTAGATTGCTTGTTATTGCATCCAGATATCGGTGTAGGAAAAGGCCCAGGCTACATTGATCAATTCCCCGAGAAACTTGAGGACCTTCAAAAATACGATGTGGTATTTATTGGCGACGTCGGAATTAGTGAAAACCCCAGAGAAGGAATTACCCTTGATCAGGCAGCCTTACTCAAAGGCCTCATAGAAAACCAAGCCAGCGGAATTGTTTTCTTGCCCGGACCAGCCGGAAACATGCTCTCACTCACACAAAGCCCACTTGGCGAGCTTATCCCTGTAATACTCGATGAGAAGCAAAAATCGGGCTACGGAGGCGCCATCTCATCCAAGCTGAACTTAACTACCAATGGAAGCAAATCACTCCTGACAATGCTTGGGGACACAGAGGAGGACAATCCAGGCATCTGGAAAAACTTACCCGGATTTAATTGGCATGCTCCTATTATAAAAGCCAAAGGCGGTACTGACGTGCTGGCTGTGCACGCTGACAAATCGAATCAATATGGGCGTATCCCCCTGCTCGTGACATCAATGGCCGGCAATGGAAAGGTTCTCTTTCTGGGTCATGATTCTGCGTGGAAATGGCGACGAGGTGTAGAGGACCTGTATCACTATCGATTCTGGGGGCAGGTTGCCAGGTGGATGTCTTACCAAAGAAACATGGCCGCAGGCTCAAGAATACGACTTTACTTCACCCCAGAGCGCCCCAAGCCAGGCGACTCGGTATCCCTCAGCGCTAATGCTTTTGATCAGTATGGTTCGCCACTTAAACAAGGCGATGTATTTGTCGACATTCAAGCACCCGATCGCCAAACCCAGAGAATAAGCCTCAATAAAGAAGACTTAATTTGGGGCAGTTATTCCGGGCGCTTCAAAATAACTCAACCAGGCGCGTGGAATATACGTGCCACCATTGGTCAGGATAGTGCCCACAGCACCGACACCACATTAATTGCCCAAGGGCGAAAAATCGAAAAAACCGGCATGCCTGCACGCATCGACGTCATTGAGGAAATGAGCAGGGTCGCCAAGGGCCAACTACTAGAAGGCGCGGCACTTCAAAATATAGATCAAGAAATCAGCTCCCTCCCTAGACCAAAAGCTCTTATTTCTCGTGCCCCCTTGTGGTCTCACTGGATCACTGCCGCAAGCCTCATTCTTTTGTTGGCCTGCTTTTGGATTGGTCGCAAGCTTAACGGTACTTTTTGATTTAATTCATCTTCTGACTATCTGGTAACTTGCTGGCATTTTTTGCGTTTGCAAGCATTGGCGTTCTCGCCTAATTTGCGGCTTCCTATGAGTCCCTCCCATCCATCCAGATCAAAAAGCGCTCTGATGCTCTTTCTGTTGATTACTATCTTAATGGGAGCTTTTACGTGCAACTTAAAGGCACAAGAAAATCCAGCAGCACTTGACCCAGCAGATATCTTTTTTCAAGCATGGCTAGAAATCAAGCGTGCCGAAAAACATCAGGAAAAAGACGAATTCAACGAGGCATGGCAAAAATATCGACAAGCCTACAACTATTACGAGGTTCTGCGTAATTTCCATAAAGGCTGGAAACCTAATTTAGTAACAAGTCGCATCGAAAGCACAGAGAAGAGCATGAACAATATCGAGCCTCAGGCCACGGCAGAGCTCATCGACAAACGAAAAAAAACCGAAGACTTTATTGAAAAGCCCATGCCGAACAAAGGCAGTAGTAAAGGTGATGGAACAGGTTACACATCTCAAGCTCCCTTCCCCTCAAACAGCATCGATGCTCGCAATCAGTCAGCAAACATTCAACTCAAAAAGCTAGAGCAAGAAAACGTCGAGTTACAGCAGAAGCTAGATGCTTCAGCAAAAGAAATAGAGAGCTTCAAGTCTCAAAACGCTCAACTAAAATTAAGCCCTGCAGACCGAAAGCGATTAGAGGACTTAATCAAAGAAAAAGATAAAAAAATGGCAATGCTGCGTGACGTACTGGCTAGAGCGCCACTTCAGCAGGATATGAATCGCATCTCCCGAGAAAATGAAACCCTCGAGCAAGAGTTGAAGATAACTGCCCGCGCCTTACAGTCATCACAAAAGAAACTGACGGAAGCCAAGCAAGCGGCAGAAGTTTATCGCGATCAAACTAAGATTGCTGAGCAACGCACCGCCGATATTGAGAAAAGCATGGCTCAACAAGGAGCCACCAACAACCAAGTTATCGCGGGCCTTCGAAATGACCTGAAAGCAATAACAGCCACGCTTGAAAAAACACGTGCCGATCTAGGCTCAGCAAACAACCGTATTCATGAAATGCAAATGAGTCTGGATGAGTCTCAAACGACCATCAAAGAACTGACCATCCAACGTGACAAATTACGCATCGAACGTGACACGCTCGCTAACACGCTGAAAAAAAGTGACTCCAAAGGCATCCAAGGTTTGATCTCTGAAAACATGCGCCTAGGAACCCAACTCAAAGAATCTTTAGACCGGCTCACCTATCTTGAGAAAAACCACAACACAACGAAGGACGAGCTGGTTTCTGCACGCAATGATCTCGCACTAGCAAAAACAAAAATCATCAATTACCAGCGAGAACAGGTATTACAAAACAAAACCATCAAATCACTGGAGACCCAACTTAAGGATGCCCAATCAGCATTATCCAGCGCCAAGCTCGAGAATGGCCAATATGCTAATGAAGATGAAATCATAACACTGCGTGATACAGTCAAACGACTACTAGCGGCCCAAGAGCGACGCCGTATGGGAGAACAAATACTATGGGACACCTATCAAAAATCAAAAATTCACATTGAGGGCTTATCTGAAGCAATCAATGACGTCCGCAAAATCACAATAAATCTAAGCGAAGAGGAAAAAAAATATGTCGCCGCCCATCGCCGCCCAGATGGAGAATTTACCAACCCAGAGAGAGTTACCAAGGCACATGCTCAAAGCCACGCAAATGCTCTTCAGTCAGAAACATCATACGTTGAAGGTCTTATTATTCGCCACATTGAGAAAGGTCGCACTCAAGCTGCTCACTCCGTATTAATCGACATCAACGAAAGAGCCCCAGGAAATTACAGTATTTTATGCAAACTTGGCGTCGTAGAAATGAAGTTAGGGCGCTACAGCAAAGCTGTTGACTGCATGGACGAGGCCATCACCATGCGTGAGAATAGCGGTTACGCACATTTCATGATGGGCATTGCTCAGTATAAGAACAAGGATTTGCAAAAAGCGGAAAACGCCTTCGAAAAGTCGCTCATTATCAACCCCGATAATGCTAAAGCTCATTTATATCTCGGCAACATGGCCGGAGCGGACAAGCGCTACAAAGAGGCTGAAGATCATTTCCTCTCCACCATCAAACTCAACCCCTCAATAGCTGACGCTTATTACAATTTATCCGTCCTCTATCTGCAGCAAAAACGCAGAGAAGAAGCACAGAGCTACTATCAGCAAGCTCTTAGCAATGGAGCTCAGCCCGATCTAGCTATGGAGAAAAGACTCAAAAGCTAATACGCCTCCATGGCCCTAGCCACCTCGGACTTTGCTACTGAAATGAACCGAGTTCTTTTCCCCCAGACTGCACTAACTACTCACCCCCTTCTGCACTATGTTTAGCCTAGAAGAACAGGCCCGTTATGCCCGACATTTCTCTCTCGAACAGGTCGGTATTGCTGGGCAGGAAAAATTAAAGCAAGCATCGGTTCTTTGCATAGGAGCTGGTGGATTAGGATCCCCCTCTTGCCTTTACTTAGCTGCTGCTGGCATAGGACGCATCGGCATCGTTGACCCTGACACTGTCGAGTTATCCAACCTTCAACGACAAATACTACACAGCCAATCCAGTATCGGGCAAAGCAAACTGAAAAGCGGCGCCTCACGTATCCAAGAAATCAATCCTCATGTGAAGGTTGAGCAACACAACGTACGATTCAGTGCCACAAACGCCATGGATATTGCATCTCAATATGATGTCATCATCGACGGCACCGACAATTTCCCCACGCGTTACCTCAGTAACGATGTCGCCTATCTACTGAAGAAACCGAATATCTACGCCTCCATTTTTCGTTTCGAAGGCCAACTAAGCGTCTTCGCACCTCACCTCGGCGGGCCGTGTTACCGATGCATGCTTCCCGAACCTCCCGATGCCGGCAGTGTTCCTAGCTGCGCGGAAGCAGGTGTACTTGGCGTCTTGCCGGGAATCATGGGTAGCCTTCAGGCCATGGAAGCCATCAAGATTATATTAGAATGTGGCAGCCCTCCACTGGGCAGACTCATTCACTATGACGCACTCAGCACTAGCTTTCGCGAGTTCAACCTGAGATCTGATCCTGAGTGTCCACTATGCGGAAGCAATCCAAGTATTACTGAGCCCATCGATTACCAACAGTCCTGCAGCAAGACACAAACAAAGTCCAACAACGAAAACATCATGGAACAACCAAACGAGATCAACGTCGAGCAACTCAAGGACAAACTAGATCAAGCATTTGATGGACTCTTAATCGACGTCCGTGAATCGTGGGAACATAACGTAAGTCATATCGATTCTGCCAAACATATCCCTATGGGAGAAATACCAGAATTTGTTCCTGAGCTCAACAATATGGGCACCGGACAAGAGTTGCTAATTATATGTAAATCCGGCGGTCGAAGCGCTAGAGTTATGGATTACCTCGCTGACCAAGGTTTTACCAATGTCTACAATGTAATTGGCGGCATGGATGCTTGGTCCAAGCTCACCCCGTAATCACCCCCAACCACATCCGCTTTCTTTATTTCCATGTCCGACAATAATAAAACCTCAACACCCAACGGATACCTCATCGTCATCGAAGGCATCGACGGTACAGGTAAATCAACCCAAGCTACCATGATCGCTGAAGCGTTGAGAGAGAATAAACATGAAGTCATTCAAAGCTTCGAACCAACCAATGGCCCATGGGGCAAAAAACTGAGAGATAGCGCCACCACAGGACGACTCAGTATCCAAGATGAACTATCATACTTCGTCAACGATCGGCGTGAACACGTAGAACAAGTTATTGAACCTACAATGGCTCGAGGTGGAATCGTCGTTCTCGACCGCTATTATTTTTCCACCATGGCTTACCAAGGTGCGCGCGGGATTGATACCACCACCATCCGCAAAGAAAACGAAAGCTTTGCCCCCAAGCCAGACCTATTGATTGTTCTGGACCTTGATGTTGATACCGCCCTCCAGAGAATCGGAGTCAGAGATGGTGAGGCAAACGAGTTTGAAAAACGCGAATCACTCAACTTCTGCCGCGAATTATTCCTCAGTTTAAGGCAACAAGATGGCGCACATATCATCGACGCGAACACCAGTATTAAGGAAGTCCAAGAAAAGCTCATGGCACTGGTCCAAAAAGAGCTCAGCGTGTAAGCTCTGCAGACAGCACATCAAGCTACTTCAGGGGCAGTTCAAAGCGCCTCAGGGCGCTGCAGCAGTTCTGAAATACGATTAAGCAGCATCCCTGCTCCACCACCATCCACTACCCTGTGGTCAAAAGTTAAGTCAATTTCAGCTTCAGTAACCGGAACAAAGGTCCCTGTCTCATCGCTCCAAACGGGGCGCTTGACGCCTGCACTCAGACCCAAAATCAGGGTCTCGTTGGGAAGCGGAATCGGGGTTCCCCATGTGAGGCCGAAAGTACCGAAGTTCGTTACAGTTGCGATACCATGCTTAGTGGCATCCTCGGGAAGCTTTCTCGAACGGGCTAAATCAACGAGCCGATTGTAATCCTCTACCAACTCACTCAAAGACTTCGTGTCCGCATTACGAATAATAGGCACGAGCACTCCATCATCAACTTGAACAGCGACACCAATATCAAATGCACGTGGATGAACCACATTTTCACCGATCAGGTAACCCGCAGTCGTTGGATTTTCAGCTAAAGCTAACGCTAAAGCCCTCAACAGATAAAGGGCTGGCCCTGGCTTTACTGGCTGGTTTCGTCGATGGTTTAAAATTTTATCCATCACGAGGGGCCTTGCAACAGTCGCTAAGGGCCTAGTCCAACTTCGCCTCATTGCATCAGCAACAGCCAGTCGCATTGGAGATGCCTTCGTGTAAGGCCAAGTTTTGATATGTTCGAGAAATGCCTCTAGGTCTTCCACAGTAACACGACCACCCGCGCCACTCCCGGTTACAGCTGAGATGTCAGCCGCCCTTAGGCCCAGCTCTGCCATGCGTGCTCGCATACGAGGCGATATATAGTGGGCACCTTGCTTGCCAGTGGGAACGGGTAAGCCCTTGATGCTTGGCTCAACTAGAACAGGCTCGCGATAGCCTCCATCTTCTGTTTTAAAATGCAGATTCTGCTCTTCGTCACCACCACCAGAAGTTTCGGCTTGAGATGACTCTGAGTCCATCTCTTCCATAGATTTTTCACCCGTGCGTTCCAGCTCCTCCTGACTGACTTCTACGATACCAAGTAAGCTGCCCACAGCGTAACTCACACCTTCCTTAGCGAGGATCTCAATGACTTCTCCAGCACACAAAGCAGTAACCTCCATAGTCGCTTTGTTTGTCTCAACTTCGATGACTTCCTGGTCTGCGTGCACTTGATCACCCACAGCAATATTGAGCCTAATAATCGTCGCCTCAGCGATGGATTCGCCGAGCTGCGGCATCATGATAGGAACTTTAGGCATAGTTTTGTAGGTTATGTTATTTTAGTAAAATTTAATCTTAACAATTAGTAAGCAAGCAACTTACGCAACTCTTCCGCAATCGATTCGGGGGTTGGGCGATGAGACGACCATAATTTCGGATGATAAGGTATCGGCGTATCCTTGGCATTGAGCCGAACCGGTGGCGCGTCCAGCAAATGGAAGCCATCAGCGCAAACTCGAGAGACAACTTCAGCAGTAACCCCACCCCACGGAAAAGCTTCTCCAAGAGCAAGCAATCTACCCGTACGAGCAACAGAAGCAATAATCGTATCGGTATCCAATGGCTTCACTGACCGCAGATCAACAACCTCGATTTCCCAGCCTCCGTCTTTTTGTAACATTTCAGCGGCTCGAACAGCTTCATGCACCATTGCACTGTAGGTAACGACCGTAGCATGCTTACCCGGTCTAGTAATTCGCGCCTGTCCAATAGGCAAATGGTCCCCCGCCAAGTCTTTAGACTTAAGCCAACGGTATAAAAACTTGTGCTCACAATAAATGACAGGATCATCAAGTTTGATAGAGTCCAGCAACATACTGTAAGCGTCTGCTACAGTAGCCGGCGTCACCACAACCAAACCGGGATAATGAGCATAAATCGACTCCATACTCTGGCTGTGAAATGGGCCAGAGCCGGGCGTTCCTCCTGAAGGTAAGCGCATAGTCAACGGCACTGGCACACCGGTTCTGTAATAGTGTGTCGCCGCTTGGTTGATGATCTGATTGAAAGCTACGGATGAAAAATCAGCAAACTGCATCTCCAAAACTGGCCTTGCACCTTCGATGGCGGCACCAATGGCTACACCAGCCATCGCATCCTCACTAATAGGTGCATCTAGCACCCTGCCTGGATACTTTTCCAGCAAACCCTTTGTCGCCTTAAAGGCACCACCGAACTTGCCGATATCTTGACCATAAAGAAAAACACTAGAATCTTGATCCATGGACTCATCCAGGGCCGCATGAATAGCATCTATGTAAGTTACATCGCTCATTATTATTTTTGCATTTGCATCTCAGCATTTGAGTAGGCCATCCAATCGTCTTTATATGGATCAGGACCATCTTCTTTCTGAGCGATCGCCACAGCCTCTTGAACTCGATTTGCGGCATCATCTTGCCATTGTTCCACCTCCTCTATAGAAGCAAAACCACCTTCTACCAACTGCTTGATACCAATCTCAATACTATCCCGACCCAGGCCTGAACTTCTCAATGCAGCGTCCACATAGGAACCATCATCGTGTTCTCCATGCCCAGTCAGCCTGAGCATCGATGCTACCACTAGTTGAGGGCCGTCACCTGCTCTCGCACGCGATACTGCTTCATGCATCACCTCGATACAGGCAAGCATATCAGTGCCATCGACACTGTGACCGCGAACACCATATCCGATCGCCTTATCGACCAAATTCTCGCAAGCAAATTGCCGATCATTCGGAGTAGAATAAGCATACTGATTATTTGCCACCGTCAATACAAGAGGCAGCTTCTCAACCGCCGCAGTATTCAAACCCTCATGGAAAGCCCCTGTTGAGGTGCAACCATCTCCGACACAGGTTGCTCCGACGACTCCATTCAGTTCACCTTTCAGCCGTTTAGCCAAAAGCATGCCTGCAACTACAGGGATAGCTGCACCCAAATGAGAAATCATCGCCAACATACCCTCAGCAGGTCGGCCTCGGTGAATGTTGCCATCACGACCACGCATTGGGCCGTTCACAGATCCCAAATAAGTCCGGGTGCAATCAATTAGCTCTTCACCAAAAGCAGTACGGCCAGCCTGATCACGAATGAGCGGCGCGTATACGTCTTTTCCTTTTTCTAAACATGATGCCATAGAAGCACTAACCGCTTCTTGACCCTTGCCTAAATAAACACCACCTACAATTTTCCCTGCCTTGTAGAGACTGCCTAATTTGTTCTCTAGCACTCGAGCCGTGAGCATTGCATTGAATACTCGCCGCACGTGCTCACGCCCTGAAGTTTGATCTAGATCTTTGGTGTTGTCATCCATGCAATGCAGATGGGGTATTAGTTATAGGGTGATGTATTAACAGCGATGTATCATCTGGGCACTAGACGACAAACCTTCAGCCAGCAACCAAAGGTGATTGCAGCACATCCACATCTTAGCGACAGCTAGCCCACGCCTGCAATAGCATTCTTTGTCAAAGAACCGTGGCTTTTCCTCAAGAAACCATTGCATTAGCACGGCATTATCTTCATAAAAAGCCCGCTTCAGCGGCAAACTGATTCATATTCAACCATGGAAACAACACTTCTCATCCTAGCAGCCGGTATGGGCAGCCGATACGGCGGCCTCAAACAAATGGACCCAATGGGGCCCAATGGCGAAACCGTCCTCGATTATTCTGTATACGATGCCATCAGGGCTGGCTTCAAAAAAGTCGTCTTCATCATTCGTGAAGACTTTGCTGATGCTTTCCGCGAGGGAGTTGGCGCTCGTTTCGAAGGCAAGATCCAAGTTGAATACGCATTTCAGAAAATCGATGATTTGCCAGAGGGATTTGACGTCCCCGAAGGTCGCGAAAAACCTTGGGGCACAACACACGCCATTCGTGCTGCAAGACATGTTGTCAATGGGCCATTTGCCGTCATCAACGCCGATGATTTCTATGGGGCTGATGCCTACCTTCGCATTGCCGATTACTTCAAAAACCTTCACCAGCAAAGCGGTTCAATTTCTCATTATTGCATGGTTGGTTACCACATTAACAAAACCCTCTCAGATCATGGCGATGTGAATAGAGGCATCTGTTCCGAATCGAACGGCCTACTCAGTAATGTAGAAGAAATCACTGAAATCAAAAGAGAACAAGACGGCAAAATCTACGGCAATCAACTCGATGGCACCCGTATTGTAATTAACGAGCAAGCACTAGCTTCTATGAATTTCTGGGGCTTCAATCACAGCTTCTTCGATCAGCTCGAGGAGCATTTCATAAAATTTCTCAAGGAATCTGGTCACAAACTCAAATCCGAATGCTACATACCTACTCTCGTTGATGATTTAATCAGTCAGAAAAAGGCTGACTGCCGCTTGATCGAAACGACCAGCTCGTGGTTCGGAGTTACCTACCCCGATGACAAACCACATGTTGTTGAAGCTATCTCGAAACTTGTCGACCAAGAAACCTACCCAAGCCCACTGAGTTAATACACGCTCAAACCACCAAGACTACTCCCCTCATGAAAATACTTATCACTGGCGGCGCCGGCTTCATCGGCTCTCACATCGCAGAGCACTTTCAGGGAATAGCCTCTGTAGCTGGTGTGAAAAAAATCGGATGAGCTTTAATCAAGCACCCCGACTTTCCTTTCAACTCAATCGAGCTATACTGTAAGAATGCTGCTAATGATGAAAAAGCTATTAAGCATTGCTACCATCGCAGCAATGACAACCACCTTATCCCAAGGTCATGG
>JAQXBQ010000249.1 GCA_029252325.1 Akkermansiaceae bacterium
GACTTGAATGCGAGAGGAGACAAGGCCTTTTTATCGTTGCTGGCGAGAAAAGATGGACGTGAAATTGTTGAAAATTATCTCGTAGAGGTTTTTGACGAAAAAATAAAGTCTCCACTTGATGCAAAATTACGCTATCAAGTTGCAGCTCATTTAGAAAGTGATAAAGTCAATGATGCTGCACAGCGGTATGAAGAAAAATATAGTAACGGACTATGGCCGCATTATTCAAGGCGCAAAGGCTGGCCAATAAATAACTTGCTTGATGGTTTCGATTATTAAGAGAGGGGTCAGTCCGTGAATTGTGAATTGACAAGGTAAAAGGGATTGGATATTGGGAGTGCATGGCGCGGCCGATACGAATTGAATACCCAGGGGCGATGTATCATGTGATGTGTCGCGGCAACAACGGACGCGATATCTTCTTTGGTGATGATGGCTGCAGGAAGTTCCTCGACACCCTCGATGAAGCATGCACACGGGCTGGCTGGTATGTGCATGCCTACGTGCTGATGGGAAATCACTATCACCTGCTACTAGAAACTCCCGAGGGCAATCTTGTGGGCGGCATGAAATGGTTCCAGGGCACCTACACGCAACGGATCAACGCATGGCAAGGAAGGCGCGGTCACCTTTTCCAAGGGCGATACAAAGCGCAACTTATCAACAGCGAGCAGCGCGATGACAACTATTTCCAGACCGTTTCCGAGTATATTCACCTGAATCCCGCCAGAGCGCGAATGACAGGCGAGGGTAAACGCTGGGAGCGGCTGCGGGACTACCCGTGGAGCAGCGTCCAACTGTATTGCGGCTGGAAGCGCAAACGCCCGGGCTGGTTCGTGGTGGACAAGGTGCTGGAAAGTTACTGTTTCAAAGACGACACGCGAGGTCGAGAATCCTATGGTAAATACATGGATGCCAAGGGGGAGGAAGTGCAGGGTGGCAAACCTGGCATTGGCTACGAGGAACTGAGGCGCGGCTGGTGCCTGGGAGACGGCACATTCCGGCAGCGTATGTTGGATAAAGCAGGGGAGGCGATGCAGGGCAAAAAGTTTGAAAGCCTGGCGGGGCCTGCTGTGAGGGAGCATGGCGTGACCGAGGCCATGAGATTGCTTGATGAAGGTATGGAAAAGCTCGGCATCAGTCATGATTGGCTGGAGGCGTCGAGTAAATCGGCTCCCGAGAAAAAAGCTCTGGCGGTGTGGCTAGTGAGGCAGACACTGGTGGGCACGGAGTGGCTTGCCAAAGAGTTGCGGATGGGGCATCGTAGTTCTGTGAGTCAGGCAAAAAAGTGGACGCGTGAGACGAAACAGGGCCGCAAGTGGCTGATCAAACTCAAGTAGCGATGAATAACGAATCTAATAACGGCAGCGCTCTGCTAAAACCAAATCAAACCCTGCTCTCTCGGACCAGGCGTGTCGTTGGCAGTATTCACAATTCACGGACTGACCCCTCTCGGAGCTCTGGGGCACACTAACGGGGCGATAAATGACAAGGTGAATATGGGTGATCAGTATGGTTTTGGATCCACTCACAGTGCTGAATGGCAATGGAGATTTCAAAAAACAGACCGCTTTTACTACGACCTCATGCAAAAACTACAACTACAGAACGCCATCCTTACCCCCTGAAAATGAATAATAACTTCAAAATACTGGCCATTTCCCTGCTGGTCATACTGATTGTTTCACTGGCTATCCTATTTAGGTCATGCACCAAAGATGAAACTGGTAAGGATGTGCGCCCTGCCACCAGGCAGGACGGCGTATCCCATCCCGACTCAATGAGCAAAGAAGAGCGTAAGAGGATTTTGAGCATGACAAAGGAGGAACGGGAACAAGAGCACAAAAGCTGGATGAAAAAAAAGTGGGAAGCAGCATTTGGAACCCCAGTCAATTTCTGGGGCAAGGTAGTGGATCAAGATGGTAATCCTATTCAGGGAGCACGTATTGAGATTACCCTGCAAGACGACCCCATACAGCATGCGGACAAAATAAACAACACGAAGCATACAAAAACATCGGACGCCAATGGTCATTTTGAATTGTTAAGGAAGAAAGGAGCCACCCTTTATGCCAAGGCCAGTAAGGAAGGATATTCCAGTCTGGATGGCAAAACGGAAGAAGGGAATCTTTCCGAGAGGCACATCTATTACGCATTCGATAAAGTCCTTCCCCGTTACCAACCGCTAACAAAAAACAATCCGACCAT
>JAQXBQ010000259.1 GCA_029252325.1 Akkermansiaceae bacterium
GCGTTGTTTCAGCGGGTCAATATCATCTTGAATTTTGCGACGTTGCTTCTCGAACGAGTTTTCTGTCGCTTGGGTAACCATCATGCCCTCATAGGCATAGCGCAATGGCATGATGCGAGCTGGGATCGGTTCTGCACCCTGTCCACGGGCTTCATCGGCACCATGGAACAAGCCGCGGTTCATTTCTTCAAAAGAAACCAGTGCGCCAGCAAGCAGGATTTGAGGAACCAGGAGCAAGGGCACTGAGCTGAGCGCGGCACGTTCAGTGGCAACAATGGAGGATATGGTCAGCGCCATCGCAGTCCCGCAGAGAGCGATCAAGGTCATCCAGCCCCAATGGATGAGAAACATCCCATGTATATCTAACATGCTGTGACCTATCCATGTGTAGATACCACATTGAAGGAGAGCTGGTATGGAGAGGGCGATAAACTTGGCGCTAACGTAGAGTAACGTTCCCGGTCGGTAGTTGCGTTCACGTCTCAACAGAGGTGAGTCCCTTAGTATTTCGGTCGCACTATTAGTGAGCCCAAGAAACATACCAATTGTAGCTGTGAGGAATAGGTAGACGGGTAAGTGAAGCGCGCTACTAAATTCATAGGCCCCATCAGGAGAGGCCCGTAGTGTCGCGCCGATAAGTAAAGCGAGCAGGGGAGACTCTAATAAAATGCTATACGTAGTGCCGCGATTTCTAAATTTCGAAATCAAAGATCGGTTTAAATGTGTGCGGAATAGGCGTATCCACTCAATGCCTCGTTGCCGATGCGTGCGAGTGGGCATTGCCATGTGATCATCATTCAGGATAACCCCATCAAGATTACTTTGATCAGGGCTCTGCCCTTTGCTGACCTCGTCAATAAGTTGACTCCCCTCAAAACGCTCTTGCCAGAATGTAGAGGAAAATCGACGCGCTCCGCCACTCTCTCTACCTGCCCCACGGCGCAGAGGTGTCTCCAATACATCAAAGGCGAAATCTGCATCGATAGCTCTTGAATTTGGACTTCGCAGCTTCGTGGGAGGTGTGATGCTAAGATCGTCACATGCTTCGTGAAAGTATTGGCTCATCGCCATAGGTGTTCCGTAGAACGCAACCCGCCCCTCTTGATCAAGCATGAGCACCTTATCAAACATGCGCAACACACGAGCTCCAGGGCGATGGAGTGAGGCTACCACAATGTTATCACGTGACAGGCTGTGGAGTGTTTCTGCAACGTGTTCGGAGTCTTTTGATGACAGCCCTGATATAGGTTCGTCAAAAAGGAAAATCTCAGCAGCACTTCCCAAATCGAGGCCGAGATTAAGCCGGCTACGCTCTCCTCCACTGAGAGTTTTTTCGCCGGCAGAGCCCACGCGTCGTCGAGCTAATGGCTGCAAGGCTAGCTCAGAGAGAATAGACTCTACACGTTTGAAGTGCTCAGCAGATGAAAGGTGTGGTCTTCTCACCGTGCAAGCGTGAATGAGGTGTTGTCTCACCGTAAGCTGTGGGTTGAGCGCCTCCTCCTGGGGCATGCAAGCGATGAAGGGAGCTAGTCGGCTTCTGTGATCATAAAGCGAGACTCCGTTTAGCCTTACTGCGCCTCGGTTGGGTTTGAGATGCCCAGCGAGAGCTCCCAGTAAAGTGCTTTTACCACTGCCACTTGGGCCCATGATACATAGCATTTCGCCTCGTTTGATTGAGAAAGATACGTTATCGAGGACGGTCTTATCATGACCGAAGCTATGGTTAAGATTCTCGACATCAACGGCGCGAATCACGGCACGCTCCTCGTCCAAGATGCCCTCACTAAACCGGCACCTGACTGCCTGGTTGGCACTTATTCTTATCAGTGAGCCATCGACGAGTCTGGAGCTGCTTCTGACAGGCTGTCCGTTGACCAGTACGGTACGCTCGGCACTTATGATGGTGAGGTTTCCTTCTGCGGTTTGTGCGTTGTAGTTGATCTTTAATACACTTTTGCGAGCCAGGCCTGAGCTCAGTAGCACATCTCCTCGCTTTAATGCAGAAGGGTCATTGGAAACCAAGCATTCTTGTCTGCCTGCATCCATTTTGAAGCGGCTCCCTGCCTTCATCGCTTGCTTGCGCAGTGACTCCAAGCTGGTTTCAGCCTCTCCTGCAAGAATGAGTTTCTCCGATACAGGGAGGGTGTAAACTTTTCCTGGGATCATTTTTTCGCCTGATTCCAGGCAGAGCTTTGTTTCGGTGAGTGCTTCAACATGCACGTTGAGACCGAAGTCAAGTTTCACGGTATTGGTGCGAGATCGGGTTCTCTCTGCTGAGAGCGAGGATCCATTTTCGTTGAGGTATAATGATTGCCGGTGTCCAGTTCGAGAGGCGTTCAGAAAAAATACAATATCATCATATGCAATGGTCCAATCTGGTAATCTGATACTTTGGTGCGATCGTAGCCGTAGAATTTGGCCGGGCTCCAATGAGTTCCCGCTGACCCAAACTGTCTCATGACAGCAGTTACGAATGAGAATGATCTCTTGTGAGCGGTATGCGCAGAAACCATAGTCAGACAGTCTCTCAGGCATCACGACATCCGCACTCTGATCTGTGGTAAATGCTATTTTATCGAATGGTAGCGGCTCGGCGAGGTGCTCGCCTTTCATTTCTGACTGAATGGTATCTGCCACCTCTTTTGCTCCCAGGCCCTCCATCACTTGGGTGAATGCGTGTCGTCCCCGAAAAGCAGAGTGAGAAGCAATTACCAATAAGTAAAGCTGGAGGCCGAGGGAGACAATTTCATCGTGATTAAGCTCCTTACCCAGAGAGACGATGAGTTTGTCGGGTGCTTGAGGGTTCGCTAGAGCTCGGTGTAGGCGACGGGCAAGCCAGCGATGGTCGGCCTCGGGAAAGGCGTGGCGCAAAAGGTCGAGGGCTACTTCAGCTTCACTTCGGTCTACTTGGTTATCGAGCGATACAAAGGAGGCAAATACATCAACTAAGTTACCTGCGTATTTGATGCCACTGGGTGCCGCAGGCCTTATTGTTCTGACGCCAGGCAGACGATTCAGCCACCCACGTAATTGGAGGAGCTGCTTGCGCGCGTTTGGATTATGGTCAACAGGTTCTGCCACGAGCTGTATGTTAATGAGAAACGCCCATTTAACAAGCACGCGTGCGTGTCAGCTGTAAGTCTTGGCGCCAGTTTCTTTGTGTTATCTTGTTGCGGTCGTCGATGCCTGGTTTTTTGGTAAAAAACAGTCACGATGTGTTAAATTAAGCGTTTTCTTTTTTAAATACCACGCTAGATTGCCAACACTTGCCACACTTGGCGCCATATCTACCACCTATTCACCTTTATGTCTCAACAATCTCCACCAGAACCGCCACCCTTACCCCGTGGATCAGGAAAGGGCTCAGGCCAGCCATCACCCAGTAATGGCGTGAACTGGCGCGTTCTTGTCCTTATGGGCATCGCCACGGCTATTCTATTCATGGCATGGCAATCGAGCGGTTTTGGCAAGCCAGAGCGTCTCACTTATACTCAATTCAGGGATTATGTGGATTCCGGTAAAATCATCACGGATCAAGCACTGCCCAACAAAAATGAGGGTAAATTTCCCGATTCACGGTTCAAGCTGAAGAAATCAGGAGAATCCGCTGCGGTGCCGAGAATTACAGGCTTTTTCTACAAAAAAGACCCATGGATTGCAGACAAAAGCGAGGCACCTCAAGAAGAGTTTCGCATTCCAATCATCACTCAATTTCATGACGACGAAGTCAAAGCTATTTTGGCCCGCCACTCGATTCCGCTTCGTGTAGTCAGTGAATTACCTGCGCAGCAAGGAGGAGAGCTGTGCACGCTTGCCGATCTTCGTAAAATGTTGGCCAGGTCAGAAATAGTTGAAGCTGATCAGCGCCCAGAGAAAGCCTTTGAAATCATCTCAGCGGACGGCTCAGATAACAAATACATCGTCGGAACTCGCTACCTTTTCCCCGATGCTCCAGCAGCGTCTAAGGACGATGATTTAGCTCCTTTCGAGTTGGATATTAACTATCTGGAGCTGAACGACTCAGAATTGGCATTCATCAACGACTTGGCCCCTTTCCAGCCTGATTCAGGTATGATGAAGATGTTTATGATCCAAATCTTTCCCATTTTTCTTATTATTCTGATTATTTTCTTCCTTTTCCGGCATCAAATGAAGTCTGCTGGTCGCGGCGCTATGAGCTTTGGCAAGTCCAAGGCACGCTTGCTCACCATGGATAAAAATAGGGTGACGTTCAAGGATGTTGCAGGCATCGAAGAAGCTAAAGATGAGCTAGTTGAAGTTGTTGAGTATCTTCGTGACCCGAAGAAGTTTCAAAAGCTTGGCGGTAATCTTCCCAAAGGCTTGCTGATGGTAGGCCCTCCAGGTACTGGTAAGACCCTTCTTGCTCGTGCTATTGCAGGTGAAGCCGATGTGCCTTTCTTTTCGATCTCAGGTTCCGACTTTGTAGAAATGTTTGTTGGTGTTGGAGCCAGCCGAGTGCGCGACATGTTTGAGCAGGGCCAGAAAAATTCACCTTGTTTGATTTTCATCGATGAAATCGATGCTGTGGGTCGTCACCGTGGACATGGAATGGGCGGTGGTCACGACGAGCGAGAGCAAACCTTGAACGCGCTTCTTGTGGAGATGGATGGTTTTGATACTCGCACAGGGGTCATCATCATTGCTGCCACTAATAGGCCTGATGTTCTCGACCCTGCGCTACTACGACCAGGTCGTTTCGACCGCCAAGTCACCGTAGGTTTACCGGATGTCAATGGGCGTGAGGAGATACTCAACGTTCATGTGAAGAAAATCAAAATGGATCCTGATGCGGACCTAGCTATTATTGCGCGTGGCACGCCAGGATTCTCCGGCGCTGAATTAGCAAACTTGATCAATGAAGCGGCGCTACTCGCTGCACGTAGAGGCCTTTCAGAAGTGACTTTGGCCGAGATGGAAGAAGCTAGAGACAAAGTGAGGTGGGGGCGTGAGCGCCGTAGCCTAGCACTGAGCGAGAAGGAGAAAGAAAATACGGCATACCACGAGGCTGGTCATGCTATTCTTAATGAACTTCTCGAGCATACTGACCCGTTGCACAAGGTAACTATCATTCCTCGCGGGCCATCTCTTGGCTCGACTATGTTCTTACCTGAGGAAGACAAGTTCACCTATCGTCAGAGAGAATTGACTGACCAGTTATGTGTTGCAATGGGTGGTCGAGTTGCAGAGGAGATCACCTTCGGCAACGTGACCAATGGTGCCGTGGGTGACATCCGCATGGCCACCAACATTGCCCGCAAGATGGTTTGTGAGTGGGGCATGAGCGAAGCTCTGGGAATGGTCGAATACGGTGAAGGTGACGGTGAGGTATTTGTAGCCCGTGATATAGGAAAGTCTAAAAGCTACTCTGAAGAAACGGCCCGCAAAATTGATGCCGAGATCAAGAAGCTCATCGATGATTCTTACGCTCTTGCTAAGAAATTACTCACTGAGCACGGTGAGCAATTAAAACTTTTGGCAGAGGCATTGTTGGAATACGAGACCCTCGATGCGCAGCAAGTGAAAGACATTCTCGAGTATGGTGAAATGAAAAACCCTCCTACACCCCCATCTGATAAGACCATACCAGGCAATCAAAGTGACGACGGTATTGCCAACCAACCAGTAGTTGAAGAAAATGTGGGCGATGATGAGCCTCTGGCTGGTGATGCCATTGGTGCTCCTGCTTAATGAATGAGCAATTCAATTGAATGGATTGCTTCAGGCCTAGACGAGGTCGCTTGTGGCCAGCCAAACTGCGCTCAAAGGAATTGCGCCAATACTGAGCACATAACTATAGTGTTCGGTTCAGGTTGCGGTATCTAGCAATCGGTCCTGGAAGGGTGAGGTAGTTTCAGCTCGATGTAATTCCTGCTATGGGTAATCCCCACCATGGGAGCTGCAACATGGCTGTATCAAAGAGAAACGCAGCGTATCGTGTTGTGCTGTCCTAGCCTCTGCCGTAAGAAAAGAAAATAAGTAATACCTATTTTGAATACAATTAGCTTGGAGGGCTGAACTGCTCTTATCGGCGCCTTTTAAAGAGACTTACCAATCCACCGAGTGCAATGAGAAGTGCGCTGGATGGCTCGGGTACCAGGGAGTCGTTGTTGGAGTCATATATCCATGAATCCGAACCCGCGGTGTCGGTATACGTGTCGACGATAAAATGAACGTACGTTTGCTGGTAATCGTTGTTTATCAGAGTGAAACTGTCCAATGGAACATAGAGAACAATATCCCAATTGGAGTTGCCGTTACCATAGAATAACTCCAGTTGCCCCGTGCCTCCACCTGTGTCATCTCTAGTAGAATCAAATTGGTAGGCTAGAACACCGCTGCGGGCTTCACCGATACTGTCAACGGTGGCTGAGTCAGAGGTGTAGATTTCGAGACCGTCTAGCCCATAAAAATTACTGGTGCTGTTACCTTGCTGGTTAGCACTCAGGTAAAAAGCAACGTAATCGTCTTCGCCACCACCATCATCATAGGTAAGTTTTCCAGCTTGTGCGAGAGTTAAGGACGTGTGAATACTGGCATCTGGGTTATCAGAGTTGGCAGTGGTCTTACCATCATTGTATGCGGTGATGTCAATGGCATTGCCACTCGCGTCAGTAGTCAAAAACGCGGTCGCTTCGAAATCAGCACTCGATTTATTTATATCATATAAAAAGTAGTAGGCATCGTAACCGTTCTGGTTGTCGCGATATTCAGTGGTTGTTCCATCGACAACAATAACGGCTTCCGTGCTTGAGAGGGAGCAAGCAAGAGCACCCACACACAATACAACTCGTGAGAGCGCAGAAAATGAAAGTTTTGGGGGCAAGTATCCTCTGGCTTTGAGGCTGACCAAGGATGGTCGGGCTAAAACTGCTCTTACTCCTCAATGAGCATCGCCTTCGGAGGAGGGCTGCTGCGTTGGGGGGGGCTCTGGCCGGCGACACTGTCATCAGTATCCTTTGATTCCGCAGGCGTTACATCGTTGTCGGTGATTTGATTCGCGAAATTGTCGCTAGCTAAACCAACTAATTCTTGCAGTGAGACGAGATCCTGCTCTGGCGAAAGTTTGTCCTTTGGAGTGGAAAGAGGATCGAAAATACCAAGTGCATTGTCGCCTGTCTTGATTTGCTGATCGGGTGAAGTGTCTGCAAGTTCACTTTGCATTCGCTCATCGGTAGGCTTATTGATGTCGACTGAATCATGGGCTGTGGAGCTCTTTGGGGACTGAAATTTTGTAAAGAAAAAGAATGCAGCGATAATGATCAATATCGCTAAGCCTATGAGGGCAAGGGGTTGAGCCATTTTCTTTCCATCATCATGTTTTGTGGGTGACTCAAGCTGGCCTAGACCTTTCTTACGTTTTCTATTGGGGCGAGACTTTGGTGAGGAACCACGTTTCTCGCTCACGGTGTCTTGGCTGGTTTTGAGGTAGCCAATATTGGTAATGTCTTCATCAGGAACGAGAGAATCAATTAAGTCACTGGCATCAACTTTTAGATACTCACTATACTGTGTAAGGAAGCTGCGCGCGTAGGATGTCGGCAAAGCCGAAAAATCGTTGCTTTCTAGCGCGGTAATCGTTGCCGACGGGATGCGAGTTGATTGCTCAATGTCCTTGGGGGACAGATTTTTGAGCTCGCGAGCCTTGAGCAGCTGTTGGCCAATATCGGTGGGTTCACTCATAATATGGGATGCATGCTCTCTGGTAAATGAGGTATCAGGAAGCGATGAGCGTGACGCTAAACTCATAAACGATTTAGCTCAAGCATTGATACGGGAGATCACCATCTCGATTAGCTGGAAAGTTCGGCGAGGCACCTGGAGACTGCAAACAGCCCGAATGTTGCAGTGATATGGGTAATACTGCCGAATCCAGATACACAATTGAGCCGATTGGGCTCGTTTGAGTCACTCACTGGCTTTGCCTCAGAGACCTCGCCATTGCAGTGCTCAAAGACGGGGGACTCTGATGAAAAAACGCAGCTGATACCAAACTTTCGCCCCTTGATCTTTTTCTTCGGATCAGCTCCAGCTGGAAATCCATAATCGCTCCGCATGATTTTGCGTACTTTGTTGATGAGGGTGTCGTTGTAGCAGCGGGAGATATCATTAATTTGAATCTGTGAGGGATCGCGCAGCCCTCCGGCGGCGCCACAGCTAATCACAGGGATGTCATGTTCACAGCAGCTTGCTAAGAGTAGGGACTTGGCATTGGCATGATCAATGGCATCGATGAGGTAGTCAAACTTGTTACTCAGTATTTCCTCAGCGTTACGACTGCTGAAGAAAGTTTCTAGGCAGACAACTTCACACTCAGGATTGATGGCTTCTACTCGGCTAGCCATAGCCGCTGTTTTCTGGCGACCTATCTCACCATCCATAGCGTGTAGTTGACGATTAATGTTGCTGATGCAAATTTCATCAAGGTCGATCATGGTGATGCGACCTATTCCAGATCTCGCCAAGGACTCAACACACCATGAGCCAACGCCTCCAATACCAACTACACAGACGTGAGCACTTTGAAATTTCTTCATTGCAGCTTTTCCGTAGAGTCGCTGAATACCTCCGAACCTATCCATAATATCGTAAATATTAGATGTAGCGATTAAGCGATAAAGATCAAATCAAGCCTTGTTGGTTGGCGAGGTAGAGGCATGCGTGAATTTTCAAGTCTACCGAGCGACCATTCCTTTGTTGAAGGTGAAGCCATGAATCAAGCTCAGCTAGAGGTACTCGATGAACAACGATGTCTTCTTGTTCGGTGCCGCCGCCACTGTGCTCGCGGGTGAGTTCAGTTGCGGCGAAAAAGCTCACTATTTCCGTGGTCATGCCCGCAGAGGTGGGGCTGGTGATGAGAGGCGTGATTTTAGCTGCGCTGTAGCCGGTTTCCTCGAGTAGCTCTCGAGCTGCTGTTTCGGCGAGAGATTCATCAGAGAACTCAACTTCATCGCCTGCTAGGCCAGCAGGAATTTCGATAACATACGCTTGGAGAGGTATGCGAAATTGCTCTACCAGAATGATCTCGTGATTATCAGTGATGGGCAAAATGCCTACGGCTCCTGTGCAGTTTGTTCGGGCTGCATATTCCCAGTGGCCACGCTTGTATAAACCAAGAAATGTTCCCTCGCTGAGTAATTTAGTTTTCATGGGTTCCTGATCCATGTCTTGACTACTTGGTTTGTTTATTCGGTTTCAGCTCTGGTCTCTCTGGTGAGAAGCTCTTCCAGTGCCTCAGCGGCCGATTTTTTCTGATAGAGGATTTGGTAAACAGCATCAATGAGAGGAGTGCGAACACCGGTTTTGTGCCCAACATCATAGATGGATTTTGTGTTGGGAACACCTTCTGCAACCATGCCGAGATTAGCAATGATGTCATCAAGGCTGCCGCCCTTCCCCAATGCCTTGCCTACTCGGTTGTTACGCGAATGGGGGGAGTAGCAAGTCGCCATGAGGTCTCCAACGCCAGATAAGCCAATGAAGGTTTCCATTTGTCCGCCCATGGCGATGCCGAGTCGAGTCATTTCTGCAAGTCCTCGTGTAACTAGCGCAGCGATAGCGTTGTCTCCAAGGCCTATGCCATCTGCAATACCGGCAGCTATACTGAAAATATTTTTGATTGCGCCCCCGAGTTCAATTCCGGCGATGTCGTCACTGGTGTAGCAGCGGAAAAAAGGTGCAGTGAAGACTGCCTGTAATTGCTCACGAAGCTCCTTATCTTTGGCTCCAATGACTGCACATGTTGCCAGATTTCTGGAAACTTCTTCGGCATGGTTTGGTCCTGATAATACAGCCAGTGGGTTATTGGGTAGGTGCTTATGAATGATTTGGCTCATGCGCTTACCATCGGGTGAGATGCCCTTCGCGCAGGAGACAAGAACAGTATCGGCAGGTAAGCCAATGGAAGCAAGCTGGCTAGCGGTTGCCTCGGTTGCTGCCGTCGGCACTACAAAGAGCACCAGGGGGAAGTCTTTGCAGCGCTCTATATCCGTAGTAGCCGTGATTTTCGTGTCTAGGCCAAGGTTTGGGATGTAGTGTCCGTTAGTATGGCTTTGATTGACCTCATCGACTGTTTTTTGATTTCTGCCTATAAGGCAAACTTCATCTAGCCGATGGGCTAGCAAACAGGCTAGGGCAGTGCCCCACGATCCAGTTCCAAGGATGGCTGCGCGAGTGATCATTTTGTTTTTTTAGAGAATTGGTGTTCGCTGCCATTGATGAGCGATTTGATGTTGGATCGGTGCCTCCAAACAGCAAGTAAAGCGATGACGATACAAAATACAAACAAGGGCTTGTTCCATGTGCCGTCCGCCAGTTTGTCATGGTACCATGAACCGAAAATCATCACAAAAGGCAGGCAGATGGCCGCGCCTATGCTGGCGATGGAGACATATTTTGTGGTGAAAAAGAGAATGGCCCAGATCGCGATCAAGATAAGGACGGCTGCGGGCATGAGTGCGATGAGCGCACCACCTGAGGTAGCGATGCCTTTGCCTCCTTTGAAGCCAATCCAAGGAGAATAGTTGTGGCCAAGGATTGCGGCAAGAGCGGTGACGATTTGTAAAATTTGAGCTTTGGTTTGGTCTAGCTCAATGGCGTAGGGCTCAAGCGCATGAAGGGTCATGAGGTTGGATTCACCAGAGTAGGTAAATAGACTGATTCCGATGATCGAGGGGATGAGGCCTTTGAGAAGGTCAAGAAGGAGGCATGCAATACCGTAGGGCTTGCCAACGATACGTAGCACGTTGGTGGCTCCGATGTTACCTGATCCATGCTCGCGAATGTTGACTCCCTTTGATTTGGCAATAAGTAGCCCAAAGGGGATGGAGCCTGCAAGAAAGGCGATGATAGGTGGAATCCAGAGTGGCATATAAATATGGGGCAAAATGTGTCTGGCAAGGATGGTAGATTGAGAATTTAAAAAACCCAATGACTATTTTTGTCCATCCTGTTGCGATAACTGATCTTTTATAGAATTCTGCGGGGAGGCAAATGTTGACGAAAGACACAATCCCATTCAGCGTATCATTTACAGTGGATAAGAAATTTTGTTACCGAGCGAATTATCCGATATTATCTCATTACCTAGTTCTGTTTCTGTGCTTTGAGATTTATGTCGTCAGCGAGACACAAGCAGCTCCAGATTATGATTTGGAGCCCGTTCAATACTCGGATGCGCAGGACCATAATACAATCACTCGTATTCAGACGGCTATTGATGGCGGTGAGTCGAAGCTGCCCCAAGGTAAACCGCGGGAGGTGCTGAAGTCCTTGCTCAATGAGCTTGATGTTTCCGTGTCTTCGCAGGTATTAGTTTTTTCGAAGACGAGTTTGCAGCGTAAGATCATCACGCCCAGCAACCCGCGGGCGATTTACTTTAATGATGACTTTTATGTAGGTTATGTGCCCGGTGGTATGATCGAGATCATTGCGTGTGATGATCCCACGGGGATGATGTTTTACAGTTATGATGTCAACGCTTTGCCAGAAAAGCGCAGGTTCTTTCGTGATCAAGAATGTATGACCTGCCACGCTTCTAGTAATACCATGAACATCCCAGGCTTACTGGTGAGGTCGGTTTTTACTAATCAAGATGGCCAGCCTTTATTGTCTTGGGGCTCATTCCTGACAACTCCTGCCAGTCCGGTGGAGCAGCGGTGGGGAGGTTGGTATGTGAGTGGGAATAAGGCTGAAGTAAAGCACATGGGTAACCAGTGGGCTGATCACCCTGTGGCAGGCACTGATGCTTACCAACAATTACATAATCAACATCTCGTTCATTTAAATAGCTTTTTTGATACTCGTAAACATCTCACAGATAGCAGTGATATTTTAGCACTGATGCTCATGGAGCATCAAATAGAGGTTCACAACACTCTCTCTGCTGCAAAGATGCGATACTTGCGTTCAGTCTATTTGGATAGGGCGATTCACGGAGTTGAAGCATCACCATCAATAGAGAGGTTGGTCTCAGAATGTACGCAGTCGGTTCTTAAGGCTTTGATGTTTGCTGACGAAGTGAAGTTGCCAGAGGACGGAGTTGAAGGCTCTGATGCGTATCGCGAGAGCTTCATGGCGCAGGCGCATCGGTATGATGGACATTCACTACGCGATTTAAGGCTCGAAAAACGAATGTTCAAGTATCGCTGTAGTTACATGATTTACAGCAAGTCGTTTCAGCAACTTCCTGAGGAAATTAAGACGCCAGTGCTTAGAAAGCTTTACGCTATTGTAACTAATCAAGAGGTGCCGGCGGATCTTCCCCTTTTAAGCAGCCGAGAAAAAGAGCGCATCCACGATATCTTATCTCACACGCATCCAGCCTATCAAGCTGTGATGATACGCTAGCGCGTATGACTTATTTATAAGCCGCGGCGTTGGTTTTTGCTGGGTTTTTTAAATTCTAGGTAAGTGATGCCAGTTACTTTATTAGTGCCAGCTTGGTACGTCTCGACATTCATTTTTTTGAGCGTCTGCATTTTATCTACAGTCATTAAGTCAGTGACGTGAAAGCGTTTGAGGAGTCTTCCTTGAATGTCGTAACCAGCTACTTGCATAAGGGCGCCGTATTTCTTGTGAACCCAAATGTAGACGAGGCCGTAGCGGCCATCCTTGCCTGGGTTGCGTAGCCGAAGTTTGTAGCATGATTGCATTTTGATTTTATCTTCTCCGACGATCTGGGCGTCTTTCCAGTAGAGGAAGCGAAGTGAAAGGTCTTCGTAAGTCACATCGGTATCGATGATGGCTTCACCAATTTTTTGGGGTGGGAATGGCGTCGCTTTGCCTTGCTCTGTCTCGTAGAGCTTGGCCTCGCCTTGCTGAAGTTGCATGTGGAACCCACTCCATGTGTTGTTGGTGTGGAATTGAAAGGTGATGTCCTCTCCTTTTAAATGGAGGGAGAGTGGTGTGCGTTTGCCATCCTTTCGGATGTGGCCATCAAGCTTGCCATGCTGGAGTGTGGTGCCGAGCCGTATGCCTTCGAGTAGTTTCTCGGCACTTACTTCAGCTTGAAGGTTTGACGAGCTGCCGATACTAATGATGAGCATGGCAGTGAGCAAGAAAAGTGAGGTGAATGCTTTTTTAGAATGATTGGGCATAGTGATATTGCTTGATATGTAACCTTTAGGACGGTCAGGACAACAGAGTTATTCACAAAATGCACTTTTTCGTCCAAAAAGTCAAAATGGGGCTTGAGCGGAAGATGCCATGTGGATTGGATGTCACTTGTCTCTAGCCTGCGGCCAGAGCATCTTTGCATTACTTTCCATATCATGAGCCTGCGCCACCAACTAACTGATGTTTTAACTGAATATTTGCCTGCCAACCCAAAGGAGGCAATTAAAGGAACTGAGTTGATTCGCCTGCTGCGCATGAAGCTGGAGGGTAATTATTCAGATGCCTCGCTCAGATATCACTTTTCAATCATGTCGTGTGATCCGACATCGCCGATTGCGAAGGTGGAAAAAGGTCAAGGTTATTACCGGCGCACCGCAGCGGCTCCGGCACTATCGACAGCGCAAGAGATCTTTTCTCAGTATCAGGGTCGACTTGACGATATCGAGGGTAATCATGAGGAGGTAGATCATGCCATGATGCGCATCCGTAAGTTCCGCGCCATTGTCAACAAGTGGTGTGATGTCAATGGTAGGTTCCCGTTTGCATTTAGAGAGCCGTTCGGAGCTGATGCGCCGATTGGAAACCTTTGGAAATTTCCCGAGATGATCTTGGTAGATTGGGATAATGGAGACGAAGTTGAGTCGGCACGGTCCATGATTAAGCTGAAGTCACAGCTTGGGTTGCCGCCCTTTAGATTACACGCGGCTCGTCTGCGTATATTGCCCGCTCATCACAGTTTTCGTGAAGATTTCTTCCAGGCACTGAGCGCTTCAGAATGGGCACAAGGAGGCGAGCTTATCTATGCAGCTCCCATCGAGGATGAGGCCCTTGCTGATTCCATCCGTCAATTGAGTGCTAGGTTTGGTATCGGAGTCACTACCTTTGGTCTAACGGCAGAAATCCTCGATGACTTGCCAAGGCCTGCAAATATTATCAACGCACATCCCCGTGAGACTGAGGCATTGATGGAGCGTTTGGATGTGACTCGTGTAGCTATGGCCAAGTCACGTCCCCACGTCGACTGGAGTGCACTTGAGAACATCCGTGGTGATAGTGCCGATGTCGACAAGCTTCTTAACTGGTTGTCTGGCAGTGTCGAAATTGGGCGCATTTTGCCATACCAAGACGAGCAGTAAGATTGACAGTATTTGTCTTTAATCTGCGCTGCATGGCGGATACTCTCCCGCCCAGGTATCGCCCGTTGGCGCTATCGCAAACTACTTATCGATCATAGCATGCAAATAGAAATCATGGACACGACGCTCCGCGATGGTGAGCAAACATCCGGGGTATCATTCTCTGCATACGAGAAATTGAGCATGGCGAAGATCCTGCTTCAAAATGTGAAAGTGGATCGCATTGAAGTGGCCTCAGCACGTGTATCGCAAGGGGAGTTCGATTGCGTTCATGCCATTGCTCAGTGGGCGCAGGAAAATGGTTTGCTCGATACTGTTGAAGTTCTGGGCTTTGTTGATGGTCAAGTTTCAGTTGATTGGATTGCCAAGGCAGGGGGCAGGGTCATGAACTTGTTGGCCAAGGGGTCGAAGAGGCACGTAGAACTGCAGCTCCGCAAATCTCCCGAGCAGCATCTTAGCGATATCAAAGAAGTGATCGCCTACGCCAGCTCTAAGAATGTAGATGTTAATATTTACCTTGAGGATTGGTCGAATGGCATGATTCATTCGCCTGATTATGTGCATACATTGGTAGAGGGTTTGATGGAGACGCCAATTAAGAGGTTCATGCTGCCTGATACACTTGGAATTTTGAATCCCGACCAAAGCTATGATTTTTGTCACCAGATGGTGACTCGCTACCCAGAGCTGAAGTTTGATTTTCATGCGCATAATGATTACGACCTTGCTGCGGCCAATGTATACAGCGCAGTAAAAGCAGGGGTTCATGGTATTCACGCAACGGTGAATGGAATGGGTGAACGAGCCGGAAATGTGCCGCTATCAAGTGTGATCGGGGTGATTCATGACCAGCTCAAACAGAGCACCAATATCGAGGAGTCATCCATCAATAAAGTAAGCCGCATTGTAGAAACCTATTCGGGAGTCAGGGTGCCAGCAAACAAGCCTGTGATTGGAGAGTTCGTCTTTACTCAGACAGCGGGTATTCATGCTGATGGTGATTCGAAGGACAAGTTGTACTACAATGACTTATTGCCAGAGCGTTTCGGACGCACCCGTGAGTATGCTCTCGGAAAGACCTCGGGTAAGGCAAATATCCAGAAAAATTTGGAAGAGCTCGGTATTAGTCTGGATCAGGAAGGCATGAAGCGGGTTACCGCTAGGATCATCGAGCTGGGTGACAAAAAAGAGCGTGTGACCAAGGAGGACCTTCCCTTTATCATTGCCGATGTTTTAGGTGAGAATACTGAAACTAACGATATTGAAATCGTCAATTACTCTATTTCGCTTACTCAAGGCTTAAACCCTGTCGCAACAGTTCGCCTTAGGATTAAAGGGGAGTTCTACCAAGAAACGAGCACGGGTGACGGCCAGTATAATGCCTTTGTTCGAGCGCTTTGGAGTATTTATGCACGGCTCGAAAAGGAGCACCCAACGCTAGAGGATTACTCAGTGCACATTCCTCCTGGTGGACACACAGATGCCCTGGTAGAGGCAACCATTTTGTGGGACTTTAAGGGTAAGAAGTTCAAGACACGTGGTCTCGATGCTGATCAAACCGAGGCCGCCATAAAAGCTACCATCAAGATGCTTAACATCATTGAGGAAGCGTAGGCGGTTGACTTAAAGCCAGCCGATCATGCCCGCTACCCGGTATGCGGAGTAGAGAAACAGGACAAAAAGAACGATAACAAAAGCTTTGGCGCAGGCTTCGATGGATGTGCGAGTCATGGGCTTGGTAGGTTGATTGGCTGAAAATTGCCGAATGCGTGGTGGGCTTTTAAGGCTTTAGCTGCTGCAGGTCAAGGTTTCCTGTGTTTGAAACATCACTCTGTCATTGGGGTCTTTTGACAGTGCAGTAAGATCACGGCTTGCGATCAGTACAACAGCGGGTTATTAATGCGGCGTGATTTATCTCGATTCCAACGCCACTACTCGAGTTCATCCTGAGGTTTTGGAGGCCATGATGCCTTTCCTCACAGATCAGTGGTATAACGCCTCGAGTGGCTATCGTGCTGCCAAGACGGTGCGTAAGGCCCTTGAAGTCGCTCATCAGCAAGTAGCAGCTCTGATCAATGCTAAACCTGAAGAGATCGTTTTCACGGGGTGCGGTACGGAGTCCAACAACGCATTGCTGACATTTCTCGCGTCCCAGGCTGAAGCGGGGCAAAAGATTGTAACCAGTGAAATCGAGCATAGTGCGATTTTGCGTCATGCTGAGTATCTGTCAGCGCATTATGACTTGATCATCGAGAAAGTTGGGGTTGGTGGCGATGGCCGCTTATCTCTTGATTGCTTCACCAACGTCATCGCTAATGGTGACGCTGCGATGGCATCGGTCATGTGGGCCAATAATGAAACAGGGGTGATTCAACCTATTGCTGAAGCATGCCAAATAGCGCATGAGGCAGGGGTAGCTTTTCACAGTGATGCGATACAAGCAGTGGGAAAAATACACGTTGATGTGAGAGATGTTCCAGTTGATTACCTCTCTATCTCGGGTCACAAGTTTCATGCTCCAAAAGGCGTGGGTGCGATGTATATCCGAGAGGGTTTAAAGTTTGACCCTATGCTGAGGGGGGGAGGTCAAGAGGGTGGGCGCCGCAGCGGTACTGAAAATGTTGCTGGTATAGTGGCGTTAGGGAAGGCCGCAGAGATCATGAAGCAGCGCCTTGATGATGACCAACATGATGGTATCGCAGCTTTGAGGGATCACATGGAACAACGTTTGTTGTCTGAGATCGAGAATGTTCAAATTAACGGTTCGCTCATTCACCGCACGGCCAATACCAGTCATATCTCCTTCGGTGATTGCGAAGCGGCGGGGCTTTTGATTTTACTGGACGAATATGGGGTGCAGTGTTCAGCGGGCAGTGCTTGCATGACAGGGAAGCAACAGCCCTCGCACGTGCAGACAGCTATGGGCATATCAGCTTCTCAGGCCAAAAGCAGCTTGCGTATTTCTCTGTCCATATTCACGACACGTGAAGATGTAAATATGGCGGTCGATGCTCTCAAGAAAGCAGTGACAAAACTGCGAAGCGTTCAGGGAGGTCCCGGGGTAGGACCAGTGCAGGTTTTTAGCCGCGACTGATTGGCTTAGTTTACGGGATCTAGGGTGGCAATTGCCTCACGCAGAAGTTTGGCTGGCCACTGCCCCGGAGCTGTAGCTGTGTTCCCCAGGTAACCATAATTAAGCAGAGATCCATGCTGTGCGTATAAAAGACGCGACACAGGTGCTAAAGATCCCATTCCCATCATCGACATAGGGTGGTCGTTGTTTTGGAGGATTTCCACGCAGCGCGTCAAATCAGATACTTCGTTATGCTGAACGGCTATTTTGATAATATCTGCTTCTTCCGCCAGATCTACGATGTCTTGAAGTTGTGATGTTGCCGGAGTTTCGGTGAAATTGTGATAGGATAATATCAAGCCGACTCCTTCTGACCTTATCTGGTGTAAGGTGTCTTTCATGTCAGCATAGGAGGCTAATTCGACATCGATCCAAGCAGCTCTTTTAGAGACCTGAGATAGAAGCTCGGTGCGTTGATTGACACTTAACTCAGATATACCACCTTCGGTAGCGCAGCGAGCTGTAAAAAGTAAGGGGAAGTCTTTGAATCGGTCGAGTTCGATGTTGAGCGTATCAATATGGGCAGGCATACCGTCTAGCCTAATTTCTAGAATATCGCACAGCCCTTGCAGCTCTACCGGTTGGAGGCAGGCGAGTTGATTGAGGCTCTGCACAGATCCGACGACAAGCGGGTTCTGTGGAATGCTGACGGATTGGTTCGACATGTGCACACATTAGTCACATACGAGGCCGTTGTTTGTCAATCCGTCTGTTCCTCGTATTTGTGATGTGCTGAGTGGAAAACTAAAGGGTGGTTATCTTGTTAAAATCAGGATTATTTTAGCCATAATACATTTTGCTCTTTTTGATAGCCTCGTAATCATACAGAACGGGGGCGGCCAAACACCCATCATTTTCATGAGCAACGATTCAAAGAAACCATTAGGTATAGGACTCGCAGGATTCGGAACCGTCGGTACCGGTGTGTGGGAGACTTTAGAACGCAATGCTGAGCTTATCTCTAATCGCAGTGATGTGCAGTTTGATATTGTACGCATTGCTGTGCGTGATCTCAACAAGGCAAGAATTGAGGGGGTATCAGATGATAAGTTTACTACTCATTGGCAGGATGTAGTCGACGACCCTAATGTTGATATCGTGGTGGAGCTTATCGGGGGGACAGACATAGCCTTTGACATTGTTACTGCCGCTCTCCGTGCCGGCAAACCAGTTGTTACTGGTAACAAAGCGCTATTGGCCGAGCGAGGTCAGGAGCTATTCGAGCTTTCAAAGCAGTGCGACACTCCTATTCATTTTGAGGCGGCTGTCGCTGGTGGTATTCCGATTATCAAAACGGTTCAGGACTCATTCGTGGGCAATAGTATTCAATCAATGGTGGGCATCATTAATGGCACATCCAATTACATTCTTGAGCGCATGACTGATGCAGGGCTGGGATACCCAGAGGCTCTGGGTGAGGCGCAGCAGTTAGGATACGCTGAGGCTGACCCCACGCTCGATGTCAATGGTTGGGACGCAGCCCACAAGGCTATCCTGTTGGCAACACTTGCATATGGATTCACTGTTGATCCTAAAAAAGTTTATGTGCGCGGAATCGAAAGGGTGCGTGCTACTGATATTGATTTTGCAAAGCGTTTAGGTTTCGTCGTGAAGCTGTTGTGTGTTGTTCGCGAACACCCTGACGGTGTGATTGAAGTTCGTACTCAGCCATCATTTATTCCTCAAAGCCATATTCTCTCGAGTGTGAACGGTGTATTCAATGCAGTTGCCGTGCGTGGAGATGCTGCTGGAGACTCCTTATTCTATGGCCGTGGAGCTGGTAAGGATCCAACGGCTTCATCGGTAGTCGCCGATATCGTCGAGGCGGCATTAGGCCTTGGCCACGAGGGTTGCCATCGAGGTTTTCTGCCTTACCAGCAAGAGGGCAGTGTGATGAGTATCGATGATACTGAGACGCCCTACTATGTGCGCTTTGATGTTAATGATCAGCCTGGTGTGGTAGCAGAAATTGCTAATGTATTGGCTGATGCAGGCATTGGTATCTCAGGAACGCACTCACCGGTTCATCCTGATGAGCCTGACGCGGAGTTTGTCGACATGGTGTTTCAACTGCATACATGTCGCTTTGGCTTATTGAAGCAGACCCTCAAGAAAATTGAGGCCCTCAGCTGTGTCAATTCAAGGCCAGTGGTCTTCCGCATCGAAGACTTAGGCTAGGATCGCCCGTCATCAGCTTTCTCTGTGACGATCTTGATGGGGGCATCAGGAAGGGCGTTGAGAAAAGTCTTACCATAAGGCTTGTTGACGACACGATTATCTAGGAGGACGACAAGGCCGCTGTCTTTTGCAGTTCGTATCAGTCTGCCAACGCCTTGACGTAATTTTAAAACTGCCTCAGGTACGGAGTAGTCGACGAAGGAATTGCCGCCCTTGGCTTCGATTGCTTCGAGTTTTGAGGCGACCAGTGGGTGGTCGGGAACGGCAAAGGGTAGTCGCGTGACGATGACATTTGATAAGGCTTCTCCTGGAACATCGACACCTGCCCAGAAACTATCAGTGCCAAATAAAACGCTGTTTGTATCTTTGCGGAAAACTTCGATCATTTTGTGGCGAGCCATGCCGTCACCCTGTAGGAGTAAACGCCAGTCATTATCATAGAAGAAGTCTTCCATTGCGTCTGCGACTTTGCGCATCAGGCGATAGCTGGTGAAAAGCACAAAGGCTTTGCCCTCGGTGTATTTTAGAACCCGGCCAATCCAGTGAATAAGAGCATCCTCATAGTCATCACTACTTGGGTCAGGCATCGATTTGATCACATAGATCTGCATTTGCTCTTTGTAGTTAAATGGGCTGCCAATCTTGATACTCTTCGAGCTTTCTGCTCCGATTCTTTTTTTGAAGTAACTAAGCTCGTTGTCCCCTGTGCTCAGCGTAGCACTGGTCATGATACATGTGCGTCCGTCACCGAACATCATTCTTCGCAAGCGGTCAGCTACGCTCACTGGCGCAGAGTGAATACTGAGCATATCACCTTCGCGGCCTCCTTTCTCAACCCAATAAACACTATCGTCATCTTCTTGATCGAGGAAGATCCTCACGCCAGCGTGGATGTCTCTCATGCGTCGAGCAGCATCCATTAGCTCCGCCTTAGCGGGGGAATCACTTTCTAATCCATCAGCAGCGTGTTCGACCTCGGTCCAAAGCCGGCGCAGAGGTTCGGCTAGGGTATTATCAACAAAATCGGGTTTGCGGACTCGGTACTCTTTACTAAACTTACCGAATTCAACCTGGTGTTGGATGTTATCATAGAAATCAGCTGCGGCATCCAAGACTACTTCGGCAGCTTTGATGGATCCTGCGTGTCGTAATGCACGCAATATGCCTTTGCGGTTTTTAGGGTTATACAAGCGATGAACCTCAAACTTGAGTCCGACGTGGCTTTGGCGAAGACCCAGCTGCATGGCTGCAACATGTTCAAGTGTGTGCGCCTCATCGAATATGACAAAATCATCTGCGAACAGGTAGCCCAAGTCATCTTCGGGTAGCTCATTCAGGACAAAGAGAGAAAAGAACAAGGTGTGATTGACGACGACTACGTTGGCCGCCTCCATTTCCTTGCGTGCTTGTTGATAGAAGCAGTTGCCATTTCTGCCACATGTGCGGTGGGTGCAAACGGCCCCGTCACTACAAACTTGGGCCCATACTTTCGGGGTTGGGAGAAAATCGAGATCACTTTTGGTGCCATCTTTGGTGCCCTCGGCCCAGTCCCATATAGCCTTCATTTCCTCGGACTCACTGGTGCTGAATAAGTCACCCGCTTGGTCCATAGCCCGTCTCAGTCGAAGCGGGCAAAGGTAATTGCCACGACCCTTGAGTAAAGCGGCATGTAAGCCTCCGCCTAGTATCTTGTTAGCCAGTGGAATATCTTTGCTAATAAGCTGTTCCTGAAGGTTGATGGTATGGGTCGAAATGATCGCTTTTCTCCCTGTTTCTAGGGCGAATTTTGCAGCAGGGAGAAGGTAGGCTAGAGATTTGCCAACGCCAGTGCCTGCCTCCGCACAAAGAACCTGGCGCTCATCTAAGGCCTCGGCCACGGCCATTGCCATTTGCTGCTGCTGGGGGCGGTATTCAAAGTCTGGTGATGCAGAAAGCCCGCCCTCGGTGGAGAACATTTGTTCCATTTCCGTGACCAGCTCACCGGGAACGCGGTGGGTGCCTGCTTCTTCTGCAAATGAAATCATCGTCGGCAAACTTCTACATCATCATCAGCGTGTCCACAACCCCCAAGGTATTAAACCCGTAAACATGACTCGCTCTTAAATGATCTTTCTGGACACTACTTCTGATCAGTATTATTTTTTTGCTGTAAAATATGGATTCAGAAAACACCTCACAAGAGTCAGCCAATAGCTTGATATCTGCTAATAAAGATTATCGTCAGCAGGGTTTTATCGACTTGAAGCAGCGTCTTCGGACTTTGATGGACAGCCTAGCTGAGGTTCTATCTGAGGAAATAGACTTTACCGATAGTATTCCATGGCGTGAGAAGCAAGTGGTGCAACGGCCTATGGACACTGCAGGGATGGCCTCGATGGCGCAGCTTCAGGCAGTTTGTTTTGAGATTCTCAATATTGTCGAAGAGCGCACAGCTACAGTTGTTCGACAGAGGCGGAGAAGAGATTTTGGTGTGGCTGCAGAGCGTGGAATGTGGGGAAGTGTTATAGCATCACTCCACGAAGCTGGTTTTAGTGAGCAGCAGGTCATTGAGGCCTTGAAGGAAATTAAGGTGACGCCTGTGTTGACGGCTCACCCTACAGAAGCGAAGCGACATACGGTTCGCGAGCGTCATCTTGCTATTTATAAAGATTTAGTTCGGTGGGATCGAAGTTTAGATGATCCACTCAGCCTGTCATCGGTGATGAATTCCATCAAAGTAGGCTTAGAGACACTGTGGCATACGGGTGAGATTCATGCTTCTCGGCCAAGTATTTTGGGAGAGCTCAGGCACACGATCTATTACCTGCGGGATGTTTTTCCGTCTGTTGTCGCAAAGCTAGATGCTTCGCTAGAAGCTGCGTGGTTGAATGTAGGTTGGGATATAGCAAATCTCCGTGCAGCGTCAGCTTATCCTAAATTGCAATTTGGCACATGGGTTGGTGGTGACCGCGATGGGCATCCTCTCGTTACTGCTGATGTAACGGCGGATACACTTGCTAGACTTAGAAAACATGCACTGCGTATTCATGCAAAAGCGGTGCGAGAGGCAGCAGATGTTCTGACTTTGTCACCCTCTTCTGCACAAGTTCCAGCTGAGCTGAGTAATAGAGTTGCGGAGCTAACTAAGCAACAGGGACGGCAAGGAGCCGAGATTGCGGCAATTCATTCGCGGGAGCCATGGCGCTGTCTCTGTTATTTAATGCGTGAGAAGCTAATCGATAGTAATCGTGCACCATACATAAGATCGGAGGATTATGTAGCAGATTTAGATTTAATGGAGCGCACCCTTAAGGATGTCGGCGCTTGCTCGACCTCAGACAATGTCATTTATCCATTGCGTCGCTTAATTCAAGTTTTTGGGTTTCATTTAGCCTCACTAGATATCAGGCAAAATTCGCCGTTTCATGACAAGGCGGCTTCGCAAATGCTTCAAATTGTTGGTGTCGAGGATGCGTCAAACTACGGCTCATGGAGTGAGCAAAAGCGTGTTGATTTCCTACTTGCTGAGTTAAAAAATGAACGCCCATGGCGTCCATGGACCTCAGACCCAGATAGTGAAATTGGTAAGGTGATGGAATGCTTCAAGGTGCTGAGACGTCATGCACGGAAATACGGAGACGTATGCTATGGCCTCTACATTGTGAGCATGACGAGAAATGTTTCAGATTTGTTGTTAGTGCACCTGTTGTCACGAGAAGGGCACATGGCGGAGTGGAAAAACGGAATGTGGGTAAGCCGCATACCTGCATGCCCGCTCTTCGAGACGGGGGATGACCTTGATCGAGGAGGAGAGATCGTGAGTTCGTATTTCTCCACAGCACCTAAGGGTCATTATATTACATCTCAAAGTGGCCCGATGACGATGGCTGTGATGGTAGGCTATAGTGACAGCAATAAAGATAGCGGACTATTATCTGGGCAATGGTCTTTGCAAAAAGCGCAAGCGCAGATCACCAAGGCTTGCAGTGATGCTGGTGCAAGGTGTGAGTTTTTCCATGGCCGCGGAGGAACCATTAGCCGAGGTGCTGGTCCTGTAAAATGGTTCTTGCGCTCTTTACCACATGGAAGCCTCAATGGTGCGATGAGGGTCACTGAGCAAGGAGAAGTTATTCCTAGAAAATACTCTCACCTGTCTAATGCTACTTACAACCTAGAATTGCTAGTGGCTGGTGTTACCGGTGTTACGCTGTTTAACAGCAGGGAGAAGGATGCTGAAGCTCTGGGAGACTCAAGGTATTGTGAGGTAATGGATTGGCTGTCAGCGGCTAGCCGTGAAAGTTATCGTGAGCTGATTGAAGCTCCTGGATTCATTGAATTCTATCGTCAGGCAACACCGATTGATGCACTGGAGCATGGTCGATTTGGATCCCGACCATCTCGCCGCACTGGCAGCGCTAGCCTTGATGATTTGAGAGCGATACCTTGGGTGTTTAGCTGGACTCAGGCGCGCTACTATCTGCCAGGTTGGTATGGAGTTGGAGCAGCTTTACAAAAGCTTAAGTCTGATAACAAAGAGGGCTTTGATGAGTTGAAAGAGATGATCAACACGTCTTCATTTTTGAGGTATCTTCTGACTAATGTTGAGACAAATTTGGCAAGTGCTGACCTTAAACTGATGAACGGATATGCTGAGCTTGTGAAAGATGAAAAATTAAAAGCTTTTTTCCAGACCAAGATAACCGATGAGTTTACCCTAACAGGAAAAATGATCGACGAGGTGTTTGGCTCTCCATTTGCAGAGCGCCGCCCGAGAATGTTGCGCACTCTAGAAACACGTGAGTTTTCGCTTTATCTTCTGCACCAGCAACAGATTCGCTTGCTCAGTGAGTGGCGCGAGGCGATGCAAGGTGAGGATGAAGAAGAGACAGCCGCTTTATTGAATTCTCTCCAGTTCTCAGTGAATGCAATTGCTAGCGGATTGAGGACTACGGGTTAACAAACAGCCTTTACCCTCGCTGCTATAGCGCAACCAGGTCATGCAGTGATTGGGCAGACCATGCTGCATCGCTGAAGTCGAGGATGCTGGTGAGGCGATTAGGGACGGCGATGACCTTCATACCGGCATCATGTGCTGCGTGCATTCCATTGTGCGAGTCTTCGATCACGAGGCAATCGGATGGATTCACATTTAATTGTCGCGCAGCTTCGAGAAAAAGATCTGGGGCTGGCTTGATTTTTTGAGCGTCGCCTTTGCAAACGGTCGTATTGACCAGATGCATGAGGTCGAGTTTGTTCATCCATTCATCTACCCAGTGATGCGATGAGCTTGATACAATTGCGGATGGTGAACATTCTAATTGTTGGAGTAATGCGCGCGCGCCGGGCATGGGCTCAGCACCCTCAAGTTCACGCATAATTTCTATTTGTCTTTCCGCGTTAATTTGATCCCAATCATAACTCTTGCCGGTGAGCTCCTCGAGGTAAGCAGGAGGTGACCAGGTATCGAAATCAGAGCCAATACAGCGGATATACATTTCTGGTGAGAGCTCATGGCCTTCTCGCTGGAATACTTGGAGCCATGTTTGATAGATAGGCCACTCGCTATCGATGATGACACCATCGAAGTCAATGAGGACAGCAGCAGCATCTGTTATTGCATCGGTAATCGAATCGCTGCTTGTGATATTGTTTTGCACAAGGGCAAGCTTGCGCGGGCAAGGGCGTGAATCAAGCAGTAAGTCAAAAGATAAGAGGGTCATTCTAGCGAGCTGCCGGTCTCAGTAATGGCGAAGTGAACTCAGAGTTTGTAGGTTTTTCTTGGTATTGTTTTTTCGACCTTTTCGTGAGGACTTAATCTGTCCAGCATAGTGTCGTGAGCGAGTTACCACAGATCGATTATCCTGACCTTCCCGTGGCGCAGCGTCGGGATGAGATCATGGAGGCGATGCGTGGACACCAAGTGGTCATTGTTGTGGGGGAAACGGGTAGTGGTAAGACGACCCAGCTTCCTAAGATGGCCTATGAGTTGGCAGCCGAGGAGGGTAAGAAAGGTAGGATAGGCTGTACTCAGCCGAGGAGGCTGGCTGCCGCTACTGTGGCTCGGCGTGTAGCTGAGGAAATGGGGACTGGTTTGGGTGAGCGAGTCGGGTATCAAGTGAGATTTGTTGAGAAAGTACAGGAGGATACCACGATTAAGTTTATGACCGATGGGATCCTGCTGGCGGAAACACAGCGAGACAGGAACCTAAAGCAATACGACACGCTGATCATTGATGAAGCACATGAGAGAAGTC
>JAQXBQ010000028.1 GCA_029252325.1 Akkermansiaceae bacterium
ATTGATAACAAAGTATTGAGCTGCTGACCATTAACGACCCATTGATCATCAACCCTACCAATAATGTCTAGTGGCCACAAGCCAGATGCTCTGTCTTCTCTGACGTGCATAGACAGACAAGAGTGAGCTGTGCTCTCTTAGAGCCGGCCTTACCATGCTCTGGAATGCATATTTGAAGATTTGACCATTCACTTACATAATGCCAGTGAGACACGTGATTGTCTGTAAATAATTCAAATATCGCCTTCGTCACTACCAACCATAGTGCGTATCGCCTGGTTTACCTCTGTTGATGAAGATACAGTCACCGTATTGGCAATGAATACAGGCTGCTCCGCCACTGGGACTCGATCTCTACCATGAGACCCTCTGACGAGACTAGCATCGAGCGGGATCAGGTCCAACAAAGCACGTAAACCTAGTTTTTTCTTAAGTAAAAAAGATGCGATTTTGGCTTTTGGAAAAGCCAATTCAGGATTGATAAACAATTCCACGGGATCGTATCCAGGTTTACGATGAATATCGACACACCGCGCAAAATCAGGGGCCTTTTCATCGTCTTCCCAATAGTAATAGGTAAACCATGCATCACTTGCAGAAACTGCAATCAAGTCTCCCGCTCTCTCTGCGGCGATACCATGCCCCCATATGTCGCTGGGAACCCTGACTTCTTCCACCCCGTCCAAGCCATGCAATAGCTCAATCACCTCGTCACGAATCGCTTCGTCATTGATGTAAATATGAGCCACCTGATGGTCAGCAACAGCAAACACACGACAAGCTCCACAATCAAGGGTCTCAAGACCTAGCTCATCCTTCACTTGAATCCAACCCCTCTTGCGAAACTCTCTATTCAAGTGAACCGCATGATTAACTTCAGATATGCCATACTCCGATAACACCACGACCTCGACTCCACGTTCTTCATAGAAAGTAATCAAGTCCCCCACTACTTGATCAATTGCCTTTAATTCAGGCTGAACCTCCTGAGCACCCGGCCCATACTTTTGTAAGCAGTAGTCCAGATGAGGTAGATAAACGAGATTCAGAGTCGGCTGCTCAGCCGCTTCAATCCATTTTGCAGACTCAGCAATCCACTGAGATGATCGGATACCTGCCGCAGGGCCCCAGAAAGCAGGAAATGGAAAATCTCCTAAATCGGATTTCATGTTCTCCCGCATATTCATAGGCTGGGTATGAATATCAAAAACCTTCCTGCCGTCTGCTGGATACATCGGGCGTGGGGTGGCGGTAAAATCAGCACTTGAATACATATTATACCACCAAAACATATTGGCACATTTAGCATCCGAATGATTACTCTTGATCTGGTCCCAAATTTTTTCCCCGTAAACCTGATGGTTACTTTGTTTCCAAAACCTTACTTCAGCAAACTCCCGATCATACCATCCATTACCGACAATGCCGTGCTCTCCAACTTCAGTTCCGGTCAAATAGGTTGATTGGGCAGTGCAAGTTACCGCAGGGAAAGATGGCGGAAAAGAGCTCAGCTGACGTTTATCAGCAAATGCCTTGATTGCTGGTGTTTTATCACTGATCAAGCCTTGTGTCAGACCGACAACATTAATAACTGCTACACGATTCATCATCCGTTTAGGTTGATACCATTTTTATATACCACCTATGTTTAATTGAGAAAGCTCTGGATCATAACGCATACAAATGACAGCAACAAAGAACCTTACCTTCTTGTAGGATACTTGATGTCTGGGCGTTTAGATGCCGACGGAATCGACTTTTTAGGCGATTTTGAATCCTTTCTGTCAACAGGTTTTGGCGGAAGCACACCATCCGCAAACTCTCGCGCCGCTGGGGCAACATCGTAACGCTGCTCCATATCTTCTTGGACATCTAGTTGGCTGGTATGACCACCAACAATCTTGGGCTGAATGAAAACCAAAAGCTCACGGCGCTCTACACTTTTTCGAGTTCGACTGAAGAGCCTCCCAATACCTGGGATTCTACTTAACACAGGGACACCACTCTTAGAATTACGCTCAACCTCGGTAACCAAGCCCCCGATAACTACAGTAGTGTTATTTTTCACCGTCACCGTCGTTGTCACGGTCTCCGTGCCAATAGTCGGCACTGTGAGGTCTCCAATCGTCTGATCCTCACCGACCGTATCATTGATCAGCGAAATACGCAGTGTCACCTCATCTTCC
>JAQXBQ010000036.1 GCA_029252325.1 Akkermansiaceae bacterium
GTAGAAATCATCGGCCCCGAACATATCGCGTAATCCGATAATCTCCTCGCGCGCTGCCACAAGATCACTACGCTGGAGCCACTCATTGACCGCTCCATTGATGCAGCCGCTGAGACAAATCAGCCCTTCAGCGTATTCGGCGAGGTGCTTTCGATCCACCCTAGGCTCACCTAAATAATCCCCCTCGAGGTGGCCAATAGAGACGAGCTTGACCAGATTTTTCCAACCGGTTTCATTCTTAGCAAGCAGGGTTAAGTGGGTTGAGTTTTTCCGTCCAGGAACCTCTTTCATGTCAGCCAAAGATGCAGGAGCGAGGTAGATCTCGCATCCCAGAATTGGCTTTACCCCTGCCGAAACGGCATTCTGATAGAATTCAACAGCTGCATATAGGTTACCGTGATCAGTCATCGCCACGGCTGGCATGGATTGCTTGGCAGCTTCAGCTACCAACTCCTTGGTCCTGACAGTAGAATCCAAAGTAGAATACTCAGTATGGACATGTAAGTGGACGAAAGAATCAGTAGGCATAACAAAGGGCAGTGAGCGGAGTCTAGTGGGCAAGATTCGCTTGGCAATTCACGAGTGCGCTCAGTCCCTATTTTTTTATCCAGCCAAGTGCAAGATACTACTCTGATCTCACTGATTGACTTTGTATTTTAAGAATATAAAATATCAGCCCTTACTAATAAGCGCTTGTTCTCAATCTATGTCCAAAGGCGAAACCATCGATTTCCTTTGTAAATCATGTCACTGCAAACTGCAAGTTCCTGCAGCCATGGCTGGTGTCAGCGGGCCATGTCCTCATTGCAATAGCAATATTACGGCACCGGGCAAAGAGACACCGGAAGCACCCGGTAAGGAAGCACTAGAGGCAACCAGCAATAAAACTTCGCTTCCGCCGAAAAGACTGCCTGAGCACATCCCTGCAGTAAAAATACGTGCTGCCGCCCAGGCAATACGTCGATCGGCAAGGCAACATGAACATGGCATTGATGCTCTCTCAGGGAATGCATCATCTGAATTACAATACCGTGAACTCAGTCCGGAAATCAACTGCTCTGAGTCGGATACTGACAATGCCCCAACCCCAAACAAACTTAATTTCTTCAGCTTTTTCGGGCCTACTGTCTTTGCCGCAGTTGCCGGTGTCGTTGTGTTGAGCGTGCTTCATGGCGCTGGCATACTCAACCTACTGAATTATCAAAACGGGTTCAAAAAACTATCCGTTCCGTCGAAAACAGTATCTGCATCAACTGTCGATACTTCAGTGCAAGTGACCATGTCAGATTCTGAAACTAACACTCAGTCAAAGGCGGCGTTACCATCTAATCCCAAAAAGCCAACAACACAAAAATCAAAGCCAAAAGACCAAACCTCAGTCTCAAATCAGAAGCCTCCTCCTACTCCTACTCCTACTCCTCCTACTCCTCCTCCTGCTGCTCTTACTCCTCCTACTACTGAAAGTGACCCGTCAGTGGATACCGCTGCTACTCAGCCAAAACCGAACCGCGTAGAAACCAAAGTCGAGAGCAAGGCCCCAGACAAAGCGGCGAACATCACAAAAACACCACCGGCTGTCTCAAATAACAAGCCGGCCAAAAAACCTGCGCTCAAGAAGGTCAACCCGATCATGGCCAACGTCATGGCGAGAGGTGAGTTTCCTGAGCTCAAGCTATCGCCGTCAGCACCCAAGCAAAAACCCATCGCCGACGATAAACAGACCACTGATGCCACACCTTCCAAACCACTTGTTGGCTATCTTGCGCAAGAGAATCTCGACGTATTTCTCAGCGCCAAGACACTTGACGAGAGACTTCCTTTTATCCTCGAAGAAGAAAGGTCCCCACAGACGCTGAAGACCAGTAGTCTCGCCAAGCCGTTTTTACCGATTAAATCCATCCGTCTGCTGGAGACGCTTTCAGGATCAGAAAACAATATGGTGCTGCACCGCTACATGCTGAGGTTCGAAGATCCCACAGAGCCGGGGCAGCGTCTCAATATGATAGCCTTGCTGATCGAGCGCATTGGCAAGCACCCACCATTGATTCAAGCTACCGCATTTCTGGAGCATTACGATAAGGCTCTATCTCAGTATGCTCAGCAAGCTAGACCTGAAACAGCCACCTTTCACTGCATTGCTGAGGCTAGCACCTCTGATCTTACCAATGAACTGCCGGACGAGATCAAAAATTCACTGGTTCGATTAAGCATTAAAAACCACCCCTATTACCCCGCTAAATTTAATGCTTATCTCAGTAAACAATCGCCACTTATGGCGCAAATTGGCAGTGGCAAAAGCTTCCCATACACCACGTCAAAGTATGCCGTGCTCTCATTCAGCTGGAACACAAGCTCAGGCACACCCTACATCGAGCTTGTTGACATCATCAGCAGTAATGGCTGGGGAGAGTAAGCCCACTCTTAGGGTTTAATCACTGCGGCTTTGTCTTGGCGCCGGACACACACAAAGGCCATCTGACGACGGTAACGAGTTGTCGCAGAGTCGGTGGTAAGCTTAATCATGCCGAAAGCCGGCTTGGACAAATCTGTGGGTTCAACCACTAGTTCATATTCAAAGCCTTCTTTGATCGTTAGCAGTTCGTATGAAAATCCTTTATTGGTCGCACTATGTTCAAGGATGCGAATGGGCTCAGGGCTGTTTACCTTCAGCTGGATTATCTTCG
>JAQXBQ010000045.1 GCA_029252325.1 Akkermansiaceae bacterium
CGGCAGTATCTCCCATCACCAGCGGCATGTCGGCGGGGCTGAAGGCTTTTTCCAACTCATCAACAAAACCACTACCGCTCTCGAGCGGGTAAGTTACCCCCGTTGCAAAAGGACCACCAAAGACGCCGTGGTCAGGCCCGGAGGCAGAGGCAAGTCGTGCTGCCTGCGCGCGTGCTTTGTCGGCGTTACTTGCACTCGCTGCAGGGATCTCATTCCATGCCAAATCTGCTTTCACGCCTTGATCCTCCACCCAGTAGGCGTAGTAGGAAGTATTGCTACCTGCAGTAGCCACCTCCACCTTGGGGACCTTGATGCTGGAGGCGGGGTCAGGATCACCGCTTAAGTCAACCCCTTGAAAAATATCGATGTCATCGGCGCTCGGTGCCGTGCCTGCATCTGCGATGGCATCGACCGCAGCCTCATCACCGGATACTAGCCAGCGTTTGAAGCTTTTAGTGTCGGGATCGGCAGGGCTGTAGCTACTGGTATCCCAGACACCCACCCAGTGCTTCCTTCCATCAGCTGGAGTGTGAGGAGGTGACAATGGCAAGGCAGGATCTGGACTTGGATTCGTATAGCCATTAAAGATGGGGTTCCCGGCCTGGTCCTGAGCATCCAGCAGTGATGCCGTCGCCGTCACCCTTTGATCTGGCCCCGCTGCCTTCTGCAGCTCACCAAGGGCGATCATCAGTGCCATCCTTGCATTAGAACGGGCTGTTCTGTCGGCATCATTCGCCCCTCCTCCTGAGCTGCGCTGCTCGATGGTGGAGAGGCTCAGCATGCCAACGGCAATCAAGGTCATCAATACCATCATGCTGACGGTTGCTACCAGAGCGAAGCCATGTGATCTCTTGTGACTGGATGCGGGCGGGGCGTAATTCTGCATAAATGATGGGACCGATAAATACTGAAGAGGCAAAAACCTATAACGACAATGTATTTACAATATCACACCCAATGCGTCATTGATCTAGAACATTCACACCCTAAATATTGGGATGAAGTGGCGCAGGCTTTCGCTGGAGTGCTAATAAGCTACTCACAATAAATACGGGAAAAGAATGCAGTATGCTTGAATCTAACCATCAAGCACGTGGTTTCATCTTCCACGTAAAGGCTAGCAGTGCCATAGCGATGAAGGTACAGCCCAAGGTCGTGTAGAGCACAATCTTCCATGCGGTATCGAGATCATATACGTCCTTGTAGTGAGTAATCATGACCCCGAATCCTTTTGCCTGTACCGTCCGTCCGATGTAGCCGAACAGCCCGATGAAGCCTGCCGCCGTTCCAATCGCTTTCTTGGAACTTAAATCAAGTGCAATGATAACAATAAAGTTAATCACAGGATAGATAAAGCAGCCAATCATCACGAGCATTAGCATGTCCAGCCAGAGGTAGCCCGCAGGTGTCAGTAGGATGGTGAGAAAAGCGAACAAGATCGGCACCATGCAGAGCACGGCCACCATGCCGCGACGGCCACCGAGCTTGTCTGAGATCCAGCCCAGCAAGATGGTTGATGGAATTCCGCCAAACTCGAGGGCTAGAATGGCAATGCCACCCCCGGCTAGGCTGGCACCCTTGATTTCACGCAAGTACATTGGCCCCCAATCAAGCATGCTGTAGCGAGCGATATAGGCGAAAAAATTCGCAATGGCTAGCAGCCATATCCACTTATTCATCAACACATGATCGATGAAGAGCTCCTTGAAGCTAAGCTCCTTCTCATTAGTACCATGCGCTACTTCGTCCTCGGTGAAGTCATCGTTGTATTCTTCAATCGGTGGCAACCCGACAGACTGGGGCGTATCCCTGAGCCGCCAGAATAGATAAATGGAACCAATAGCTGCAACCACCCCAGGAACAAAAAAGGCATACTGCCAACCGCCAAAGTGGATCACCGCCCACGCCGCCAGCATACCCGCAATACCACCACCGACGTTGTGCGAAGTATTCCAGATACTGAACATCAAGCCCCGTTCCCGTTCACTGAACCAATGGCCCATACTCCGGCCACAGGGAGGCCAGCCCATTCCCTGAAAAAATCCGTTCAAAGACCATAGCAAAAGATGGAGTTGAAAATCACTGACGCTGCCAAAAAGAAAGTTGCACACTGCGGTCAGCATTAGGCCAACGGCCATGAACTTGCGGGCGTCACTGCGGTCCGACATCGCCCCCATCAGAAACTTGCCTAGCCCGTAGGAAATGGCGGTGATGGCGAGAATACTGCCAATCATCGAGTGGGTGTAGGCGAGTCCTACCTCAAGCTCCTTGGACACCACCGAGAGATTGTTACGCACCAGGTAGAAGGTCGCGTATCCCAGGAAGGTCGACTCCATCACCCGCCAGCGATAACGCGGATATAGGCGTTTCACCTCGTCATCCGGCAGCCGCTCAATGTGTTTGGCAGCGGAGAAAAAATTTCTGATTTTCGAGATCATGGCCTTATTGCTTTGCTTGGCGTTCTTTGAGAATAGCATCAACCACTTCCGTGAAGCCCTCCCCAGTCTCAGACTGGGTGATAATAGCGGGGGGAGATTGCATCTGTGGCAAAAACTCGCGCACATTGGCCACCCCGAATGAGTGCTTGAAGTAAGCGAACATTGGCTCGTCGTTCGGGGAGTCGCCACAGAAGGCGAAGGTTTCATTCTCTTCACTCAGCGAGACGCCGAACACATCGCGGGCATATTGCTCCGTCATGGTCAACTTATCGAAATCACCGAACCAACCGTTGACATGAATGGAGCTGATCTTGGCAGTGGCTCCGTGAGCTTCAAAAATGCTTACGATTTTTGCAACAGACTCCTGAGATAGGGGTTCAACATCTTCACTGAAATCAATTGCTAGATCGTATTCGCGGTAAGGCTGATCAGACGCAATGCCAGATCCCGGCACCGTGCTGAGAACTTCCTCACGGATTTTCTCCAAGCGTTTTCTGAACTCGGCACGGGTGGCCTCGTCATAGCGGAACTCACGATGCAGTCCCTGCTCCGTCATCCTCATATAGAGCCCGCCATTCTCGCCAATGACTCCGTCCACCGGCCACATCCTGGCGATGTGGTCACACCAGCCCGCGGGTCTTCCAGTGACCGGCACGATGGCGAGCCCTGCATCATGCGCCCGCCACAGAGCGTCGTAGGCTTCACGGGTAATCCTACCGTTCGTTGACATGGTGTCATCAATATCGGTAAAGAGACAGCGAACGTTTTCTAAAGAGGGCTCTGAGGTGGGTGGCATAGTGTGCGTTATTCGTTGGTGGTTGGTTGAGCCTGTTGATACTCGCGAAGCCGATCGCCGCCCTCATCTCCAAAGAGTGTTTCGGCAATTTTTGACATCTCTTCATTAGCTTCACTCAATCGATGGCACAATGATAGATTCGTGCGGCGGCGCAAGAAATCCTCCATGGTCACCACCATTTCATGCTCTGCCGCGTAACTTACCTCGGCCCTAAGCACTCCCGAGCCAGTAATGGCCTCCTCTACCAGGCTTGGCTCATCGTTGATCATCGCAAGTAGCACGTTGGCCTCGTTGCCATATCGCCTCCAAAGCCTCTCGGCACTGTTGTCAATGCCATCCAGACATTCCTTATTTAAATACTTCGCTTCGGTTAAAAAAGCATCCTTACCCAGGTCTTCGCCATACCACTTTTGCTTGTTAACTTGATGGCCAAATTGCTCACAGATTGCGCGCATTTCATTGCCGACATTGACGCAATCGGTGAGCTTGCCGCCATAGATGCTGATATACTTCTTCTCCCCGTTGATCTCGTTGACATGTTTTCGTGAGAGCTTCATCCAGTCCCCCTGATGCTTCACGCCCTTCTTCACCGCAAGAGGCCTGACCCCGCAGCGCGTGGCGATCACATCCCCCTTAGTCAGTGGTTGAGGTAGCGTCATTTGGGCATTGATGTTGTCCAGAATGAACTGCACATCATCCTCGGTCACCTCGCTTACCCAGTGTTCCTGTGCAGTGTCCGTAGTACCGATACAGGTGCGCGCGCCCATCGGAATCGCAAAGAATAACCTGCCGTCATCGGCAAAAAAGGTCATTATTTTTTTGAGTTCCGTGAGCTGTGGCACGATCAGGTGCACCCCCTTGGAAAATACAATACGGCTACTCGTCTCAACCCCATTCACTTCGTTCATCTCGTCCACCATCGGTCCTGCGGCATTGATAACCATGTCCGACTTCACCACATGCTCAGTGCCGCTGCGGACATCCCGTAACGTAGTCACCCAATGATCTCCATCATTCGTTTCCCGCCTGCTGCCAAGCGACTCGACGTAGTTTACCGCAAGCGCTCCATGGTGCCATGCGGTGCGGATAAATTGGAAAGTGAAGCGGGCATCATTGTCCGGCAGATACGCATCCGAGTATTCCACCCCTCCCACGGATTCTGCACCTGTAGCTTCTTTCACATCACGCGCGCTCAACAGCTTCGGCATCACGGTAAACCCTCGTCCAAACAACCAATAAACCCATGTGCCCACATAAAAAAGCAACCTCGATGGAGAAGTTTTCTGCAGAGTGGTGAAATAGCGGATCTCACGCACCGAAGAAGGGTAGCTGCGAATCAAGTCGTTCCTGGACCGGCATAGTTCAGCCACCAGCCTGACGCAGCCGCTCTGTAAGTACTTGATGCCACCCCACACAAGGTTTGATGACGACTGGCTGGTCTCAGAGGCAAAATCACCCCGCTCTATGAGGGCCACTTTCATGCCCGCAGCCGCAAGGCTCGCCGCACAAGAAGCGCCATTGATTCCCCCGCCAATGATGAGCACATCTTTTTTTGCCGATGTGAGCTGGCTAATCTGTAGTTTGCGTTGGTTCATAGTGACCAGCACATACAACCTTTTAAGACACTATATGTAAACATCTAAGTAAACACATTGCGTCGTACACGCGATTGGGAAAAGTTGAAACAGCAATCAACCGCCCCGCGGCTATCGCTCATCGCTAATTAGCTGCGCTTGCGGCGCAGCAGCATGGAGCTAAGACCCAGGCCGAGCAAGGCAAACGAAGACGGCTCGGGCACCGTGGCAAAAAGAAGGCTGGTTTTACCCGCGTTGGCTCCGTCTTCCCAAGCGATACCAGCATCGCTGTTAGTGAAGAAAAATATGCTCGGTGGAGTAAACGGGTCAAC
>JAQXBQ010000103.1 GCA_029252325.1 Akkermansiaceae bacterium
CTCGGCAAGCAAGATGACACACCACGCCAGTGGATCATGTCAATGGGCGAGAGCTCCGGTCAAATCACTAAGGACGGAGTGCGCAACAAAGATGCCTTTGGCAAGCGCGTCATCCGTGACAAGCAATACAAGGTCTGGGTGTCTAATAAAAAGAAGATCGACCGCCTGCACGACCTCAGTGCTGACCCACTAGAGAAAACGAATTTAGTAAAGAGCCGCCAACCAGCCCACCAGAAGGCACTCGCGAAGTTCCAAAAAATCGTCGATAGCCTGCCCGACAAAGACGCCCACCGCTTCTATGAACCAAGGGCTGCGAATGTCTGGGATATGACGTTAGAGAAGAAAAAATAAATCAAAGAACATCACAAAATGACTGGAGGCAACAAGAGCAATCCAAGCCGGCGTGACTTTTTAGCAATCACCTCCATGGGTGCCGCTTCACTTGCGGCAGCAGGCCTATCGGGTTCTGCCCATGCTCAAGAAGGAAAACCACAAGGCGAATCCAAGGAGGCCGACAGCTCACCCTCGAAACAGCTGGAGCTGCTCTTTCTGGGAACGGGTGCGGCAAATTGGCCACGCAAGTATCCATTCAAGGATAAGAAGCATTCAAGAGCAGAGGTGCGCGCCATGTCGTCGATACTGGTCAATGGCAAGGTTCTCATTGATTGCGGCCCGACCGTGCTCGATGTCATGAAATGTTATGAGGTGAACCCCGCAGGGATCACCGACATCCTGCTGACTCACACGCACTCGGACCACTTGCATTCGGGTAACATCATGACCATCGCGAATTCAAGGGATGCCGGTCTAGGGCCTTTGAAGTTCTGGGGCGATCCCGAAGCACTGAAAAAAGTACCAGACTCAGATCGCATCGAAAAGAGACCCGTTGAAGTCGGTAAAAGCTTCCAGGTTCATGGACTCGAAATGACCGGCCTCGCGGCCAACCACCATGTTCACGGCTCAAAAGAACAATGCCTGATCTACCTTATTGAGGGAGCTAAGAGGAGAGCCCTTTACGCAACAGACACAGCCTGGTTGCCGACAAGCACATGGCTACATATAAAAAATAAGAAACTCGATGCCATCATCTGGGATGCCACGGTCGGAGAGGGGAAAGGAGACAGCCGAGTTTTCAGTCATAACGACCTCGCCATGATTCGCCACATGAACCAATCCCTTGTGAAAGGAAAGGCTCTCAAGCCGGATGCAAAAATCATCCTCACTCATATTGCTGACAGGCTGCATCCGCCTCATGACGTGCTGGAGAAAAAGCTCCTGCCTGAAGGCCTGATTCCTGCCTATGAAGGGATGTCCGTAGTGCTGGGCTAATCATTCCTGAACACAATAAAAATACCCACGACCTATGATCAGAAATACACTTCGCACCATCACCCTTACGGCAATGCTGTTCACCACGGGAGCAGCATTTATGACTCCCTTATGCGCACAAAACGCACAAAGCAAAAAGCCCAAGGAAGAACTAAGCCTGAAGGTCATGAGCTACAACATTCATCGCGGCGGCACGACAGGTGGGCGAACCCTATCCCAAACTGCCAAGGTAATTCAGTTGGCCAAGGCTGACATGGTCGGCATTCAGGAGACGAAATCACCAAAGGGTGACACCTTGGAGGATCTTGCCAAGTTGCTAGGCTGGAATC
>JAQXBQ010000115.1 GCA_029252325.1 Akkermansiaceae bacterium
GTGGAACAAACTGATCCACGGGCCTGTCTTGGAGCGATTCAGCAGGCGATTGAAAAGGCTGGAATCAATGACCAAAAAGATCCAGTCACGAACTTGAGCATCAGGGACCGAACCTCCGATCTTGTGCCAAGTTATGCTTGGTTTGCGCATTATTGGTCAAGAATAGCTCATAGGACATGGTATGGTCGGCATAATGACTTTCCTCATGCTGCTAATGATCCGTACATTAACACCAGAAACAATGCCACCGGGGTCCCATTGGAAATTAATCAAGCCAATATCCTGCTACCACTCGCTCCGAAACTCAGTGCAAGAACCGACACCTTCAAAATTCGTGCCTATGGGGAAGTCAGAGACTCCGATAATAACATCATTGCCCGCGCTACCTGTGAGGCAGTGGTGCAGCGCCTGCCTGAGTATGTCGATCCCGAGACCGAGCCGGCTAACAATGAGCCGTGGGATGATGATTCCCAAACTCCCACACTCAACACGATCAACCAGACCTATGGCAGGCGTTTTGAAATACGCAGCTTCCGCTGGCTGGACGAGAGCGAGGTATGATTCGGTCGCTAAACAAAATACAAGTATCTGATTAAATCATCATGGGGAAAGAATGGAAGTGGGCTAGGACCACAGTCGGTTGTCGCTGGGTTTTCATGCAAACTGTCATGCTGGCATGGTTGTCACTGGCAATGATGTCCAGTGCCCAGGAGCCGAGCTCGGACGCCGTTCAAGAAAAGGACAAGGACATGCGTGTCAGCTTCACAGCCATCGAGCTTTCGAAGCTTCCCTATGATAAAGTCTACTACCGCAATGGCAAAGAGTTCATCGAGATCAAATGGCGTAATGGCAGTAAGACGATTCCTTACTCGCTCTCCAAGGCTAAGGTATTCGAGATATTTATTGATCATGATGACCCCGAGCAGCCTTATCTATTGGTAGGCAAGGCACCTCTGGTCGCGGGAACCAACAAGATGCTTTATTTCTTCGCTCCTAACGCAAGCCAGCAAGAGGGAGCGCTGCCGGTCAGACTCTACGGCATTGATGATTCAGAGAGAGCCTTCCCCAAGAGTAGCTACCGCTTCATCAATTTTTGCAGTGTGCCATTGGTGATTGATTTCGACAAAAAAAATCGCTTTATCGTCAAACCGGGTAAGCCAACAGTGAAAAAGCTCAACTTGTCTAAAGCTGGGGCATTTACTCCCTTTGTGGTTAGAGACAGCAAGGGCAAGGTCTTGGGCGGCACTCGGCTTTTCAGTCATGCGACTAACCGAGAGATGGTGCTCATTTTTCCACCGAAGAAGGGGAGTAAAAGAATGGATATGCGGTTCTTCTCGGACTGAGCCACCTAGCAGATGAAGCCGTGTTCCTGAATGGCGCCGCATTATGGCGGCGCACGATGCCAAACTGTAAGATGCCAGACTGTTAGATACAAGATGTGAGTCATCTGGATAGTTACGTCATCTGCCTGAGGTGAACGCCAACAGCGCCAAATGGGAGGACTCGTGAATGGATCATTCTCCGGGAAAGCGGATCTCTTCAAGGGGGATGG
>JAQXBQ010000126.1 GCA_029252325.1 Akkermansiaceae bacterium
GTCGGAAACCTCTATACCATGACGGTTGCGATCGGGGATCATGACGCCGGCGGGCGCCCCGGGTTTTCGGGTTATGATATCCGCTTGCTTGCGGGTGGATCTACGGTGGCGTCGATCTCCAGTACGACCACTCCCGGCGATGGTACCTTTACCGATGTTAGTTTCTCCTACACCGCGCAGGCCGGTGACAGCGGGTTACTGGGCATTGAGCTGCAAGAAATTAATGGTGGCAGCGGGAAAGCCGTGGATTTCGACAACGTCCGGCTCAGCTTTGTCCCCGAGCCAAGCTCAACGGCTCTGCTCGGCCTAGGCGGCCTCGCCTTCATCTTTAGGCGCAAGAGATAAACCTGTGCTGAAAGCACCCTGATGGAGTCGGGGATGCTGCGCCGTAGGAAGTGATTCTGTCTCAGATGATAAATCTGAGATTCATCAAGAAGCACTCTAAATCATTTTTAAACATGTATATACAACGCCTTTTCACATTACTGTCCTTGTCTCTGAGCTTATCAGTCGCCCATGGAACAACGACTGTCTTCCTGATGGGGGGGCAGTCCAACATGGAGGGCTGGCAAGATCTGAGCGGGTTCCCCACCGACGTCCAGTCTCCCATAACCAGCGTTCCCTTTTACACTGGCAACACCAGCTCACCGGTTGCTAACACGCTCACCTACATCCAGGGAAACACCTCGCAGATCAGCAGGACTGGCCCAGAGCTTGCATTCGCGCATGCCTTGACTGACGCCACGTCTTCCCCATTCGCAATCATCAAGTACGCTAGAGGATCGACGAGTCTTTACACTGACTGGGCAGCTGGTGGTGATGCTACAACCACGGGGGATGCGACTCAATACGTCAATCTCCAGAATACGGTCACGTCGGGATTGGCCGCCATGCAGGCAGCCCAACCAAGCGAAACCTTCCAGATCGGAGGGTTCCTTTGGACCCAGGGGGAGCGCGATGCGAACCAGGGGCAGACCACCGCGCAGTATGAGACTAACCTCACCAACTTCTTCGATGATGTGCGCCTCACCTACGGCAGCGATCTGCCCATTTTTTATTCTACCCTGTCTGACTCTCAAACTGCTCTTACCGCAGCCGAGAGAGCCAATATCGTTGACGCCCAAGTCAATGTAGAGGCGCTGAGTCCGAACAACCATCTCATCAATACTGATGGTTTCACGTCTGATGGTATCCACTTTGATGGGAATGGCTACACTGCCTTGGGAACTGCCTTCGCGGACTCCGTCATCGCTGCTGAGGCGTTGAGCGTATCGGGCCCACCGGAACAGCTCTTCCTCGACATCACCAATTTCAGCTTTGATCTTCCGGATCAAGGAGGAGACGGTGGTTTCTCTGTAGCCACGCCTACGGGTTGGACCAATCTCGGCGGTACCCTCGGCACGATTAATTTTAATGCAGGTGTCCGCTACACAACTGCCGACGCAGACGATGCCAACCCCAGTGGCGGAACGATTGGTGATATGGACGGTAACCAGGCCCTGTTTACTATTAATAATGGTGGTGTCAGCCAG
>JAQXBQ010000134.1 GCA_029252325.1 Akkermansiaceae bacterium
TGAACCACGGTCTGGAATAATACGGAAAGAGTTAAGAGTTTTACCATTCAAGTGAGTGGACGTCTCGAAACAAATACCAGGTGAACGGTGAAGCTGTGATACAATCACTCGCTCAGCTCCGTTGATTACAAAGGTGCCACGGCGAGTCATCATTGGCATTTCGCCCATGTATACTCGCTCTTTTTTAGTGCCACTCTCATCCTTGAGCTTGAAGGTCACGTAGAGGCCAGCGCTGAAAGTCTCACCCGTTTGAAGTGCCTCGAGCGCAGTCGCTTTAGGCTCCTCGATATCGTATGCAATAAATTCTAAAGTAATGGCCTCATCATAACTTTTGATGGGGAAAATCTCGCGAAACACTGCCTGAAGTCCTGAGTCATCACGCTGTGATGCTGATATATCTCTCTGGAGGAAATCCTCATAGGATTTGCTTTGAACCTCGATCAAGTTTGGTGGTTCGATGACCTCATCAATTGTTCCGTAGTAGCGTCGTTCTGCCATAATAATAATTGGGTATGAGCTTTGGTAAGCTTAGTGCTGGGTGCTTTTTGGGCTGTTAACTTTAATCGGGATGAATGTGCTTAAGCTGAAAATATTGCTGTCGTGCGCCGTATTTTTAGCTGCTTGCCGTAGGCAGATTTGCCCGCACTGTTACCAGTCCGGGCGATGATGCTTACAATAGTCGTCTCGATTTGAGTTGGGATTGATTCATTACCAAGGAACGTCTCCCTTGGTGATTGTGATGTAGTTTAAAAGAAACCGAAGCTTCTTGATAGTTGGGATGACTGACTTGTGTGCGGCGCTTAGACCATAATGGGCCAGAGGCACCGCACACAAAGAAAGTCTATGTGTGCGTAGAACTGGAATGTCCTACTGAACTCAAGTATTACTACTTAAGCTCAACCTTGGCACCAGCTTCTTCAAGCTTAGCCTTGGCTGCGTCTGCGTCTTCCTTGGAAGCTGCCTCAAGTACGGGAGCGGGAGCGCTCTCGACAAGTTTCTTGGCATCAGCAAGGCCGAGTCCACTAGCAACTTCGCGCACTGCCTTAATGACAGCGATCTTGTTACCACCGGCTTCAGCGAGCACGACGTCGAATTCAGTCTTTTCCTCAGCAGCAGCTCCTGCATCACCACCACCGGCGGCAACTGCAACAGCAGCGGGAGCGGCGGCGGAAACGCCCCACTCTTCTTCGAGGGATTTTACAAGCTCAGCGGCTTCAAGCACGGTGAGTTTGCCCAGTTCTTCAGCTATTTTTGTTAAGTCAGCCATTTTGTTTTTCTCCTTTTGTTGGTTACGTCGCGCCCGGAGCTTCCGGACATTTCAGCTCTTATGCCTAAGATCCGACGTGGGAACCTTTTTTTGTTATCAGGCGCTTCCCTGGAGAGGGATACGCCATCCGTTCAGATTGTTATTACCCTTCGTGTTTTGCCTTGATGACACGTGCCAGCGATGATGCAGGCTCGTTGAGGGTGCGGACCAGCTGGGTAGCAGGTGCGTTGATAGTGCCGAGAAGTGTAGCAAGCAACACCTCGCGTGATGGCAGATCGGCAAGGGCCTCAATTTGCGCTGCATCGAGGATGTCGCCATCGAGGATACCAGTTTTCACTTCGGGCTTCTTAAACTCCTTAACGAAGTTCTTGATTGTCTTAGCTGCACCACAGACATCTGATTCGCCAGTAACGAATGCAGTTTGACCGAGCAAGTGCTCGCTGATGTCAGGTAATTCCGCATTAGCAATAGCTTTGCGCATGTAGGTGTTCTTGGCGACGTGACACTCAGAACCGTTTTCGGTAAGGCGTGTGCGTAATTCGTCGAACTCAGGCACAGTCATGCCAGTGTAATCAACCACCAACACGAAGGGGGATGAGTTGACGCGCTCAAAGAGCTCATCGATAATGTATTTTTTATCAGGATTCATGATCTTATCTCTCCTTGGTTATAATTAGTTGAAAGTGTAAAGGGATGATTCGAGTGCAACACCAGGACACATACTCGCGCTGATGGTGACATTCTCAATGTAGTTGCCTTTCGCAGTTGGAGGCTTTGCTTTGAGCACGCTCTCGAGAAGAGCCGTGGTGTTCGCCGTAAGCTGATCCTCACTGAAGGATGCCTTGCCAATCGCAGCTGAAACGTTGCCGTTTTTGTCGAGCTTGTAGTCGATACGACCAGCTTTGACCGCATTTACAGCAGTCGCAGTGTCTTCCGTTACCGTTCCTGTTTTAGGGTTAGGCATAAGACCGCGTGGTCCGAGCACACGGGCAATCTTACGAACTTCCAGCATAGCGTCAGGAGTTGCGATAGCCGCGTCAAAATCAGTGTATCCCTCTTGGACCTTCTTGATCAGGTCAGCCATACCAACCTCATCGGCACCGGCTGCTTCAGCAGCCTTGGCGGCATCACCAGATGCAAAAACAACAACACGCACTTTTTTACCTGTGCCATGAGGGAGTGCAACTGATCCACGAACCATTTGGTCGCTTTTACGAGGATCGATTCCAAGTTTGAATGATAGTGTGACGGTTGGGTCAAACTTAGGTGCAGGGAACTTCTTGACGATTCCTACTGCTTCTTCGAGACCGTATTGCTTGTCTACTTCGACAAGTTCGGCCGCCTGCTGGTAGCGTTTGCTTCTTTTGCTCATTGTTTTGTTTGCAGTGCTGACGGAGTTGCTCGCTAATTATTGGCGATTAATTCCTCCTGCGGTTTGTTTTTCGTATTGAAAATCGTAAAATATTTTTGACCGTAAAAGACTACATTCCCTTGATCTCAAGGCCCATCTGGCGAGCTGTGCCGGCCAAAATCTTGGCTGCCTGCTCTGGATCATTGGTGTTGAGGTCAGCGATTTTAGCGCTCACCACATCCATGAGTTGAGCTTTCGTGATGCTTCCACATGATTCTTTGTTTGGCTCACCTGATCCTGATGCTATTTTAGCGGCCTTTTTGAGAAGAACAGCTGCTGGTGGTTGCTTGGTAACAAAGGTGAATGATGCATCTTTAAATACAGTAATCACAGTAGGGAGAAGATCTCCGGCTTGCTTTTGAGTTGCTGCGTTAAAGTCTTTGCAGAATTGCATGATGTTAACGCCGGCCTGTCCGAGCGCTGGGCCCACGGGTGGTGATGGGTTAGCTTGTCCTGCTTGAATTTGCAGCTTGAGAATTTGTTTAACTTCCTTGGCCATGATGGTGTTGAGTAATGGTTATTAGTTGATGGGGATAGATAAAATCTTTGATTCTGAAAGAAATAAGATAGATAGAGTGATTAGGCGTTTTCAACCTGCCAAGCTTCGAGCTCAACAGGTGTAGCGCGACCGAATATAGTAACGGAAACGAGAAGTTTACCGGTTTCGTGATCGATTTCTTCGATGACGCCATTTTGGCCCTCGAAAGGACCGTCACCGACTTTGACCGTGTCTCCGGTCTCAAAGGTGATGGCAGGACGAACGCTCTCTTCGCGCTCCTTGATTTGACCAAGCATGCCATCGACCTCGCGCTGACGCATAGGAATAGGCTTGTCTTTAGTTCCCGCAAATCCGATCACACCGTCCATCTCCTTGATGAAATACCATGTCTTGTCGACAAGCTTTTGCTCATCATCAAAAAGCATCATGTTGACGATGATGTAGCCGGGGAAAAACTTACGCTTGGTCTCGATCTTCTTACCCTTGCGGTTTTCCTCAACGCGCTCCTGGGGAACGAGGACATTAAAGATGACGTCACCCATCTCATCGGCTTCAACTTGGCGCTGAATACGATCGCGAACTTTCTGCTCTTGGCCAGAGAGAACGTGGACTACGTACCATTGCTTGCTTGCTTCTGGAATTATTGGCATTGCTGATGGGTGGTGAAAAGTGTTGGTGAAATTGTTTGGTGGCGAGCTTGATGCTCTTTGGTCTGACTACTGCCCTAGACTTGTCAGTAATCCGATAACTTTGGTGGCAACGACGTCAAAGAGTGAGACGAAGCCGGCAAGAAGAATCATCGCAACGAGGACTACCAATGTGGAATCTACGAGTTCCTTGTATTTTTGGAATCCTTTGATTTTGGGGTCGTTTTCCCACGGCCATGATGCTTTGCGTAGCTCGGCTTTGACTTCGTGGATAAAGGTTGCGCTTTTTCTGAACATGCTGATCGGATGGTTGAAATTCTTGGGGGTTTCGGTTTGTTGACGAAAAAATGAATGAAAAAAGCTGGCAGGGCAGACAGGACTCGAACCTGCAACTTTCGGTTTTGGAAACCGACGCTCTACCAATTGAACTACTGCCCTGTGATGTGTATTCGCTTTATTCTGGATGCCTTAGTCTTTAGGCGACTGAGGGGCACCCCGGCATCAGATGACCGAGGTGCCCCTAAAAACCAGCCTTGTAGGTAGCCGCCCGGGGTGGGTTAGCTACCAAGACTTAAGAGTTAACTTAGTCGAGGATTTCGCCCACACGACCAGCACCTACGGTGCGACCACCCTCACGAATAGCGAAGCGCATTGTCTTCTCCATTGCAATTGGGGTGATGAGATCTACTTCGAGCTCAACGTTGTCGCCAGGCATGACCATCTCAACTCCGTCAGGAAGTTTGATGCTGCCGGTTACGTCTGTCGTACGGAAGTAGAACTGAGGACGGTAGTTGCTGAAGAATGGTGTGTGACGACCACCTTCATCCTTGCTGAGAACATAAATCTCACCTTTGAACTTAGTGTGAGGAGTCACGCTGCCTTTCTTGGCAATAACCTGACCACGCTCGAGGTCGTCCTTCTTGAGACCACGCATAAGGAGGCCGACGTTGTCACCTGCACGACCTTCGTCGAGAAGCTTACGGAACATTTCGATGTCAGTGACGGTAGTAATTTGCGTGTCGCGGATTCCCACGATCTCAACTTCCTCCATCTTCTTGACGATGCCACGCTCAATACGACCGGTAGCAACAGTTCCACGACCTTCAATAGAGAAGACGTCCTCGATAGGCATGAGGAAGTCTAGGTCCACTGGACGCTCGGGCTCAGGAATGTAGCTGTCAACAGCTTCCATGAGCTTGAGGATGTTTGCCTTATGATCGGCGTCACCTTCAAGAGCCTTGAGGGCAGAACCTTTGATGACTGGAATGTCGTCACCAGGAAATTCGTATGCACTAAGAAGTTCACGGATTTCCATTTCAACGAGCTCGAGGAGTTCCTCGTCGTCGACTTGGTCCGTTTTGTTCATGAATACGACAAGCGCAGGAACGCCAACCTGACGTGCGAGCAGGATGTGCTCACGTGTCTGAGGCATAGGGCCGTCTGCTGCTGATACCACAAGAATACCACCGTCCATCTGAGCGGCTCCGGTAATCATGTTTTTC
>JAQXBQ010000154.1 GCA_029252325.1 Akkermansiaceae bacterium
GATTCTCGAATAAACTACTTCAAAACTTTTTTTAATCAGTCCCATGTCAGATTCAACAGTTAATCAAGCCGACAGCAGATCTCCACGCATTTACAAAATACTCATCATGATTTTACCTGTGGGTGTTGTGATCGGGACGATCATCTTTATGTTCATGTATTTTTATTTGGAGCGTGAAGATGAAAAAAATCATGCGGTTATCGTCTCTCACGGGCTTCGAGTGAGCGATTTAGAGGATATGGTTGGGAAATTTACTGATCGCATCGGCCAGCGAAATATCGAATCGGAGCAGGGGAGAGCGGGATTGCGGCGAGCCGCATCGATGATTGAAGGGCGTTTGGGGCCGCAGAATGTCGGCTACCCCGTCGTGAAATCAGAGGGCAAGGCTGCATACGGGTTGCTATGGAAAAGTTTATCAGTGGAAATTCTAGGTGAAGAGAAGCCTGATGAGGTTGTCTTTGCGGCAGTCTCATACGCTGGGGCTGGCGAGGATGCCGATGCGAACATCGTATCAACGCTCATTATGTTGGCATCATCAATGGCACGCGAAAATCCAGCACGCACCATTCGCTTTGTTTTTACCCCGCTGAATGATTCACCTGAAGAGCAGAATCAATGGCTCATCGAACGTTGCCTAAAGCCCGGCGAAAGCTGTGTTGGTATCCTCGGAATAAAGACCATGCCGGTGATGCCGTCTGCTGGGGATGCAGCGTGGCAAGCGGATGTAAGATCTGCCTATGATATCGCTTGGTGGAATACGCTAAAAGATGAAAAGACAGATAGCATATCCCTTTCTAGTGGAACAGGCTCGGTGTGGCTAACGCACCCGGTATTTTCAACACAAACTTGGGTCGATAGTCGCGGGCGGCGTCTCGACAGCACTTTGAGCGTGGCGCAAGATCTCCGAAAGTGGTTGGTGAAAGCGGCACGATAGCTCACGCTCAATATCTTCGGCTGCAAAAAACCTCTTGCCACATCCCCTAGAGTGAGATATTTCCGCCCCGCACCACCTGTCGCATCTACTCTACAGAAGTGACGGGCAATGTTGAAAACAAGGGGCATTAGCTCAGTTGGTAGAGCACTTGCATGGCATGCAAGGGGTCAGCGGTTCGAATCCGCTATGCTCCATTTTGTTTTCACTGTGTGGCTTCGTCAATACGAGGCAACAACCGATACACGCTGACTGTTGAGTCGCCGCCAATCAGGGCGGTTTTTTTATCCCCATACATCATACAATTTCATGGCTATTGAAGGACAAGAACTCGCTATTGCATGCGCTCGTGCTGCTGAGCAAATACAGGCTGAAGATATTCGTATCATTGACCTCAAGGGAGTATCCTCGCTCACTGACTTTATGGTCGTCTGTTCGGGAACTTCTATGCCTCACCTCAAGGCCGTGATGCGCGATGTCGAAAAAGAAATGGTTGGGAACCACAAGGTTCACGCTGTCAACGCAGAAGGAAATGCCGACTCTCGTTGGGTGGTTTTGGATTATATTGATGTGATGGTTCACATCATGCACAATGATTTACGTGAGCTTTACGGTCTGGAAGACCTGTGGGCGAATGGCTCTGAAGTCGAGTGGGCTGAGTAACAAGTCGGCTAGCTTCGACTTACGGCTTAGTATGACCTTGTTAGTCGTCTAACGAAGGAATGATTGACGAGACAATTCGGCGTATTTACCGTTCTTGGCCATCAGGTTCTCGTGTGTGCCGCTTTCAATAATTTGACCACGGTCGAGCACATGAATCATGTCTGCGTCTCTTATGGTTGAGAGGCGGTGAGCGATGACAAAAGCAGTTCGGTTTTCCATCAAGTGATCCAGCGCTTCCTGAATCAAGCGCTCTGTCTGGCTGTCAAC
>JAQXBQ010000160.1 GCA_029252325.1 Akkermansiaceae bacterium
TATTACCATCATCAACCCGAGCTAGGTATTGACGCGAGACTTTTACATACTTCTCGGCCCAGTGCTTGATGCCCTCCTGCTGCTCTTTATCCAGCGTCTTAACCACTTTAGCCGGGCTACCCAGCACCAACGAACCTGGTGGAATTTCAGTGCCTCCAGTCACAAGTGCATGAGCTCCAATAATCGAGCGCTCACCAATCACAGCACCATCTAAAATACAGGCCCCCATTCCCACAAGCACCTCATTTTTCACCGTGCATGCGTGTATAATAGCACTGTGACCAACCGTCACCAGCTCCCCAATGTAGGCACCATAATCATCAGCTAGATGCAAAACTGCGTTGTCCTGAATATTCGATTTAGGACCAATCACTATTTCATGAATATCACCACGCAGTGTAGTATTATACCAAACACTCGCCTCTTCACCAATACTCACGCGCCCGATCACATCAGCACTCTGCGCAACGAAGGCGCTGTCATCAATGTCTGGACTTATCCCATCAAAGGTCTCGATTGCCATGCTTTGAGCATATCCTTCATCACTATTTTCACAAGTTGCAATCCGTAGTTAAAAATGCCATCTTACGCCGTCTTGTCCCTGACGACTTCATCATGAAGTAAGACACCCCCATAACGCTTCATTACACTCCACACCACTGATCCGGATACCGTTTTCATGAAGGAACTCTACACCGTAATTGCCATTATCATCTTTGGTTATGCCCTACGTTCTTGCAAGACCATTGCTCTACGTAAATTGGGTGCTGTGGTCATGCTGCTCGCTTCGGGCCTTTGCTTCTATTACCTGTTTGAATCAGTAGTAGCGGGAATTATCGCCATGACTGCCTGGTTTTTCCTGCCATGGGTCGAGTTGCTCACTCGCATCCGCAATCAGCGAATGCCTCTGAAAAACAAGCTGAAGCAACGCTCCTCCGTCAACCTGCATGCTTTTCCTAATGCTCATGAATATGTGAACACCCTAGAAAGCTCCGGCTTTGAACATATCAGTAATTGTGGTTGGAATCTTGGTGGAGTGGATCAGCTTTATCAACTTTACTGGAATGCCGAAAAAAAATCGGTTGCCTCTCTCTGTCTCTGTGAGCAAGCCAGTGCTACTTTTTCATATATTACAATCACCTCAAAAGACGTTGCGAATGGAATATGGCGAACGACTAATTTTCCATTTTCTCCAACTCTCAAACCCTCCCCCTCCACGCACTGGAATCAAATCAGTTGTGTCAACGAGTGTGTTGTCAAATTACTCCAACAGCACGGCAGCTTCCTACATAAACAAGGGTTTGTAGACGATGACTTGAGCATCCCAGACCCAGACCAGCTCGAGCAAGATTTAGAGTATGAACTCCAATGCCAGATTGATCATAATCTAGAGCAAGGCATCATCACCCCTGTTTGCGATAAGCAATTCCGCTACACAATGCGCGGCCTTTTCTACTTATGGCGTCAATTTATTCGCGATATGATTAGGCTCTGCTGAGCCAA
>JAQXBQ010000168.1 GCA_029252325.1 Akkermansiaceae bacterium
AGTGCACTCTGTGGTGGCTCACCTCATCGTGCTTATCTTGAGCAGTTGGGCATGAAGCCTGAATTGATTTTTGACCGCTATGACGTGGTGGATAATGAGCGGTTTTGGCAGGCGGCTGAGGCTGCGCGCAAGAATCCTGAGCCATTTCTTGAGTTGCCTGGGCTGGATGAAAGTAAGGCTTATTTTCTGGTCTCGAGTCGCTTTATCGACAGAAAAAATTTACCGCGTTTGCTATCAGCGTATCATTTGTATCGGCAAAAGAATCCAGAGGGCTGGAGGATGATCATTCTTGGCACGGGTCCTGATGAGGATGTTCTCCGTGCGCAAGTGGCTGAGCATTCAATTCCGGAAGTTGTTTTTGCAGGTTTTCAGCAGTTTGATCAATTGATTGCTTGTTATGCCTTTGCGGGAGCTTTTATCCACCCCGCACTGCAGGAACAGTGGGGCTTGGTGGTGAATGAGGCGATGGCTTGTGGCTTACCAATTGGTGTTTCACAGACTGTGGGTGCTGCTTATGATTTGGTGCAAGACGGAGTCAATGGATTCAAGTTTGATCCGCATGAAGTGAGCTCGATCGAGAATGCACTGACTCGTTTGGCTGCAGATCCTGAGCATCGGGAACAGATGGCGGAAGGTTCACGTGAGATCATTCAAAGCTGGACGCCTGAGCATTTTGCCAAGCATTTCTGGGCCGCGGTTGAAGCGGGTAAGGCTTAAAGATACCAACATTTATAATAAGTGGAGCAGAGCAAATTCAAATACGATGTGACTGGTGATGTCATCCCGCCCGATGTTGAAATCGGACCATTGGTGCGGAAGTTTTTCAATGAGTTAAATTTCAGCCAAGTGGATTGGGCGGTGTTGCGAGGTAGTGAGGGGCTTCCTGACTACACGCGTTATGATATTGATCTGCTGATTCGTGATGAAGACCTTGACCGTGCCGAGCGAGCCTTAAGAAAGGCGGCTAAGCAAGAAGGCTGGTCGGTGGTGAGAATTGTCGACAAATTTGCCTATCGTTGCTGTATGTTAATCAGCTCAGGACCAGAGTATCGTTATCTGCCGATTGATTTTTTTAGTGGCTGCCATCATCGTTTTTATTCGATCGCTGATGGTGATTACGGACTCAAGGCTCGGAAGCGAAATGCTGCTGGGGTGAACGATGTCCCTGCCGGCTTTGGTGCTGCTGTGGCACTGCTGAAGGAGCTGACCAGACATCCAACTTTCAAGGAGAACTCACGCGAAGAAGTAGCAACTGGAGCTCGTGAGGATGCTCAGTCATTTCGCAAGGGCGTCCGAGGGGTGCTTGGTGAGGGGCTGACAGAAAATCTGCTCTCAGCATGCCAGGGGGACAACTGGGAGGTGGTTGAGGCACTGGTTCCGGAGATTCGAGAAAGCGTCAAGGCTGGGCAGACCTGGAGGTCTCCAGAAGCCTCTGAGTTCTTTTTCACCAATTTAAGTCAGCACTGGAGTCCGCCAATGAGTGGCTTGGTAGTGTTGCTCGGTCCTGATGGCTCGGGCAAGAGCACGATCGGTGATCTGGTGGCGCAGGCGCTCTATAAGCAGCCTTACAAGATTTGTCGTCGCTACGAGTATAACTTCCGTATTCTGCCGGAGCTGAAGCAGCTCAAGGGGCTCTTCGCTAAGCTGCTCGGGCGTGAAGTGAAACAGGCTGAGGTTGTCGATCCCGGAACGGAGGGGTCGGGTATGAATGAGGATCATAATGCCATGAAGGGCATGGTTTATGTGACTTATTATGCTCTAGATTATATCCTTGGTCGTTTGCCGCTGTTTAAATTACGCGGGCAGGGAACCTTGCTGATGTTTGCTCGTAGCGACG
>JAQXBQ010000183.1 GCA_029252325.1 Akkermansiaceae bacterium
TATAATACCATGATGTCCAACAGCTAAGATGTTAATGTAATAATTACCCATTTGGTAAAAACTTCATAAAAAACACAGAGCATCCACAGAAAATGAAGCTAAGCGAACGAACGAGATCGTAGAAATAGTAGCAGCGTCTATCAACGCTTCTTATTTTTACGTTCTACCATGATGATGAACCCTGAAGTCCTACAGAACCAGTTTTTCAAAACACTAGACGACCAGTCCGCGTCACCGGAGCTCTTTGAGCTTATGCCGGATGTCCAGCTGTTCATGAAGAACAGCACAGGCCAATTTGTCAGGGCGAACCCAGCTTTTCTCCACCAGTGTGGCCTCACACATGAATCGGAAATTATCGGCAAGACCGACCTTGAAGTCTTTGAACCCAGCATCGGCCAACAATATATGGACGAGGACCAGCAGGTCATGAAATCCCACCAACCCCTGATAGATAAGATTCAGCTCGTCCCGAGTAGCGAGGGTCTGCTTCTATGGTATCTTTGCACTAAAATTCCTTTGTTTGATCATCAGGGTGAGGTCATCGGCCTTGCAGGAACTCTGCGCAACTGCAGCGATACCGGTCCGATGCCACGACATTATCACCAATTCGAAGAGGTCATGAATTTCATCCACCACTCCTATGCCCAGCGGATCACCGTCGATGAATTGGCTGCCAAAGCCTATCTTTCCAGAAGCCAGTTCGAGCGGCAGTTCAAGAAGCTATTCCACATCACCCCTCTGAAATATGTGACTAAATATCGGCTTTACCGGGCCTGCCTCCAGCTGAGGAATCATCAAAATGACACCATTACCCAGGTTGCCCACGACTGCGGCTTTTGCGACCACAGCTACTTCACCAATGTATTCACACGGGAAATTGGCAAGTCTCCGAAAACCTATCGAAATCAGTGATAACCCACCACGCCGCCAAGATCCCACAAATCCATCCTCTTCACCATAGACAAGTAACACCAATTCCTTAAAAGCAAGGAGGTTAAGGTATGTCGCAAATCCTCCAAAACATGCGCCAAAACCACAAGACAAAAATGTATTACTCGCCTATATTTGCAGACCAATTAGGCAACTTTGATGAACAAACTCCCTCATCACCCCATGATAAGCTCCTTCGATCATCCACCTAAAAAAAACAAATCTCTAGCAATAATTATGAAAAACCACCAAAATAATATGAAATTAAACATATTCAAACAGAGTCGCATACCTACGTATGCCACATTCGTCGCTGTCGCTCTCACCAGCGCCCAGTTCGCTTCCTCCGCAACCTCGATCATCGTCGTGGAGGAAAAGTTCGATGGCACAGGCGCCGGACTCAGCGGGACTACCGCCGAGATCTTTGACTCCGCCATCACCACCGTGGGCGGCTCGGACACCTGGACGTCCTCCTCATATTTCGGAGATGACGGTTCTTACGATGCCTTACAAACTCTTCAGCGAGGCGGCCATCTCAACCTCGGTTCCTACCTCAACGATGCCAAAGACACTTGGGAAGGCAAATTCGAG
>JAQXBQ010000207.1 GCA_029252325.1 Akkermansiaceae bacterium
GTAGGGTATGGCAACTGACTCGTTTCACAATATTGGTTTGTGCGACTGCTTTCTTGATCGATTTTTGCACTATATTTTCATTCATATGATGTCGTCTTATTACCTGAGCGCGCGGATCCTTGGAGAGCTTTTGACTAGGAAATAACCACATCCAGCCCAGTGACTTGGCAGCATTAGGATCTTTTCGAGCCATCGCACCAGGCATCCACACCCCGGCAACACCAGATTTCACATCATCAAGCTGTAGCTCCTTTACCTTCGCAATTTGAACCTTAAGCTCATTGATTAGCGAGTGGGGCAGGGGAGTCCGCCTTGATTTCCCTCCCTTACCCATCACCACCACAATATAGCCATTGCCGAAGTCAATATCCTTCACCCTCAGTCGCATACACTCCATCAGCCTAAGACCCGCACCATACATCAATTTTGCCATAAGCTGCGCTACACCATTCATTTGACCAAGAACCAAAACCACCTCTGACTCCGTTAATACAACAGGCAATGATTTCCTTCCCGCACCTCGAGAAAACTCACCAAAGCTAACTTCCCCAATCAGAAAAACTGACTTATAAAGAAAAATTAAGGCACTCAGTGCCTGCTTCTGAGTATTCACACCAATATTACGCTCAACCGCGAGATAAGTCAGATACTGTGTTGCGTCAGCTTCATCTGGTTTGTGCATTTTTCCATGGCCGTGACACCATCGAAAAAAATCAAGAGACCATCGAAGATACGTCTTCTCAGTCCTCAGTGCATAACCTCTCACACGCAACTTACCGATTAAGTCTTCCAGCCAAGCAGCAACATCATCTGCTACTTCGTCATACTGCTTGCGAAGCGAAGCATCATCTCCATTCACCCTTTCACTACCATTTTTAGCTTTCGACCGCATGCTTACCTCAACCCCAGCCTTACGCAGCAACGCAAGACGTTCTTCTTTCGAGATCTGCCTTGTTAGGTCTTCGTGCAGTGGCTCAAATCGATCAACATGATTGTTAACACACTCCCAGCTGATAACCTCTGCCCAATCACTCTTAATAACATCTCGATGTGCCCAGCAAACAGCACGGATTGCCTGCTTGATCTGCCAAGTCTCCATCACTACACCCATGGAATCTACCCAGGCCAATACAGTGGCAGCCTCGACTGTATCTGTTTTTGATATACCATTTCCTCTTAGGTAGTTACCCCATCGCTCAAGATGCCTACCATAATAATTATACTGAATTTGAGGAATTTTTCGCTTAGCAAGAAGACTCAGATAGTTTTTCCAAAACACACTCTCAGTGAGTGTTGTTGGTAGCTGGTCTGCCTTTGATTTGGCTGGACTGCCACCGCTTTTATTTACATACTCATTTGAACACATACCACAAGTTAACCCCCTAACAAAAAATAATCAACAATAAATGAGAAAATACTAACAATTATGTGTTTATTGAATGTTTTTTATTGAGTGTAAAATATTGGTGTGCAGTTAGTTAGTGGGTATTGGAAACCTAAAAAGTTGCTAATTTGCACAACTAGCAACTTTACATTCGACCACCTTCCTTCCATTTTATAGACTACCACCTCACGTCTATTTAACTGTTGGATAAAAATGAAAATACTATTCACCATCACACTTTCATTGATGCTATCCCGTCTAGTGGTGGCGGATGTAGCAATAAGCGGAATTGATTTCTCCAAGGCGGAGAGCATAGC
>JAQXBQ010000219.1 GCA_029252325.1 Akkermansiaceae bacterium
GAAAAATAAATTACCAATAATAAGTTTAGTCAATGGGGTGCTATCTTGGGTAGTTTGTATTGTTGGCATTACCCATTTTGAAAAATTCAATTTTATCGGAAACGAAAATCTATTAAGCATGCTGCATATCAGGACTTATGAATCTGTTATAATTTTGTTGTGTGTACTAGCTCTTACTGGGGGAGGCTTTATACTTGGTATCTGTTCCTTGAAGCTTTCAGAAAGAAGAAAAATTTCATGGGCGGCTATCCTCATTAATGGAGTTTATTTCATTCCAATGGCGGTCGTATTACTGCCACAGCTTCAAAACATAAAATAAACAAGACATCAAAACGGATGGCGGGCTCATTTGTGCAAGTTCTCATACCAGACGACATTTTTGGAACCACGCCCGGCGTTCAATAAGTCGTCATCACCGTCGCCATCCATGTCAATTGATCGTAAGTCGTAGCTTTGTTGAGCTTCATCAAGGGTGTGGATGGTGAAGTTACCTGTGCCGTCGTTTTCATACCAGCGCACCCATTCACTCTCGAAACCGCAGCTAGCCACATCGAGGTCGCCATCTTGGTCATGGTCAGCTACGGTAAGGCTGTGTGGTTGTTTGATTTCAGTGTCAATCTCGTGAATTTTCCAGCTCGGATTTTCAAACCATAGAACTCCCACGCCATGACCTCGGCTGGCAACCCAGTCGACTTTGCCGTCACCATTGATGTCAGCTCCAAGGATGTTTGTCGCAGCCAGTTGATCTTCAGCTAAAATGACTTTTTCCCATGGTTTCTTGATACCCTCTTTGCCTGGGTTTTTCCAGAATGCGAACCAGTTGCCATCTTTGAATGGTTTGCCTTTTGCGCCAACAGCTATTTCTTTCCAGCCGTCACCATCGATATCGGCGGCACTCATGTAGTGGCTACCACCGCGTGCGTCACCGTCAGCAAAGATATAGCGCTGCCATTTCTCTGCGGTATATACATTCTCGGGTATACTGAACCATGCCATGGAGTCGGCAATACCTTGGTCGGGTAAAAAATTATTAATGACCAAATCTTGCCTGCCGTCATTATCGATGTCTGAAGTCAGCAGGCAATGGATCCCAGTGATTTCTGGATCGATGATACGCCGTGCCCATGTGTTTTTGTATGCATTGGGGCCTGGGTTTTCTAACCAGAAGGGGTGATGGTGAGCTAGTGATCCTGCCCAATCAAGATCTCCATCGTTATCAACGTCGATGGCTGTGCTGTGAATACAACCCGCTACTGCACTCTCGAACTGATGAAGTATGATCTCCTTCTTCCAGTCGGGGGCAATGAATAAGCTTACCTTGCCGTTGAAACTGGCAATCACATCTTGTTTGCCGTCGTTGTTAACATCGATAGCCAGTGCCGAGTTGCAGTGACCTTGTTCCATGATGAGGTGCTTTTTCCATTTGGTTTGCGCGTTTGCATAGCCGTGAGCAATGACGAAGCCGAAGAGAATAAGAGTTCTCAATTCTGGTGCGAAGGCGATGATTCTCATGGGTATAGCGTAGCGAATTTACAAGTTGGTAAAAAGAGAGAATTTGATAAGCTATCACTGTAGATTCAAATCACCTCCATGTAATGGGCGATCATTCAAATAAACCACTTACCATTTTCCGGTGGCTTTGCTCAGCATCGTTCTTTATTATGTTTGCTATATTAATCAAAGGTGTATCTGCGCGTGGAGCTGTTTACACGCCCGATTCTTATGAAGCCTTACCCTTTGTGATTTTTTCCTTAGTTAGTCTAGTCGTAGCTATACTCCTACTGATCCCTGAGACGGTGAAGCCTACCACTGGCTATCTTAGTGGTCTCATTGTTGGACTTGTATTTCCGGATCATAAGTTTGGTAAGCCCGCGTTGACTTATCTTCTGGCTCGCAGATACATTGAGCAAGAGCGCTACGACGATGCTATCGATGAATACGCTAAGATTATTCATTACTATCCAGATGAGGTAGAGGCTTACCTGGGGATTATTTCATCGTGCAGCCTGGTGGGAGAGATGCGACTGGCAGAGAAATACATGAAACAGCTCAGGAAACTTAATGCTCAAGCAATACCCAATGAGCTTATCCCCTGAGGATGCTTGGGCCACCTCGTTTTGATTGCGCTTGGAGTTGCTCTTTCCGGGTAGAGGCACTAATCTTGAATGCGAGATCTTATCTGCGAAATTTTAAATGTGATGTGCGGATGTAAGGGAAGCTCAACGAACAACGTAACTATGAATGTGATCAAATGTATATACCCCTTTGCTAAATTACTTAGCTTGGGATCGATTCTAACCACAGCAGTGATGGCTGGTGAGCAAGACAAGCAAGTGGGATCATTTTCCATTGCTGCCGTTGCTGACATACAATATGCGGACACAAACCCTCGGGGAGCACGTGAGCCGAGGGAGGGAATCGCCCGTATCAAAAATGCCATTTCACATTGGAATCAGCGCGAATTGGACTGGGGCGTGGTTCTGGGCGATATCATTGACTGGGACGATATTGATTATGGAAAATTTCCCAAAGAAACGATCGAGAAAGAGCCAAAGCGTTGGAAGCATACCCGCGATATCCTTGCAGCCTGGGACACCCTGAATGTGCCGAATTACGAGGTGCTTGGGAATCATGATTATTACGTGCCTTACAAAGATGCGGATGGGCTGAGTAAGCCTGCGAGTGTCTACCGTGCATTTGGATTCAAGGACAAGGCCTACTATGAATTTGCCCACAAGGGATATCGTTTCATCGTGTTGGATGGCGATGTGAGTCATCTCAATCACGATATCGAGACCGAGGAATACAAGCTGGCGAAAGCTCATTACGATGCGTTGAAGGGGCCTGCTCGCGGGATTTGGAGCGCAGGAATTTCTGAGAAGCAAATGATGTGGCTGAAAGACGTGCTTACAGATGCACTTAATAAAAAAGAGCCTACTGTTATTATGTGCCATTACCCGATGCATAAGCCCTATGGCGGGCATACGCTTTTCAACGCAGCGGAGATGACAACTTTGCTCGATAAGTTTCCTAATGTAGTGATGTGGTTAAATGGCCACGATCATCGTGGGGCATATCAAAAGATTGGTAACCGCCACCATTTGAATCTCAAAGGTATGCAGAATGAGGGTAACAACTGGTATCAAATTGATTTCAGCCCAGAAAGCATCACCGTATATCAGGCTGAGGACGTAAAGACTCCGAAGTATGAGTTGAGGCTGTCCTGGCAGCCCCAAAAATCATCGCGAAAATAGTCAGCTAATTGTGACACAATAGGGGATAGGTTATCGAGATTCTCTTTCGTTGTATTCATGTGAGACATTTAGGTATGCACTCAATTTATAGCTCGAATGAGATGACAAGTCAGCAAATGCGTGCAAACTAGTAACACTATGAAAGTGCTTATCGTTTTAACATCACATGATCAGCTTGGGGACACGGGTGAGAAGACTGGTTTCTGGTTGGAGGAATTTGCCAGTCCGTATTATCGACTAAGGGATGCAGGTGTATCACTCGTGCTGGCATCACCAAGTGGGGGGCAACCGCCACTAGACCCGAAGAGCTCCGCGCCTGATTTTCAAACTGATGATACACGTCGTTTTGATTCAGACCAAGAAGCACAGCAGGCATTGGCCAACACGACCGTTCTAGCTGATGTCAGCGCAGATGATTTTGATGCGGTGTTTTACCCCGGTGGACATGGTCCATTGTGGGATTTGCATGCCGATACCCATTCAATTGCACTGATCGAGGCATTTATTGCATCAGGTAAGCCTGTGGCTGCAGTCTGCCATGCTCCTGCTGTGCTTCTAAAAGCGAAAGATGCGGCGGGAGAGGTGTTGGTGAAGGGTAAGAAGGTAACGGGATTTAGTAATTCTGAGGAAGCCGCAGTAGGACTTACGGACGTGGTGCCATACTTGCTCGAGGATGAGCTCGCCGATGCAGGTGGGCTATATCAAAAGGCGGATGACTGGACGTCACTAGTGCTGACAGACGGACTGATCATCACAGGTCAGAATCCTGGATCGTCTGCCGCTGTGGCTCAAGCTTTGCTAGAGGCGTTAACCTAGAGCACTCCTGTTTGGAAAGGTCTTTGAATGTGATGTCTGAAGTAGCTGAGATTCATTGAAATCCATAAAGCTCATGAGCAGTAATATACCTTTCGATGATGGATTATAATCGTAGTGAGCAGGCACATCTTATCTTATCGAGCTTTTTACAGGTAACGGGCAAACATCTTATTGAGCCCGATGCAGAGGCAGATTCAGAGGCTGATGCAGAGGCTGATTTGGACCAAGCATTGTTTGAAGCGAAGTTTTGCGTTCTGTCTCATAATGATGACTCTGATCCGATCTTTAATTATGGGAATCGCGTTGCGCTTGAATTGTTCGAGCTGAATTGGGATGAGCTTATCAGCTTGCCGTCCAGATTGTCGGCAGAGCCTCAACGAAGAGAGGAAAGGCAACGACTACTCAAGGAAGTGGCAGAGAAGGGCTATATCGATAATTACCAAGGTGTACGAGTATCATCCAGTGGTAGGCGATTTATGGTGAAAAAATCTGTTGTTTGGAATTTGATAGATGAGGCTGGTCAGTATCGTGGCCAAGCAGCTGTGTTGTTAGATTGGCAAATGCTATAAACTCGACTTAGGATGAGTATTTCACTTCTTAGCTTCGTGTAAGAAGCCAACAGATTATTTTGTATTAATCTCTAAATACCTAATAACGTAGCCGAGCGCGAGCCGGACAATGTCGTTTCAAAGCACAAATCATCATGATTAATACTCTAAAAAAGCTCACCATTCTAAGTTGGCTCGCACTTATTCAGCTCTCGGACGCGGTAGCGCAGCCGCCTAATATTGTTTTTATTCTCAGTGATGACCAGGCCTGGACGGATTACGGCTTCATGGGTCACCCAGAGATCAAGACGCCTCACTTAGACAAGCTGGCGGATCGCAGCGTGGTCTTTAGCCGTGGTTATGTCGCGGCCCCCCTGTGCCGCCCCTCAATGGCATCGATGGCAACGGGCATTTACCCTTTTGAGCACGGGATCACCGGCAACGATGTCGACGGGAAAAATCAGCGTGCCGAGCTGGATATGCCGCTGCGTGCGGCCTTTCACAAGCATCCGAGCTTTATCAAAATGCTTACGGAGAACGGCTACCTCACGCACCAGTCTGGTAAGTGGTGGGAAGGCTCCTATCAGGATGGAGGCTTTACCCATGGCATGACCCACGGGGATCCTAAACGCGATGGAAGGCACGGGGATGTCGGGTTGAAAATTGGGAGGCAGGGTCTGAAGCCGGTGACTGATTTTATCGATATGGCAGTGGCTGAGAAGAAACCATTTCTGCTCTGGTATGCACCTTTCCTACCGCACACGCCGCACAATCCTCCGCAGAGACTGTTGAAAAAATACAGTAAGTCGGGGCGTGCCCTGGATGTTGCCAAGTATTACGCGATGTGTGAGTGGTTTGACGAAACTTGTGGTGAGTTGTTAGGTGCCATTGAGCAGCGTGGCCTGACTGAGAATACGGTCGTGCTCTACATTTGTGACAATGGCTGGGCGGCTCCTAGCAGCAATGCCGATGATCCGAATCAGAAGCTATGGGGCGGCTACGCGCAACGGTCTAAAAGCAGCCCTTATGAAAATGGGATCCGCACCCCTATCATGGTGTCATGGCCGAGCAAGGCGAAGCCGGAGCGCTCTCCGGACTTTGCCCATGCCATTGACTTGTTTCCCACGATTGCAGCCGCTACCGGTATCGAAGCACCCAAGGGATTGCTAGGGATTGATCTGCTCGATGAAAAATCCCGCAAGGAACGGAAGGCTGTGTTCGGGGTGTGTAATGCATCACACAATATGACTCCTGGCAATCCCGATGGCACGTTGCAGTATCTCTGGTGCGTCGAGGGAGATTGGAAGCTACTGCTGCGCTATCGCGGCAAAGACACGACCCACTACCACAAGCTGCACGTATGGGACACGAAGCCAGTAAAACTCTATAACCTGAAGGACGATCCTCACGAGAAAAATGAGCTATCTGCCGAGCGTCCTCAAGTCGTGCAGCGCATGACCAAGGCAATCCAAGCTTGGCACTCGGTGAAGACGGGCAAAGCAAAAAAGTAGCGCATTACACACCTAGGAATCTTCGTAAAACTAACTCAAAAAAAGCCCTGCTATATCAGCAGGGCTTTTTTGTTGGATGATTTGAATCAGGTAATCGCTCTAGAGAGCGGCAATACGCCGGCAGACTTCCTGGACATTCTCACGGGTGTTGAACGAGGAGATGCGGAAGTAGCCCTCACCTGCGGCACCGAAACCGGCACCCGGCGTGATGACGACTTGCGCCTCCTCGAGCATCTTGTCGAACATGCCCCAAGAGTCGACGCCATCAGGGCACTGGACCCACACGTAGGGTGCGTTCTCACCACCGAAGACGGTGAGGCCTGCATCTTGACAAGCCTGACGCAGCAGCGCGGCATTGCCCATGTAGTGCTCGATGAGGGCACTCACCTGTGCCTTGCCCTCGGGCGAGAACACGGCAGCGGCTCCGCGCTGAACGGGGTAAGAGGCTCCATTGAACTTGGTGGCGTGGCGGCGGTTCCAAAGCGAGTGTAGGCTGACTGGCTCACCTGTGGATGTGGTTGCAGTGAGTGTCTTAGGAATGACGGTGTAGGCGCAACGAACGCCGGTGAAGCCGCCGTTCTTGGAGAATGAACGGAATTCGATGGCGCAGTCATGAGCGCCCTCGATCTCAAAAATGGAGCGAGGGATGGTGGAGTCCTGTACGAAGGCTTCATAGGCGGCATCATAGAGAATGATGGCATCGTTGGCTTTGGCATAGGCGACCCAGGCTTCGAGCTGCTCGCGGGTGGCCGTGGTGCCTGTTGGGTTGTTCGGGTAGCAGAGGTAGATGAGGTCGGCTTTCTCGGATGGTATAGCGGGGACAAAGCCATTCTCAGCGGTGCAGGGGAGGTAGATCAGGCCTTCGTAGGCGCCGTTCTCATCGGCATCGCCGGTGTTGCCTGCCATGACGTTGGTGTCGACGTAAACGGGGTAGACGGGATCGGTGATGGCGATCTTGTTGCCATGGCCAAAGATGTCGAGGATGTTGCCGGTGTCGCATTTGGAGCCGTCTGAGATGAAGACTTCATCAGCGGAGATATTGAGGCCAGCGAATTGGTTTTCAACAATTGCATCGCGAAGGAAGTCGTAGCCTTGCTCTGGGCCATAGCCGCGGAAGGTGTCACGCTCACCTTGCTCGTCGACAGCGGCATGCATGGCATCACGCACAGCTTGTGGGAGGGGCTCGGTGACATCACCGATACCACAGCGGATTAGCTTGGAAGTTTTGTCTGGATTGGCTTCAGTCCAGCCACTGACACGGCGGCCGATTTCTGGAAACAGGTAGCCGGCTTTGAGTTTGAGGAAGTTTTCGTTGATGTTCATAATAAAAAGATTGAATGGCTTAAGATTTTTTTGCCTTACGGCGGGATAAGATGATGATCAGTGACACGATAGCAAGGAAGAATACTGCAATGATGGCAAAGCCCGTCATCAGGCGCTCGAACATGGATTGTTTTTTCTCTTCGCTGGGTTGAGTGCTTATTTGATAGTCGGGGTCGTTGTGTAGGACGAGGGCATCACCCTCGATGGATACGTCCGAGAGGCCGCTGAAGATGGGGCCAAGCTCTTTGTCTTCTTTCATGGGATGAAGTAGGGTCTCGGAGATGAAGTGGCGAAACTGTTCAGGGACTTCGGCCCCTGTGCTTGAGTTGACCGAGGTGATGCGAGGGAAGGCTGCGCCTTCGACGAGCTCAGGCTTGATCATGATGGTAGCATTGATGAAGCGCATTCCGTCTGTGCCCATGCCTGCTTTTACCGGAAAGGCGATTTTTGCCTCGATGCGGTCATCCACAATGGAGCTGATGAAGAGATGATCGCGGTGCGGCTTGAGAATCTCGAAGGTGGCGATGGCGAGGTTCATCTCAGCGGTATCCAATGTGATATGCGCTTTGTGCTTTGCCTCGATGTTGTGACGGAAGCCGATCAGCTTCTCCTTGAGTGCAACCTGTGCTGATTCTTGGTCGCTAAGTTCTATCTGCTGGATGGATTGAGGAGACTCATCAGTGAATTCAGCGATGGTGTCTTTCACTTTAAAATACGACCACGCGGTGAAACCAACCATGCTGGCGGCTAAAACTCCTGCGATGATAAAGATTGAGCAGCCAGCAAATGGAGAAAACTTCTTGGTAGATTCTTCATCAGTCTGAATATCAATTTGGGTATCATTCGCTGAAGTGTCCTCGGTCTGAGTAGGTTCCGACATGCAGGCGAGGTAACTTTTTTTGGCAGGAATTGACAGGTTTTTTCAGAATTTCTTGGCGCATTAGCAATTTGGTATTTGGCGTTTGGAGATTGGCGTTTATGAATCTGACGTGTCGAAGATTCTCGTAGGCCTCTCTGGAGGTGTTGATTCAGCCGTTGCTGCCGCTCTTTTATTGGAGCAGGGGCATGAGGTGACGGGTGGCTACATGAAGAACTGGATCAATGATGAAGGTATTGCCGGCGACTGTCCTTGGGAGCAGGATGTCGAGGACGCGCATGCGGTGGCCGAGACGCTGGGGATTGAATTCCGCGTGGTAGATCTGATTGACCAGTATCGCGACCGCATTGTTGATTACTTGCTGGCGGGCTATCGCGACGGCATCACGCCCAATCCAGATGTCTACTGCAACCGGGAGATGAAGTTTGGCGTATTTTTAGATTACGCTTTGTCCCAGGGCTTCGAGGCGGTGGGCACGGGGCATTATGCGCGCCGCCGTGAGCGCAGTGATGGCACGGCTGATATTTTACGTGGATCGGATCCGAATAAAGACCAGAGCTATTTTCTTGCGTTGATGGAGCAGAAGCAGGCAAGGCATGCACGCTTTCCCTGTGGTGAGATGCTCAAACCTGAGGTGAGGGAGGTCGCAAAGAGATTTAATCTGCCCGTTGCTGGCAAGAAGGACAGCCAAGGCATCTGCTTTATTGGCAATATTAAGATGGGTGATTTCCTAAGCCATTACGTGCCAGATAGCCCGGGTGAGATTGTCGATTTGGATGGCAAGGTACTTGGTCAGCATCGTGGGCTTCATCTGCACACGCTTGGTCAGCGCAAGGGTCATGGTGTCGCTTCCCCGCGGGAAGGCATGGCTTATGTGGTGGTGGGTAAAAACCCGGAGAACAATCAACTCATCGTCGGTTGGGATCAGCCTGAGACACCGGGGCTTTACATTAAGCAGTGCACTGTCGGCACGTTTAGCTGGGTGAACAAAGCGATCACATCAAGCTGTAAGCTGGAGGCTCAGCCAAGATACCGCGCCAAGAGCGAGCCGGTAACCGTGACGCCAATAGATGACGGGAAGTTAAGCCTTGAGTTTGTCCG
>JAQXBQ010000229.1 GCA_029252325.1 Akkermansiaceae bacterium
AATTCTGGCAATGCCTCCATGACGTATTGATCAACTGGCTCAGTGAAGAAGCAAACCTCAAGCCCCCTGGCCTTGAATGCCTCCAGGTATGGTCCTGATTCAATGGCCTCTCGTGACATTCCAGTCAGGTAATAGATGTTTTCCTGCTCCTCTTTTGCCCGATCGACATATTGTGCGAAGTTGGTCAACTCGCCCGGGTCAGTAAGAGATGCCTCAAAGCGTAACAAACCAGCTAGCTGAGCCTGGTGTTCGTAGCTTGTGGCAATGCCCTCCTTGAGGAAACGGGAGAACTTCTTGTAGAACTCTAGGTAAGATTCGTTGTTGTTCTTGGCCTCCTTGTCCAGGAACTTGAGGTAGCGCTTGGTAATCAGGCCGTTGAGCTTCTGCACTAAAGCACTGTCCTGCATGGATTCACGGGAGATATTGAGTGGTAGGTCCTCACTGTCGATAACCCCTCTCAAAAAGCGCAACCACTCAGGCAAGAGCTTGTCCGGCTTAGCATCAATCAGCACCTTACGGCAGTAGAGCGAAACTCCCGGCTCCATCTGGCCCATGCCAAATTGCTCGGTATTCTCTGTCGGTGTGAATAGCAGCGCATTGATGGAAAGCGGCGCGTCAGCACTGAAGTGCATGGTGTAACGCGGATCATCAAAAGCGTGAGCGGTGAACTTGTAGAACTCCTTGTATTCATCTTCGCTGATGTCCTTTTTGCTTTTCAGCCAGAGAGCCTCGACTTTGTTAATATGCTCACCATTGAGTGTGATTGGGAAAGAGACGAAATTGGAATATTTCTCAAGAATGGCCTTAATTCGTGCATCCTGAGAGAATTCTTCCATACCCTCCTTCAGGTGAACCACGATACTGCAACCGCGCTTTGCCTCTGCATTGTCGGTAATACTGTATCCACTGGCGCCATCGGACGTCCATGTTTGGCCACCTGTGCCGTTTTCCCATGAGTGGGTGTGCACGTCTACCTTGTCGGCAGCCATGAATGCTGAGTAGAATCCAACACCAAACTGACCGATGACGTCAGCGTTTGAGTCCCCCTGCTCCTTCATCTTCTCGAGGAAGGCCTTGGTGCCTGAGTGAGCAATCGTGCCGAGGTTCTCAATGAGCTCCTCATTGTTCATGCCGATACCACTGTCAGAAATGGTCAGTGTCTTAGCCTCCTCGTCAGTAGTGATTTCAATACCCAGCTCCCTGTCCGCCTCGAAAACCTCTTTTTCAGTGAGCTGCTTGAGTCTCATTTTCTCAAGCGCATCTGAGGCATTTGAGACAAGCTCACGGACGAAGATCTCTTTGTCTGTGTAGAGCGAGTGGATAACGATATCGAGGAGCTGACGCACCTCGGCTTGGAATGTATGCGTATGTTCTTCTGTTGCAGTTGACATGATTTTTTGAGTTGAGAATTAAGATTGAGAATTAAGATTGAGAAAGGGGCTGCGATAGATAGCACATGAGATGCTGTAATCACGGAGGCGAAAAATAGCCAAACTCCCCCGCCCTGCAAGCGAAAACCCGGCTAATGACTAGTATACCTGAAGCCCGAGCCGCGCTAAGACCACCTATACTGCCAACCGGCGTTTGATACAGCGATTGTAGATGCTTTTTAGCGGTGCCAGCAGCTTAATG
>JAQXBQ010000244.1 GCA_029252325.1 Akkermansiaceae bacterium
CGGAAGCGCAGAATAGGATCTGCGTTCATTGCCTTGCGCACAATATCATCGAATCTCGTATCACAGCCAACCAGGGTTGCTGCTGGCATGTAAGGCTTTTCAGGGAGTTTGCTGGTTAATAGCTCATAAAGCATGACTCCTACGGAATAAAGATCCGTACTTTCGTCAACTGCGCTTGGGTTATGTAATACTTCTGGCGCGGTGTATCCTGGAGTGCCAAAAGCTGTGTCTGATTCGTGATCTCCAACGGGGCGGGCTAGACCAAAGTCACTAATTTTTGGTGATAATTGATCATTGAGTAAGATGTTGGCAGGTTTGATGTCCCTGTGAAGAACGTCTTGTTGATGAGCGTTGTCGAGACCATGACAAATCTCGCAGATAATGCGCCCAGCCTCTGCTTGATCAATGGTTTTGCCATAGGAGGCATGGTAAAGTGATTGCCCATGAACCATTTCCATGACGATGTAGAGCATGCCGTCAATTTGACCAAAATCATAAATGCCCGTGAGATTGGGGTGGTTAAGCTTGGCCATGCTCTTGGCCTCAGCTTCGAAGGAAGAACGGAATGATTCGTCCTGACCAAAGCTGCGAGGCAGTATCTTGATCGCGACTTCACGATCCAGCGACTTTTGCTTGGCCAGGTAAACAGCACCCATGCCGCCCTTGGCTATGAATGATAGAATCTCAAATTGGGGAAGCAGGGCTGCTATTTCATCAAGCTCAGGTGGAGTGAAATTGCTGTCGGATGTGTCTGCACTCATATGTGGGAACTAATGGTCTTGGTTACTACGATACTTACCTATCAGTAGTAAGATAATTTAATTTAATGTGTAATGAAAGTGTGGATAGATAATTTTCACAGCTTAAAAAATTGGTTTTTATGTTGTTCCCACTTCTCTCTGAGAGCAATAGACAGAATTGAAGGGTGTAAATTATCCGTAGCTTTTGCCATAGCATCTTGAATGATTTGAGAGGGATTTAAAAACTCGCCCTGCTTCGAGATGTAACCACGACCCATGTGAATGCCGGTGCTGTCGCGCATTTCAAGATGCAGGTGGGCAGGGTAATTGTTGTTGGCAGTTCCCACAGTGCCGATTTCTTCGCTTTGGTGTACTAACTGACCGTAAGCAGCGTAGCTATTATTTAGATGTGAATACATCGATAAAAGAATTTCGCCTTGTTGATTTCTGTGGGCTAGAATGATCGTTTTTCCCCAACTAGGGGAAGGCTCACCGCGGTAGTATGCAATACCATCAGCAATTGCATAAACGGAGTCTCCCAGATCTGTATTCATTCCGCCAATGCCATTGATGTCATCACCCGTATGGTAACCACCGCGCATAGGGTTTTGGTCCCAGAAGTGTTGAGCATTGTAGCTGAGTCCACCGTATCTTGTTCCCATTGCGTATGTCATGCGTGTAGCTGTAGGAATGACTGCCCGTTCAAAGGCACTAAGCTGGATAAAACGGTGATCGAAGGGCGTTGACGCCTGTGTGCTGGCTAGCTGGTAGCCGAGGGGAGCATCTGCCTGCTGAGATGATGCAAGTGATTTCAGCGGAGCTCGAGCGTCTTTGTTGCTTTGCGTATAAGCTAAAATGACCAAGCCTGTGATGGCCGCGAAAAAAGTGCAGGCAATCCCATAAATAATTCTTTGCTGGCTGGGCTGGGGCTTATTGTTACGCATGGCTAGAGGTTTAGAAGTCGAGTAGTATTTCAGCGCGGCGGTTGGCGCGCCTGCCTGCGGGGGAGTCGTCACCCGCAGCAGTGGTATTGGGAAGGCGCGGCTTTGATTTGCCGTAGCCAACGATCTCCATTTGCTCCTTGTTGATACCATTTTCAGCAAGAAACTGCATGACCTTTTCGGCACGTGCTCTTGATAAAGAGAGGTTGTAGGGATCAGAGCCTAAGGAGTCGGTGTGACCTGAGATGGTTAGTTTTTTGTCTAAGCTCACCTTGAGAATTTTTGCGACGATGGTGAGTTGTCGCTTGGTGCGGTTGGTGAGGTTTTTAGCATCTAGATCAAAATAGATGGCCAATGTATCGCCACCTTTAGGGTTTTTGATCAAAGGGCTGTAGTAAATGTCGCCTCCAAGACTACGCTGTGCGTAATTTGAAAGAAGGTTGTCTAAGTTGATTTCAGTGATTTTCCACGGCAAGTCAATATTGCCTCTTTTGCTGGTGATTGAGAACATGGCGAGCTCACCAGTGCTCGTTGAACGTAGGCGAACTAACCATCCAGAGCTAGTATCTTTGAGGAACATTTTTCGAAGCGTTTTGTCCTTAAGTAAGCTGTAGTCGCCTTCTTCAAAAATAATGCAGAGGCCGGCTAGGGTTGCATAAGATACTTGCGAACCATCAATGTAATTGCCTGCTGTGACAGCATCTAGCTTAGAGATAGCGTTGAGAAATTTCCTAATGGTTATTAATGCTGATTGATCAACTGCAGCGGGTGGGGTGATGGATTTGTTACCCTGTGGCGTGGTGAGCTTGGCAATGATTTCATCGGCCTTGGGCAAGGTGATCTTTTTGATTTGCCATTTACCAGTGGCAGTTTTTTCCAAATCGATAAGGATCTTGCTCTTGTCTGCTAGGTTCAGAGACCAACGGTTAGCATGCCCTTCAACCCGAGAATAGGGACTGGAGGAATCAAGTTTCAGTCCCGAGCTGCCAGCAAGCCTTTTGAGTTGTTGTAGCTGAGATTGAGAAAAATGATTTTTTCCAATATAATCAATCAAGGGTTGAGCGTTTTTCTCGCTGTCTGCAGAGAGGAGAACTTCACGAATTTGACCAATGAGTTCCTCTGGCGTGGCTTCGTCAACATTGGACTCACCTATATTTTTGAGTTCACCAATGCTGTCTAAGTTCTCGCTCTGCTCTGAGGAGGCGTCATAGTTGGCCTCGTCTACTGAGCACTTTTTGATGAGAAATAGCGCAAATAATGCTGCGGCAAGGATAACGCCGGAAAAATAGATAAGTGGTTTCTTGGAGCTGGTCTCTTCCATGCGTGGGACAATAGCTCTAAATACAACAACTCCAACTCAAAAAAGAGAGCGACTCAAGCCGAAATGTAATGCCTATACACTGGCTCCATTATCGTATCGGTTTTCTGCAGTTCGGGTAATGTTTGAGCTGTCTTTTGATGAGCCTGCTCAGCAGAGCAAGTTCCTGATGCTGTTTCGCTGATGATATGGCAGGATCAAAGCGAATGGCGGAGTGAAGTGCTATTGCAGGTAGAAGGGATTCTTCGAGTTCGTTTTCTATTGCTACATCCAAGAGAAGCAATTCGTGCAACCATTCGCACAATGGGGTGCCCGTGGGGCGACGGCCGATTTTTTTTGTCACCAAGGACTCTAGTTTGTGAAGTGGGGTGTGGGGAGCGTTTTTTGGTCGTTTGTAGGGGCGTAGTAATGCATCCTCCTTTCTTTGACGAGAACTCCATAAACGCCAGCTGACCCAGATAGCAACCACACTGAGAATAGCGGTTAATACGTATAACACTTTGCTTTTGTTCGTCTCCTTGGTGCGCCATATGAGAAAGTCTTCACTCATGCGTTGCCATTTGTCGGCAAGTCGTTGTTTCCAATTATCGAGATTATGGGCTTCTATAGATTGCCAGGATGGAGGAGTAAGGTCTACATCCACCCATTTGCCCGCCCTGTGGTCATTGTCGGCACTGGGCTTAATCCATGCGCGGCACCAGGCATGTGCGTGGAGCCCTCGCATAACCCACTCGGTCTTGTCTTCAGTGCGTTCATTGACCGCATAGCCAATGCAATAACGTGCTGGGATGCCAGCCTCGCGAAGTAAAAGTGTAGTAGCTGAGGCGAAATATTCACAGTGACCAGTTCGAGAACCTTCTAAAAAGATACCGATTGAAGATTGGCGCTTTCCGCGGTCAAAACGTGGCGTTGTCAGGTGAGTGCTGTAGGTGAATTCATCAATGAAGAAATTCTTTATTTTTTCGATTTTTTCTGCGGTGCTTAGACTAGGGTTATACAGATCCAGTTGGGTGCAGACGCGTTTGAGGGCATCTCTTTCAGAAGTTGGAACACTTAAATCTAGAGGAAGGTTGGAATCTGCTTGATCTGTTGGTGGCTCTTCGGTGTTGGAAAAAGCACCCAGCCATACGGCATATTCAATAACATTATAATTGGGGTTAGCCATGCGAATGGTTCCCAGCGAGTTGCACTCAACGGATGCTTCGGCGTCTAGGTCGCCAATGGCAATGAAATGGTTTGGTGTTGGTAGGGGGTGCTCTTTTACTTTGGCATCAACTTCTCCTATGATGGAGATTGGGGCTTGATCATTGAGTGTTGGCGTATCAGTTGAGAACCAGCGTATATCTCTTTGACCTTCTGCAGTGGCAGCACTGGAGGAAGCCCTGTAACCAAATTCATCATAGTTGCTTGAGTTGCCTGATTTTGGTGGTACGTGCAACCACCTTGCTTTGGAATACTCGTTATAAGTTGCAGACTGAAGGAGCTCAGGCTTGGGTCCACCGTGAAGCTTCATCCTCCAGAGGATTTTAGGATTCAATTTGATCCGACCAAGCCTGCCGATGTTCGTTCTTGTCTCGGTAGCTGACATGGTCTGATTGAGCATGGTTTGTTGGCCACCACCGCGATAGTGACGAAACACTTTATACATGCTCCATTGACCAAGCCAAGAGAGCGCCAGCAAAAGGATAAATGCGCAGGTCCATGCTACCGGTCTTCGGCCATTGTTTTTGGTGTATCCATAGAGACAAATCCCAACCAAGATCGATAGGCCGAGGTAATGATAGAGATCGTGGCGGCTGGCCTTTGCTGTAGCTAAGATTACGATGGTGATATAGGGGTAGCCGGTATTGAATAATCGAGGAGTGATTTTTCTGCCTTCTGCGATGTCCGAGAGCATTTTTCTTCTCGCAAAAAAAGAGAAGATGCTAAGGGGGATGTTTTTTGCGTTGCCAAATCGTTGGGCTAGCTCAATGGGCAAGAAGATGAATGGTGCCCACACAAATAGGGTGTGAATTCTGCCCAGTCTCATGCCGTCGATCCATGAGACGGTGGCAATGAGCGCTGCACAGAGAATACAGAGATGCCATGCCTTGATGTAAGATTCATATTTAAAATCCCAACGCAGACTGACGACAGACCTAGCCTCAAGAATTATGGCAGCCGGGATCGCAGCAGCCAAATGGCCTGTGAGATAGCCCCAATAAAGAAGAGCTATCCCGGCAAGTAATTTGGGTGGTGAGCTTGACATAAGAAAGGTGACTTATACTCCAGTTGTAGCTAGGTCTGCTTCGACATGATCAACGCGCAGCCAGTGGATAGGTAGGGGCGAGGGGTAGCGCTTTTGTAGTTCATCTGCTTCTTCAGAGCTGCGGCATATAGCTAATATGACAAGCTCCATGCCGGCGCGGTGAAGACGGCTCACAGTGTCACGCCGTTGATCACACCAACCAGTAAAGACGCAGATGGAAGCAGTCAACTCGTCGCTATATTGAAGAACGAGCTTCTGCAATGCGTCAAAGTCAGTGCGTGGCTCGGAGTTTACGCCAGCGAGGACTTCTAAAATACTATCAACTCGGTCTTCTCCTCGTCCTGAGCTGAACACAAAGGCCTCATCATGAATAAACATCAAATCTAGTAGGCTTTCCTGGGTGTCAATACTCGCGGCAAATGATGCAGCTACTGACACAGCCTCCTCAAATAGATCGGCCTGCTCAGCACTGGCAAAGGTGTCGAGGATAAGTCCATAACGAGGGAAAAAGACATCTTCATACTCTTTGACGATGGGTATGCCTGTTCGGGCCCAGCTTTTCCAGTGTATGTGGCGAAGTGGGTCGCCCGGGCGATATTCTCGCACGCTCGTAAAATCCCCTGATTGGCCGATGGTGTTGGATAATGCTTCGCCGCCGAGTTGGAAGCGGGCGCTCCCGGGAAGTAGTAGTGATGGGATACGATAGCGATGTGGTAATACGATAAGTTTGTCCTCGCTGGAGTGGGCACTACTGCATCGCTGAAAAATGCCGAGGGGGTCAGGTAAAAAAATGCGCAGGTCTATGAGTGTGATGATGCCCCGTTTTTTCGGCGTAAGTCTCAAAGGTGTTTTTGTGTATGCTCCGGGTGGTAATGGTTTGATAAAGGCCGAAGGTTTACAGGAAAATAGAGTCAGCTTTTCTTGAAGCCATTCCCATCGATAATAACAAAAAAGGCGATCGAAAATGTTTCGCTTTTCTTCACCGGGCTCGCGTGAGTTGATGAATATCTCGCGACTAGGTCTATTGTCTGGAGTCATCTCCAAGAAATTAGCTCCTGATAGAGTGCGTTTGCTAGTGTTATGTATTTCGATAAAATACTCTAAGGGCTCTCCGGCTGTGGCTACTCGAGGTAATCTGCGAGTTGTAGTGACTCTAGCCCTGCGAAAAAGAAGCCATATAATACTCAGTGTGAGCATGGCGAAAATCATGCCACGTATTTGATAGGCGGGGGCTAAGCTGTACATGGGCATCAGCGTCCATGAAAAGGGGATCAGCAAGATAAGCAGGATGCCAGCGGGCCGCACCCTCTGGCTAAAAAAATGGGCGACACCTGAGTTGTTGAAGTAGATCCTGTGGATCAACTTTGTGAATAAGGGGGATGGTCGGCTCGCAGCCATAGGAAACAAATTACTTAGATAGGTGCAGGAGTCTGCTCGATGATTTTCTCGACGATGGAGCGTCCTGTAAGGCCATTGAATTTGGCCTCTGGTGAGATGACGAGACGATGTGCTATAATATCGGGTGCTAGTTGTTGGATGGTTTCAGGGGTGACAAAATCCTTGCCCTCAAAAAGTGAAAGAGCTTGAGAAACTTTCATCAAAGCCAATGAGGCGCGTGGGCTGGCGGATAGCTGGATGTCTTCGATCCCACGGGTGGCGCCAGTGAGGGCAACGATATAGTCTTTCAGTTCATCGCTAACACGGATGTCCGCGACAGCATTGATGATATCCTGAACTTCATCGAAGCTCACAGATGGCTGATGATGATCAAGTGGGTGGCCGTCATTTTGAGATGTTAAAATAGAAGATTCTTCCTCTGGGCTAATGTAACCAAGTGAGCATTGCATGGTAAATCGATCCATTTGTGCCTCCGGGAGAGGGTAGGTGCCTCTGAATTCAACAGCATTCTGAGTTGCGATCACAAAAAACATACCGTCGATACGATGACATGTACCCTCGATGGTCGCCTGGCGCTCAGCCATAGACTCTAGCAGCGCACTCTGTGTTCTGGGAGATGCGCGGTTAATTTCATCCGCGAGCAGGATGTTTGTAAAAATAGGTCCGGGATGAAAATTGAATTCGCTCGTTTTTTGATTTAGAATAGATACTCCTAAAATGTCAGAGGGTAACAGATCAGGGGTGAACTGAATGCGGCTAAACTGTGTTCCTTTAATTGATTGAGCAATCGTTTTTGCCAAGGTCGTTTTTCCAGTGCCGGGGTTGTCTTCCACTAAGACATGTCCCCCCGAAACCATACAGGCCAGTATGTTGCGAATAGTTTTATCATGCCCTTTGATGATGCTTAAAATAGATGTTTCTAAGCGTTGTGCAGTATCTAGCGATTTCATGCTATGGTGTATTAGTGATTTGTGATGATGGATGTAGTGCTGGGTGCTACTCTTGGTTTTCGCTGATTGCCTTGTCGCATCTTTGTATATGCTCATCGAAAATAGCCCTCAGCGTTGTTAAGGATTGCACGGGGGTTGACTTTTTCAAGTGGTTCCAATGACGCTCATTGAGTAATTTTCTCCCGCTATTACGTGGATATCGAAAATCTGTATTCGCAAATAAGCGGGTCCCTTTTGCGGTATTGGCAAACAAATACATCGGGTAATCATCCAGTTTTGATGCTCTGGAAGTTGTTTTTGCAGAGATGCCGATCCACCCACCTAGGTTGGAGATACCCAGTATTTTCATATCTGGTAATTGATCGTGAGCCCCTCGAATCAGACGCGTTGTCTGTTCCATTATTTTGTTTTTATCAGACCCCTCTAGTATGAAGCAATGAGAGAGGCATGCTTCTATATCACCGCTAAGTAGATTTTTGCGATATAGAGCTAGCGTTTTTTTTGCATCATCCACTGACGGGGCTTGAGCTGACACCGGTAAAGTAGTGACCAGCAGATCCTCAAACGTGTCCCCGAGCCATTTCTCATACAGATGGTGTCGAAGCTCTTTCATGAGGCTCTCAACTTGCGTCTCTTGGCTTTCTTTTCCTTCAATGTTATCTGCTATGATGGTGGCTTGTGAAGCGAGCATAGATGTGGGTGAGATGTTCCAACCCTGATTGTTTCTTACCATCCATATTTCCTCTTTTTTGGGAGGTAGACCATCGTTGGATTGTCTTCCTTCGATCGTAACTAGGGCGAGCCGATGCGTGGTCGCAATATCAGAAATTAGTGTGGGGCTGTTTTCGTGTTTTTTTAATCTGATCCAAAGATCAGCTTTTTTGTGTAGAGTGCTTTCCTCCGAGGATTCGGCATTCGCTCCAACCGCAAGCTGTAGAAAGTCACTGAAGTTTTGTTCGTTGATTGAATCAATGAGGCGCTTTAAGGTTTGTTCTGGTAATTGGTGTTGGCTCAGGGAGCTTTGCTTCATTATTGAACTAATAATTTTCTTTTTAGATCCAGGGTTTATGCGCTGAAATCTGGACTTTTTTATGTTGGCAAGGTTGCGAAATTCTTTGGTTAGTTTGATAGTTGTTCTTTTGTTTTGTTGCTGGGCCTGAAGGTGGATTTCGTGAAAAGCGAAGCGCCAGCTTCTGTCTGAGGCTTCAGGGTCAAAACAGCCAACGGTTATTAAGCCAGCCTCTTCGTTTATCTCTATGACTTTAGCCACACACTTCTGACTGAGGTAATGCCATTGATTGGGTTCCGATGAGTTGGCGAGTTGGAGAGCTTTGCTAATCAGCGAGAGAGATGCACGAAGTTGCTTTTTTGAATAAGTCGAGCCCGCTCCCATGCTAGC
>JAQXBQ010000182.1 GCA_029252325.1 Akkermansiaceae bacterium
ATGAGTGCCTATACGCCACCCGCTAGCCCCAAAGACGAAGTCTCGGGCTATGTTTACTTTGCTCGCTTGTGTAGTAAAGTGCGTCTCTGTGATGCAGGTCAACTTGACCCAGAATTTCACCCAAACATGGGTAAGGCCATGGATTTGTGGACCTGCCAATTCCTTGAGGTAGATTATGATTCACTGCGTGAAGTCGTGAATGCTGGTGCGGATGATCAGGATGCACTTGAGTGGTGCTGGCAAAATGGCAGAAAGCCAAGTGAACATCAGCTGGATTGGTGGAATAGCTATATGCGCAACCGCGGGTTCCGCGACGACTTCACCGAAAAGCTGCTTTTCCGCAAGGAGGAGGCAGGCTGGCAGGAGCGCGATGACATTCAGAGCTTTTTTGACTATCTGGATGCCGATGATGGCCGCTTATAGCAAGTTTTGTTAATTTATTTTTCAGGGTAGATCCAGCCTTGTCCGAGATACAAGGTTCCAAGTAGATGTAGTGATCACATAGATAATAGCCATTCGGTGTCGCTCTCCGAATGGTCAAAAATTTGTTTTGAATGCCCTAGCTGTAAGTGCATTTGTTTGTGTTAGTTATGGTTTTAATAAAAGATTGCACGGTAGGTTTTTTGTAACCTGTTAGTATCTTTGGAATAAGCCTAATTAGGTTTTTTCTATCAGTTTATTGATAGTTTGGTGGGGTGGTCAATATGGGGATTCGGTTTTTTTTGGCAACACCGATGACATAGGCACGTTCCAAATTCGTAACTTTGGCACACCCTATGCTGAGACCAACATGAGGCTACAATTAATGGTCTCCCACCAACCAAAAAAACAAATATAATGAAAAATACACTACCACTGCTTGTTCTCGGTGCTGTTGGCATGTCAGCTTCACCCCTCGCCGCTGGCGAACTAACAGGTTCAGCATCTATTGATTACAACTCTCACTTCATCTCATATGGTTTCGACGTATGGGGTGGGGGGGACAGCCCTAGCGGCACAGAAACCCTGAACCCATCCGTGAGTCTTAATTACCAGATTAATGATAAATGGAGTTTCAATACTGGCTTTTGGCTTGATATCAACGACAACACAGGAACATCCGAAACTCAGGAAACTGACACATGGATCGGCCTTGCTTATGATGCAGGCTTTGCTGCCTACAGTGCAACACTCCAGAGCTGGCAGTATGCTTCTGACACAGAAGTAATTCTTGATCTGGGTGTTTCTTTCGACACTTTCTTGAGCCCTTCTATCACACTTCACCACCGCCTGGATGAAGGTGCAAGTGGTGGTTTTGATGGAACTTTCCTAGTTTTGGGTGGAGAGCACTCTTTCGATGTTAATGAGTGCTTTAGCGTTACCATTCCTGTTGCGGTTGGTTTCGCTCTTGATGAATTCCACACTACCGATGACGGCTATGGTTTCGCATCCATAGGCCTGCAGGGTAGTTATGCTTTGACTGACAGTGCTTCATTTAACTTCGGTGTCACTTATTATGACACCGATGAAGACGTAGTGGGAAATGCTGATGACAGCTTCCTCACCTACAACGCAGGTCTCTCATACGACTTCTAAATATTTTGCTGCGGCCTCCGGTCACGGAGGCCGCGCACAACAACTACTATACCCCACTATACAATGAAATCTTACATCAAATCAATTTCAATAGCAGCCTGCATGACAGCTGGTATCGCTGCTGCACAAGCTGCCGAGAAGGTCAAAGTTGGCGTGCTCCACTCTCTGAGCGGAACCATGGCCATCTCAGAAACCTCGCTACGTGACGTGCTTCTCTTCACATTCGATGAAATCAACGCCAAAGGTGGCGTCCTTGGCAAGCAGATCGAACCTGTAGTTGTTGATGGCGCATCGGACTGGCCTCTCTTTGCTGAGAAGGCAGAGCAATTACTTGTCCAGGACAAGGTGGCCGTTACATTTGGATGTTGGACCTCTGTATCGCGCAAGTCGGTTCTACCCGTTTACGAAAAATACAAGGGATTACTGTTCTACCCCGTCCAGTATGAAGGTGAGGAAATGTCCCCTAACATATTCTACACTGCAGAGGCCGTCAACCAGCAAGCTATTCCCGCTGTGGACTATCTGCTCAAGGAAGGCTACAAGAAGTTTTACTTGATCGGAACCGACTACGTTTATCCTCAGACCACGAACCTTGTTCTCTTCGAATACCTCCAGTCAAAGGGTATCGACGCTAAGGATATTGGTGGGGGTCTGCGTGAGAATGATAAGGGTGAAGTCATCTCTGA
>JAQXBQ010000196.1 GCA_029252325.1 Akkermansiaceae bacterium
GGAATGATGGTTCGGATATAATAGAGTGAATAGTAAGGCTGGCTATTGTGGAGCTACGATCAGCTCATCGCCAACCTTAACATCGATAGATCCACCAGGAAACGAGCCTGGCAGTGGATCTGCAAAATAATTATCATCGATGTCTATTCTAGAAACAACTAGCCGACCAATAATTCCAGTACCGCGTCTTATCGCAAACTCTCCGCCCTCTCTAACATGTTTTTTGTGTTTAACATCTAATACGATCAGAAATATACCCTGATCTTCAGCTACCTCTTCCACTTGCGCCATCACAGTTGCCATCGAAATACGCTTTGCACGGCGTTGATCCTTGTTGAGTTTTCCTGCTTCACGTTCTGTCATGACTTCTGCCTCTTCTTCGGCGAGCTTCCGTTTTTTTATCTCCGCATCAAGCTGATCCTTAAGAAGGCGCTTCTGCTCCTCAAGTTCAGCCAAGCGCTGTGAAGACATATTTTGTGGAGGTGTCAAAGCTGGCGTAGATCCCGCATAGGCTTGACCAGCCTGCAGTCGGCTAATTTCTGCCTGTAAGCGTGCATTTTCATCCATTAATACTTTGGCACTAGTAAGACGAAAGCCTTCTTCTTCACCGCCCTTCATTGCTGAATACGACAAAATTAGTGCTGCGATTAAAATCGCAGCAGTAGATCCGAGCAAAATTTGCGTAATATTCATAAATGCAATTTGAACCATAGACCCCCCACTTAACAAGATCTAATCGCGTCTCATGCAATGACATGAGGAATGACTTTGATCGCAAGAATACGCAGATTCGACTACGATCTTGCAAAACCAAACACATCAAGCCACGTTTCAGTTCATGGGTGAAGGCGGTATTAGTTTAGCAGTCCTAGGAAGCGGGAGTAAGGGAAATTCTGCCTTAGTTCGTTGTGGTTCCACACACATACTTGTCGATGCTGGTTTAAGTGCCAAGCAGCTTGTCCTCCGCATGAATGCCCTTGGCATTACACCAGACCAACTTGACGCCATTCTGATCACTCACGAACACAGTGATCACGCCCAAGGAGTTGATGTTTTACTTCGTCAGCGTTCTATTCCTGTTTTTGCTAACGCATTGACTCGGGAAGCTTTGAGTCACAAAATGAAGAGTACAGTCACCTGGAAGGTTTTCCACAGTGGCCAAGAGTTTCAGATTGGTGATTTTATGATCAATAGCTTTCAAATTCCTCATGATGCTGCCGAACCTGTTGGATTTGTAATCACAGCTGGCGATACCCGCTTAAGCATGGTCAGTGATGTTGGCTACGTCACCAACTTGATGCGTGAAAACTTAAAGGGATGTTCCGGGCTCTACATCGAAGCCAACTACGATCAGGCTCTTCTGGAGAAGGATACCAAGCGCCCATGGGCAACCAAACAGCGAATCGTCTCACGCCATGGTCACCTTTCCAACGACCAGACCGCGGAGGTTTTAGCTGAAGTTGCTTGTGAAAAACTCAAGTTCGTCATGCTCAGCCACCTTAGCTCTGATTGTAACAGCCCCGATATCGCATCATTAGCGGTATCTGATGCTCTTAAGCAATCAGGCTTGGACAAAATTGATGTGTATTGCGCTCATCAAGATGAGCCAAGTCAGTGGATTAATATGCCGGAAGCTCCTTCGCGGCACGATGTTTTTAAAACCACACTATTCGACGAGTAGACGCATCGGGATCATGCTGGAATGCTCGAAGCCCTCTTTTTTGAAGAAATTTTGTGATTCTTCGCCTATTTTATCGGTAAGTAGAGTAATTCTTTTGAAGTTTTTGTGCTTCGCAAAATCTTTAACATAGTCGAGCAACATCGTTCCATAGCCTTGGGCGCGGTGATTAGGATGGATGATAAAGTCCTCAAGAAGAATAACTAAGCCACCCATAGCTGTGGAAATCGTAAATAATAAGTTCACCATGCCAAAGATGCAGTCATCATTACGAAGTACGAAAATACGGCCGCGATTGGGTTGCTCAAGAATGAGAGCCAGGCCGCCCTCGTGAGCTTCCCGATTGGGCATAAAATCGCCTTGCAAGCTCATCAACTCCTCAACGAGTTGGACCAATTCGGGTAAATCTTCAATTGTTGCAGGCTCTACGCGTACGTTTTGTCGAATGCTTGGCTCTTGGTTGGTGGGTACATTTTCCATCTGACACGCTTTTTTTAGCATCATTTGGGCCTCTGTGGAGTTTTTTTTAATAAAATTGCAAGTCTGCACGAATGGCGGGTTGACAAGAGGCTAAAAATCCCTAGGTTGCCCGCCCGTCCGCAGTTATTTTCCGGATACAAATCATAATCACTGATTAAACTTCAACCACTTTCACCATGAAACGCACCTACCAACCGTCCAAGCGCACCCGCAAACGCCAACATGGATTCCGCGCGCGCATGAGCACCAAGGCTGGCCGTGACACCCTACGTCGTCGTCGTCAGAAAGGCCGTAAGCGCCTACTTCCAAAGGGTGCTGAGATTCACTTCAAGCGTCATATTAAGCAGCACACCAAAGCTGCCTAGATTACCTAAGGGTCGCTACTCTAGATTGTAGTATCTGTGAGCAACATTTCCACGGCCACCTTTCTATAGGTGGCCGTTTTTTTATCTGGTTTTGCCAACCCCAGTTATCATGCGACTAAGAAGAAAATACAGCATGACGCGCCACGCAGAGTTCGATCAGGCGCGCAAACAAGGCATTGCAAAAAGCGGGCGTTTCCTTGTTGTCAGCACCATATCAAACAAGGAGTTGCATCGACATAAAGCGGGCATCATCATCACCAAGAAAATTGGCAATGCTGTCACTCGTAACAGGCTTAGAAGACGTATTCACAACATATTAGCGAAACACATCGACGAAATTGATACTACACAGGGAAAACGCTACCTCGTTACCATCCTTCGCTGGCGTGCCCCCCAGGCAAGCAGTCATGAGCTTGAGCAAGACTGGCTCAACCAAGCCTCAAAGCTTGGTTTACTCAAAGCCACCCACATTTAAACCATCTTCTAGCCTTCTGCACAAATGCTCAGCAATTTCCTGAGCGGATTTATCTACCTCATCATCCGCATCTACCAAAAAGTCATTAATCCAGCTATTAAGGCTGTTACTGGCCCTCATACTGGATGTAGATTCCACCCCACATGCTCCAACTATTTCCTACAAGCTGTCAAAACGCACGGTCCTTACCGCGGATCTTGGCTTGGAACCTGTCGAATATTTCGATGTCACCCTTGGGGTAAATCCGGAGACGACCCTGTCCCCCCGGAAAAATAATTTCACCTAACACAATCAACCACTAATCATTACTAAGCATGGACCGTAAAGCATGGATCATACTCTCAATCTGCGGATTATTACTCGCGCTCAATTTTTATTACAAACCTGAGCCCGTTAAGCCCGCTCCTGTAACTACATCACCTGAGGCCCTCGATAAAGATGGCTCAAGCGCGGACGAAAAATCTACGCCTGTTATTAGCGCAAACTCCGCGCCAAAAGGTGAGCTGTTCAATGAAACCTCTATTCCAAGCGTTGGTGAAAATATTGAAACGCTGACATCTAAAAATAAGGATGGTAATCAGGTTGTTGAATTTGCGATATCATCCAGTGGTGGTGGAATCAAAACAGCTACCCTGCTGGATCAGTTTGCTGTCGGCTCGGATACAGAAAAGGTGGTGCTTAACATGCACTCCCCAGCAACCATCGGATCCATCTGCGATGGGCCAGATGACTTCTCTGGTCTTTACTACGATTTAGTTAAAGAAAAAGACGCCATCTATTGCCAAGCAACTACAACAGAGGGTCTTAAAATAACCAAGAAATGGTCATTAGAACAAGACTTAGAAGAGCCTGGTGCCCCTTGGACCATCAACTTAACCATCACTGTCGCCAATGACGGACAAGAGCGTATTCAATTGTCTGACTACTCACTCTACGCTGGTTCAGCATCACCACTACACCCTAGCGAGTGGGAAAACCAAGGGGGTGCATTTTTCCTCGATAACGGATCACTCACCAACAAAGATAGCAGTTGGTTCAAAAAAGGTTTCTTCCGAGGCGCACGCCAACTTTTTAGCGAGACAGTTAATGACCTCGAATACGCCGGTGTATCTAACCAGTTCTTTACCACATTAATTCGCCCTGATCGGAAATACGTCTCAAACTTTTGGGCCAAATCAAGCAGTGTTCGCATCCCTGGTGATGATCCAGAAAGCCCAAAGTATGGTGTCCGCGCTGGTTTTTCATTGCCTGAGCGTAAGCTTGCCCCAGGTGAACTTGAGAACTTCTCATGCAAGCTCTACATCGGACCGAAATACTACAGTATTTTGAAAAACATGGAGACCGACACAGCCGAAGTCATGAACTACGGGTGGTTCACCCCCGTCAGTGTGGTTTTAAACAACGTGCTTAACTGGCTGCATGACATTGCCTTTTCCAAAACTGCAAGTAAGTGGGCTTGGGGGCTCTCTATTATCGCACTGACTATCCTTATTCGTATTACCATCTGGCCACTACACAATAAATCGACGCGCACCATGAAGCGCATGTCGAAGTTGCAGCCATTGATGAAAGATCTGAGGGAAAAGTATAAGGACGACCCTAATAAGCTGAATCAGGCGACCATGAAACTCTACAAAGAGTATCATGTTAACCCTATGGGTGGTTGCTTGCCTATGTTCCTACAAATACCCATCTTCTTTGGTTATTATCGCATGCTTCAGTATGCTGTTGAATTACGTGGTCAGAGTTTCTTGTGGGTTGATGACCTATCGATGCCTGACACAGTCTATGAGCTACCCTTTGGCCTGCCCTTCCTGGGTGACAAGGTGCCAGTGAACCTTCTTCCTATTCTGATGGCTGTCACCATGGTTCTGCAAATGAGGATGACTCCAAAGACTGGCGACAAAATGCAGCAGCGTATCTTCATGCTAATGCCCTTGATGTTCTTTTTCTTCTGTTACAATTTTGCTTCTGCACTTGCCCTCTACTGGACGACTCAGAACATATTCTCTATCGGTCAAACATGGCTTACCAACCGCATGCCAGAGCCTGAACTCCAAAAACGCAACAAGCCCGGCAAACCAGGTAAGAAGACCTTTATGGAACGCATGGCAGAGCGAGCTGAGCAAATGCAAAAGCAACAAGCTAGCAAAAGTGATGGCACTAATGGAGCAATGCGTAACGCCACCCCTGCTGACAAAAAACCAGGAAAGAAGCGCAATCCAAAAACAGGAGGATAAAGCTAATAGATGATATCAATGTGTAAGCGACAGCGTTTACACCCCATCGACTCATCGGTACTCTGATTAGAATGAGCTATCTGCGTGAGGCAGGGCTCTGCTGGGCCGTGTATTGTGCTCAGGCGACATGATCTCCATCAGGAGACTCACTATGCTCTAGTGATACCCTTATCATCCCCGAGTGTGAGACATACCGTAGATCGCCTTATGCGAGCTGTATGCGAGCTGTATGCTAATCACTCAATCAAACCTCGCTTTCAGAACCTAGGAGCTCAGCAAAAACCATCGTGCCCGCGTCTGTTTCTAGCGTGCTAATAACCGTAACATCCTGAGTTGTGTTGATTTTGTTACTGGCGTTGTTGACTACAATCATAGAACCGTCTGGCATGTAGCCAACGGCTTGGTTATCGTCTTTACCTGTGCGTACTAAGGGTAGGCGTATGCGTTCACCCACCGCAATTTTTGGTTTTAATGCGTGATTAAGGTCGTTAATGTTCAGAGCTTTAACCCCCTGCAAGCGTGCTGTTTTTGCCAGCGCTTCATCAGCTGTTAGCAATTTTGCACCAAGTAAACGACAAATAAACATCAGGCGTGCATCGGTGGAGTCTACCTCTTCATCAGCCTCTGAATCTTGAATACTAATTTGGAACTTCGAATTAGACTGTAGACGCTCTAAAACCTGTAAACCCCGTTCTCCCCGGGCTTGTTTGCTTGGGTTTTTAGAATTAGCCATAATGTGGAGGTCCTCAAAAACAAAACGCGGTATAATCAGGTTCCCATCTATAAAACCTGTGTTGAGAATTTTATAGAGGCGGCTATCTGTAATGATGTCGACATCGAGCAAGAGTGGAGGCCCGGGTGCGGACTCTTGATGAAATCGAATATAGGGAATAAGGAGTGAGAAATCGTCACGGCCACTTCGCAATGCTAAAACAGAGCCTAAAAATCCTAAACTTGCATACAAGGATGCATTTATAATAAGGGTAACGGATTCGAGCTGATCTATTTTACCTAATAATGTCGCTTCGATGAGTTTTACTAAACCACGCGATAATAACCATGCACAAAATACACCGATCAAAAGACCCACGGTAGCGTTAGAAAAACCACGCAAGGTAAACTTCTTGGTAAGGGACTCTACCAAGATAAAAAACATTGCCAATACAAGGCCCCCAATAACCCCAATCCATATTTTATCAGAACCAGCAATATGATTAGCCATCGCAGCACCTGCTAGCTCGCAAATCAACAAGTAGAGTAACCTAGCTATGTTGACTGATCGTATGCCCTTGAGCCTTTCCATACCTGAAAGACTGCATGATTCATTTCTTATCGGCAAGGATAAGTATCATATGGGTTTTATAATGGCTGATTATTTTGTGCCCTCATCTTTAATATCAACTATAGATTTCTTGTCTTCTTATTAAAAAACTATCACTTTTAGGCCATGAAAATTCCTGAATTTACAACAAATGAGGACGTCATGTTCTTCGACACTGACTGTGCTGGTGTTGTAAACAACATAGCATACCTGCGTATGATTGAGACTTGTCGCACTCACCTCGGTGCTACCATGGGCATGGATTTTCAAACGATGGGAAGTAAACAGCTGTTCCCGGCAGTCGTAAGAACAGAAATTGACTATAGAATACCAGCTAAACTGGGAGATAAAATCACCATTCGTGGTAAACTTGATAAACTAGAACGAGCCCGTTTCTGGTGTTCCTTTATTATGACACGGCATTCTGACGAGAAAGTGCTGGTTACCTGCCGCCAGTCTCTTGCCTTGGTTCAAATGAATGGTGATAAACCTGCGAAGCCAATTCGCTTACCTCAAGAGTGGCGAGATCAATGGGGTAACCAGGATCTCTAATATAGCTATTCGCTTAAACAACTATTTATACCTATGATCAATTCTCGTCTGAGGTTGTTTGTATGTCTGTCAGAGCAGCTATGAAGTCACCCAAGATCTCAGCAGGCACCATAATGGTATCACGATTACCCGATACATCTTCTGTGATCTTTATCACCTTACCTCGTGCATTTTGTTTTAAATCCAAATAGAATGTTTTACGTTCCGCTAGTATTTTTTCCGTATGTAACAAATCGTCGTTCTTCATGTTTACTCAAATTTAAGTTCAATGCTATTTCTCCATAGCTTCAGTGAATCGTCAAGCCACTTGTTCATATACTGATTTTGCACTCATAAGACATGTTATTCACTATCTATATGATGAGTCTATTTTAACCCTCTATATATTCTTCTTCTTCTATTTGTGAGTAACTTCATTAAATCATCGTTTCACAGCATAGTATCAAGCGTTCCACGGGAATAATAACGTGAGGATTTCCATGTAAATCATATCAAGTAATGAGACGACAACGACAATGCTAGATAGATAAACACAAGCACTGACATATTATCCACAAACTAAGGCTAGTTGTTCACAGCTTGCAAAACCAGATTAACTCAGTGCACAATGTAACCATGGTCGGACCCGAAAGAGACAAGCACTGGATGCATCTTGCCATAGAGCAAGCTCATAAGGGAATAATGACCTGCTCACCGAATCCACCCGTGGGTGCTGTGATAGTTAAAGAAGAAAAATTACTAGGCGTTGGTTGGCACCAGCAAGCAGGTCGACCGCACGCAGAGCGAGAAGCGATAGCCAATGCGCTTGATCATTACACACCTGAGGATCTCAAAGGCGCAACTATTTACGTCACACTCGAGCCCTGCTCTACCCAAGGTCGCACACCACCATGCACAGCAGGAATCGTAGATGCTGGCATTACTCGAGTTGTCTATGGGTCAACAGACCCAAACCTACTACATGCAGGAGCAGCGGAGAAAATCTTACAAGCTGCCAACATACAAGTGAGCACAGATGTTTGCAAAGATGAGTGCGATCGTCTCATTAGAGCTTTCAGCAAGGTGCAACAAACATCAATGCCTTGGGTTATCCTTAAGTCAGCAATAAGCTTAGATGGGAGCACCACAAGGCCCCCAGGCGAAGGACAATGGCTTAGTTCTCCAGAGTCTAGAGAAATAGTGCACCAACTACGCAATCAAGTAGATGCCATTATAACAGGTGGCAACACAGCACGGATAGATAACCCCTCTCTCACACTCAGATCTAAAAAGGTAATAAGTAAAAACCAACCTTGGCGCATGGTTATTACCCAAGGCAAAAAAACAGACCTACCCACAGACTTAAAACTTTTCAATGACAGCCACGCTGATCGCACCTTGGTGCAAGAAAACGGAGACATCACCAGTGCTTTAAAAAACCTCGCTGATCGAGGTTGTAATAGCGTGTTGGTAGAAGCTGGAGGCGGCTTAATGGCAGCGTTTCTCGAGCAGCAACTGGCTGATGAACTTGTTATTTTTTATGCACCCTTGATCACCGGGGGGGTTGACATTGGCTTCGGTAATTGCACACCAAAAGTCGAGCTCGTCGAGCAACAATATACCAAGATAGGTAATGATGTGATGCTTCGTGCTGTTGTTAAAAGGCACAAAAAAACCAGCGACCCTCAAACTGTCAGTCCGTAGACAAACAATGTTGAGAATGCTGGTTTGCTTTAAAACAGTAAATTGTTGTTACTACTCGCGGGGACGCGCCTCATTCACTTTGAGGTTACGACCGTCGTGGTCGTTACCATCAAGTTCGCGAATAGCACGCTCACCATCGTCAGCACTTTCCATTTCTACAAAACCGAATCCCTTTGAGCGACCAGTGTCACGGTCAGAGATAACGTTGGCTTTGCTGACAGCTCCAAATTGACCGAAGAGGTCACGGAGATCAGATTCAGATACGGAGTAAGGTAGGTTACCTACATAGATGTTCATTTTAATATAAAGTTGCGCATTATTTTTGTTATAACCGACCAACGGAGCGCACTCACCAATCGAGAAGTTTCTGACATTATTGTGCAGAAGCCTAAGCAACCACTGTTGAATAACGTCTAAGTTACTCAGCAGCGCTGATTAGGGTCGGCACAATACAGAAAAATGTAAATTTGTCAACAACTCAACCACAAGGTCAAATGGAGGGGTAAAATCTGAAATTATGACTTCATGCTAAAGGACACACATTAAGCATGATATTCTTGCAGTGTCGTCACCTTGAATTCATTTTCTTGGAGTGAGCGAATAGCTAGTATCGATGCCTCAGCAGCGCTCAAGTTAGTGCAATGAGAAATCGTGTTTGCTACAGCACCTGATCGAATCGTCACCTCATCCTCCCTGGCTTCGTGGCTACTTGGGGTATTGATGATAAATTGGATTTCACCATTCTTCATCATATCCATTACATTCGGCCGTTTTTTCTCAGCGAGTTTATAAAGCCTCTCGACCTCAATACCCTCAGCTTTGAATCGCTTGTAAGTGCCGCCTGTTGCAAAAATTGCAAAACCAAGCTCAGCTAGCTCACGAGCTACCGGGACAGCGCGGTCTTTATCGCGATCGTTGACTGAGAAAAACACATTGCCACCTGTTGGAAGTGGGTTGAAAGCGCTGATCTGTGCCTTGGCATAAGCCATGCCCATATCTTGATCGATGCCCATTACCTCACCAGTTGACTTCATTTCTGGTCCAAGAACGATATCGATTCCAGGGAATCGAGGCCATGGGAACACAGCCTCCTTGACGCAGCAGTGATTTGGTAAGATCTCTTCTGTGAAACCAAGTTCCTTCAGCGTCTTACCTACCATGATCTTAGCGGCAAGCTTTGCTAGAGGAACACCAATTGATTTGGAAACAAAAGGAACCGTGCGTGAGGCACGAGGGTTAACCTCGATGACATAGAGCTCCTCGTCTTTCACTGCGAACTGAATATTCATCAATCCACGAACACCGAGCTCAGAGGCTAGGTCCTTCGCTGCGATAATGATCTGCTCTTTAATTGACTCAGATAGAGAAAACGCTGGGATCACACAAGCCGAGTCACCTGAGTGAATACCTGCCTGCTCAATATGCTGCATAATGGCACCTACCACAGAAGTTTCTCCATCAGAGATACAATCAACATCCACCTCTGTAGCTGCCTCTAAGAAGCGGTCCACTAATACC
>JAQXBQ010000203.1 GCA_029252325.1 Akkermansiaceae bacterium
ATACATTGATTACCAAATGCCGTCGCGCCCTCATTAATGAGCTCAGGGCGAGTCACTGCTGCCGTGTTAATGCCTACCTTATCCGCACCAGCCAAGAGCATCTCTCGCATGTCATCAACGGTGCGAATACCTCCACCCACTGTCAGTGGTATAAAGCACTTCTCCGCGGTGCGTCGAACCACATCCACCATCGTTTTGCGCTCATCAGACGATGCCGTTATATCGAGAAAAACAAGCTCATCCGCTTCCTGTTCATTATATGCAATCGCACATTCTACCGGATCACCAGCATCTCTAAGGTCAACAAAGTTGGTTCCTTTAACGACACGACCATCGGTAACGTCGAGACATGGAATAATTCTTTTTGCGAGCATGTTAACTTGGTTTTACTGTAAACTTAATTCTTGAAAACGTCTATTTTGCCTACAAACCCCATGCTCCATAGCGCATGTCTTTAGCGTAGGATTGCAGCTCATATAGGCGTTTTTTTTGATCAGATGCGGTGGTGTTATCTGGAAGATGAGCTGGCTTGGTGTGAATTCTAGCAAGCCCATTCAATACCAACAGTTCATGCAAGTAATGTCTCTGCCCCTTCCAGTCAACTATGACAAATGCGTATTTTCGATGTGAGCCATAGACTCGCTCACTGCGGGTCACTACCTTGAAGCGCTTACCATCAAGCAGCTGTTTCACGAAAGCCTTCGCATCTACACCCACCTTTATGGTCTCACGCTGATCCAACCCTCCCATCGCAGCTCCTTGTTGGGCAATGCGGAGGTGATTTGTATTGCCGTCTCGATAAGTTCGAGCGGCACTCTCAGGAGCATCGACATAATAGAGCCGGATTTCTTCTCGACCGTGCGGCGCCTCGACATGAAAGCTATCACCGTCATTACCCCTGTGACTAATCACAACGCAATTCTTCCAGACTTGATAATGAGAAGACAACAACTTTACCTCAGTCAGAGCTTCTCCGTCATTTCTCGATGCAGCCGTGCTAACCAATTCATCTTGTTTCGTCTGAGTAAATCCACCTGCCTGACCCGCATCAATCTCCTGATACCGAGTCCATAAAAAAGCCAACACCACCAGAAGTGTGACCACTGTGCTAAGCACTCCTTTTTTCTTTTTTGAAGCCATGGTTACGAATTAAATAGTCTTACTGGTAGAGCGACAAAAACCGCTAGGCCGTTAACGAAAAATACAAAACCCCAGCAGTAGCTACCGCAAAACAATAATAAGAAAAGTATTCAAGCTTGCCTCGCTTCACAGCTCCCATCACTAAATAAATGGCTAGTAGGCCTACCACAGCCGCTGCAACCGCCCCTGCCAAATAGGGCCCAGAAAAACATGACTTTAAAGCTTCAGCAAACGATCCGGTTTGCTCAATGCGGTCCTTCATCGTCAGGACAAACCCTCCAGTGATTGCGGGAATCGACATGAGAAAGGAAAACTCAGCTGCTTTCTCTGCCTTCGCGCCGCTCATCATACCCGCCACTATCGTTGAACCCGACCGGGAAATACCTGGAAGGATAGCAAAAGCCTGTCCGATGCCCATAATCAATGCTGATTTACACCCTACTCCACCGCCGCTTTTTTTAACCAAGCGAGGAATAAAAAGCAAAAAACCAGTCACGTAAAGCAAGGCGGAAACCACGATTGGCTTACCAGGAACAGCATCGAAAAAATCCTTAAAGAGAAGAGCCGCAAAAACTGCAGGAAGAGTTGCCAACGCGAGAAACATAATTTTCTTACGCTCATCGATCATCTCTTTGTCAAAAAGCGACTGCACTAGTTTCCATAAGCTTTTGCGGAAAAACAACAACACACTGACCAAGGTTCCGATATGCAAAATCACCTCGAAGGCTAGATCTGGCTGATGACTTGATCCAGCCTCACGAATACCCAACAAATACTGGGTTAACACAATATGCCCAGATGAAGAAATGGGCAGGAACTCAGAGAGCCCCTGTATGATGCCGACAATAATCGCTTTCCAAATTTCCATGGTTAAAATGGCCCCTGCATGCAAACCGAATGCAAGCTAGCCACCCTCAAGCCTGCGATCAAGCCCATTCAGTCTTGCCGGCACCATGACGAAACCCATCACAAGTAACATTTACACCTTGCAAAATCAAACCTAAGGCATTATCGCTTAGGGTAATGCGTTTCCTCTTTATCATCGTCTTCGCACTTCCGCTGTGGTGTCATGCAGCTAAACCGCTGCCGCTCTCCATTACCTTCAAGGGACAGGAGAAATTTGATGCCATTACAAACAAAGCGGTGACAGAAAAGTGGACAGAGCTCTCTACCAGTGAACGCATGGTCAAAATCGCCATGGAACTGGAGGGCATCCCCTACACATCCTACACACTCGAAATTGACAATCATATCGAGAGCCCCTCTGTTAATTTCGAAGGCTTAGACTGTTGGACTTTTTTCGAAATATGTCTGGGTTTCAGCAGGATGCTCGACACCCCAAAGGGTGCATACCAACCCCGCGATCTACTTCGGCAAATCGAGTGGACCCGCTACCGCAATGGCAGATGTCACGGCAACTATCTCGATAGAATACATTACTTGGCAGAATGGTATGTAGACAACAACAAGCGCGGCAACATCAAGGACCTTACTCGCTCTTTCCCAAACACGCGCATGCACAACCGCTGCCAAGAAATGTCCATCTTATGGAAAAGCTATCGCTATCTGAAACACAACCCCGATCTTCGCGAACAGATGGCTAAGCAAGAAGCCCAGCTGACCAAAATGCCTGTTTACATGGTCCCTAAACACAAGGTTGCTGGCATAGAAAAAAAGCTCAAAGACGGCGACATTATCGGTATCGCTAGTGCACACGATGGAGGTTACTGCTCCCATGTTGGGATCGTCGTCAAAGACAAGCAAGGGCGTTCAAGATTTATGCACGCCTCGTCAAGCCACAAGAAAGTAATCATCGACAGCACTATTTCAAGCTATCTGCATCAGTATAATAAACATGCAGGCATCCTAGTCGCTAGGCCCAAATAAATAAAGCCACGATATCCAAAAACCTTCTGAGATCACCTAACACACACCATCGTGAAAACCACCATCCACTTCATCATCCTCAGCGCCCTATGCACACCCGTCACATGGGCTGCTCTTGCACTACAAAGCTATGATGCAGCTAGCCACTATCGATTTGCAGATGACCCCGCATTTATAGGCAACGGCTATGACTGGTCTGGCATCGCTTACAACGGTGACTGGTTCACCAGAATATCAGATACTTATTATGTCACTGCATGGCATGCTAGAGCGACTGGCTCAGCTACTTTCTATGAAAGTAATGACCTGCTTGGTCCTTCCGTGACCGTGAGTGCACCGAGCCTCACCCGTCTTGGCACTACCGATATTGCCATTGGACGATTCAGCTCATCACCAGGTTCAAATATTGCCATTTACGGCATTGCCTCAGAGCCAACCACTCAGGCCACCTTTACCAGCTCCTCTTATTATGAGATGGAGGCATTCATCGTAGGCCTCAATGGTTCAGGGGGAAACACCACCACCAATTTTCGAGTCGGACGCAATGAACTAGATGGATTTTATGATGATGTAGCACTCACAGCGACTAACATTACCGACACCATCACCTTCGATGACGACCGTGGCACTGGCCAAAGCCTGGGAGCCGATGAAGCCTATCTGCAAAGTGGCGATTCAGGAGGCCCAACATTTATCACCGTCGGTTCCGACCTCGTGCTTACTAGCATTCACTTGGGCATCGATGGCACCCGATCCTACGACAGCTTTCTACCCAACTACATCGCAGAAATCTCCGCTATTGTCGAAGCTGGCGGTGAATCCCTGACCTTGATCAGCCCAGTGCCTGAGCCCTCGACGGCTGTATTGCTTTGGCTAGCGAGCCTCAGCTTGATGCACCGCCGCAGAGTGTCGCAGCTACCACTCTAGCGTCAGCATCCGCCTTAATAAGCGTGTCTAAGTCGCTAGCCTGTTGCACTTGGTGGCCATCCATGACCTGTTGCACCGTCTTCCAGATATCAGTGTAGCCGATCTTGCCCTCACAAAAAGCATCCACAGCTATCTCATTAGCCGCGTTATAAGCGGCCGGCAGAGTGCCACCAGCGTCCCCCGCCCTGCGTGCCAGGTTGAGTGCTGGAAATACATCATACCTAGGTGCCTCAAATTCCAGCTTCGCAAGCTGTGCAAAATCAAGCGGCTGCAATCCACCTGCTACCCTCTCTGGAAATGTGATCGCATACTGGATGGGAAAACACATATCGGTGTTACTAAGCTGAGCCAACACACTTCCATCAACATACTCCACCATAGAGTGCACGATACTTTGCGGGTGTACGATTACATCAATACGACCCATCTCGATGCCAAAAAGCCAACGAGCCTCGATCATCTCGAGCCCCTTGTTGAATAAAGTCGATGAATCAATGGTAATCTTGCGACCCATATCCCAAGTTGGATGATTTAATGCCTGCTCAACAGTCACCTTTTCTAGCTGCTCCGCCGGCGTCTTGCGAAACGGACCACCTGAAGCAGTGAGTATCAAACGAGAAACCTCTTTTTCCCCACCTCGGTGACCGTCCAAACACTGGAAAATAGCATTATGCTCACTATCAACAGGCAATACATGAACTCCTTTTTTTGCGGCAGCATTCATCACAAGCTCACCAGCCATGACGAGGATCTCCTTGCTTGCTACGGCCAAATCCTTGCCTGCTTCAATGGCGGCAAGTGCTGGTTGAAGACCCGCTGTTCCGACAATGGCTATAAGAACCATATCAGCATCAGCAAGCGTTGAAATTTCCAGCAACCCTTCCGCTCCAAGATGAATGGTAACTCCCTCGGGCAAAGCTGCACGAAGCTCCGCTTCTTTCGAGGCATCATAGAGAGCCACATGCTTAACCCCAGTTTCCCTGGCTTGATTCGCTAACTGCTCAACACTAGAATTTGCCGCTAGCGCAACAATCTCCATGCACTCCGGAATATCGGAAGCTACTTTAAGAGTGCTAGTGCCAATCGAACCGGTTGAGCCCAGTAGAACTACTTTACGTTTTTTCATTAGTGAACTGGCGCACTATAGAGAGGCACCCATTTAAGGACAAAATACAGCACGGGGGCTGTGTAGCAGAGGCTGTCGATGAGATCCAAAGCCCCACCAATTCCTGGCAGAGTCTTACCTGAGTCTTTAACTCCCATGCTTCTCTTAAGCACCGATTCGGCAAGATCACCGACCACAGCTAACAATGAGAGTAATACGCACAAGCCAATCACCCAGCCCCAACCTCCAAGAACCGCCAAACGCTCTGGCATTAGCGCGAACAAACCGCATCCAGCAAGAAGCGCAAAGCCAATACCACCAACAAAGCCTTGCCATGTCTTGCCTGGACTGATGTGCGGGATCATTTTGTGTTTCCCGATAACAGAGCCTGTTACGTAAGCCCCCATATCAGTAAATTTGGTCACAAGAACGAGCCAAATAATCAACCAAGCTCCTGGCACTGACTCATTGATTTGTGGTAAAAACAGCAAACGGGAAACAAAACTAAACATCACCACGACATATACAAAGCCGAGCGTAGTGACAGCAACCTCAGTAAAGGTTTTATGCCCGTCTACTGGGCGACGAAGCTGCCATACAAAACCAAGTAATACCGTTAAGCTGATCAATGCTGCATCGACGGCATGCACTAGATCAAGAGCTGCATGCCCATACGATCCAAGCAACCATGCCAGGACACCTAAATAAATAACACTGACGACCAAGCCCCATTTGGGTTGGCATGGCACCCCTCCGTCGCGCGCCATACGGAAGTATTCCCAAATACCAAGAAGTCCAAGCAGAGACATGAGTGCCATAAACAACCACACATTTGCACTCATGAAGACCCCCGTTACCACGGCCCACAACAACAGGGTGCTAAACAAGCGAGCGAAAAACACCTTAGCTTTAGATTGATTGGCGGAAGCAGAATCAGACATGAATAAAGACATCCAAGCGACTGAGACAGCGACTGGCAATGAGATTTGCGTTCAGACGATGGATATTTTGCACAACTCATATGCAACCTTTGATGATATCGGGGGTTTTAACATATACAACCCGACCAACACGGGGTCGAACAAACACCACAAACAAGAAGCCAAACATGAAAAAAACAACACGATTAATTATAACAGCCATCACCGGAACTTTCATCTCAAGCATGTGTGCTAACGCTGAAAACATTGAAGGAAATGCAAAAGATTTTAGAGCAAAAGCTGCACAAGCCCCACCGAAACGCATTCTTGATAAATTTGACCAAGATGGCGATGGGCTACTAAGCGAAAGCGAACGCAATAATCTTAAGCAAGCAATGTCTCAACGTCGCGAGGCAGTAAAAGCCAAAATGTTGAAGCGTTTCGATAGCGATCAAGACGGCCAACTAAGCCCTGAAGAAAAAAATGCCGCAGCACCTATTCTTGCCGAAGAACGCAAAAAAATAAAAGCTGCTATTGTAGAACAATTTGACAAAGACAATGATGGCAAGCTTAGCATCGATGAGCGTAAGGGATCCCGCGAGTGGCTGAAGCAAAACCACCCTGATGCCTTCGCTTTGCGCAAAGCAAAAGCATGCTTTGGCAAAGGCCCTAGAGGTCAAAAAAGAGAAGCGAAAAAGAACAAGCTCAACTAAGTCAGGCGAGCACAATCAATAGATAGATAAGGAACGTTCTCCTTACAGCCATAAGTCGGCAAACACCAAATCAAAGCGGACAGGGCTTATTGCTCTTTCTGCTTTGTTTGCTGTAGTTTGCTTTTGCACTGAGCCCGAAAAAAGCTCAAGGCTCGCGTATTTGGAACCAACGCGGAGCAACGATTCGATCAATATGAACGCAGTTGCCTTGTGAACTACCCTCTGGAAACCTGAGCTGTAACATCATTGGCTCGGGGCTTGTATTTGCGAGCTGCTTTACACGCATGAAAATCTGCCTCAACTGAATAGACACCTCGCTACCTTTGACGACATAACCAAAAACATAATGATCAGAACCTTTTGCTGTTAGCTGGTAGCAATCATACTTACTGCTATCACGAAATTGATACACATGGAAACTGTCGGGCTTAACAGCAACCCTCATCACCAACGGCTCAGAGGGTCGCAGCTCAATGAACCCATCCCAAGCTAAGGGCTGATAATGAACATCAACCTCCCAATCCAACTTGAATGACTCATCGGCTAAGCGCTCTAACAAAACATCACGTGATGTTCCATTTTCCATCTGAACTCTTGCATAAACAAAAGGCACCTTATCGATATTCAAAGCCCCATATTTCTCCAACTGGTGAAACTCCTCTTTCACCACCGGCTGCTGTTGATAATATTTCTCCATCAACGGCCGAACGCGCTCAGGCTGCCTGACGTATTTCAACTTTTCACTGATTTGATCTGCTGCGTAATAACCTCTGACACTCACTTCAACCTGTTTAAGAAGGCGACTTGTTAATTCATAAGCATCTTTTTTAATTTTCTCTTTCTGATTTTCTCTTTCGTTTTCTAGGATCAGCTGTTGAATCTCTACTGACTCCTCTTCTAACAAAGGCGACTTAAACACACTAATCAAAAAAATCGCCGCCACACATAAAAGCACTCCAAATAAGGCAAGCAAGCCTATCGCGGGAATCTTTATGGCGCGCTTCACAGCTGCATGCTCTAAGTCGACATAAACATCCTCCACCTCCTCCCTTGCTATCTCAGGCACAAAGGGGTTTTTCTCTTCATTGGTTGGGGCGCCAGCTTGTTTACTTGGGTCACTCGGGGCCACGTTTGAGTTTGTTACTTGATGTTGCTCCTTACTCATTTCAACCACATTAATTAGACCAATTGCATTGTTTACGCAACCATCTAGCACGTCTATTGTCGCCGCGTGAGCAGACCCGCCGAAAACAACCAACCCAAGATCCTGATACTGACAGCAGGCTTCGGCGAGGGGCACAACAGCGCAGCTCTCAACATGCAGCGGGCCCTCCAGCCCCATGCCTCCACCATTTGTGCCGACCCCTGCGACTTGGGATCTCCCTGGATTACCAAGCAACTGCAAACCATCTATCGCAGAATTACGACCCACGCACCTTGGCTTTGGCGCAGAATATATGAGTCCACCGAACGGCAAGATTTCTCCAAAAAACGTTTACCACTGATGGCTAAACCTGAGAAAAAACTGCACCAGCTCATTGCCGAGCACAAACCTGATGCCATCATCAGCACCTATCCCCTCTACCCGTATTTTATCGAGCGAATTTTCAATCAGGGATTACCCAAAGTCCCGGTATTTACTGTTGTCACTGATTCGATCGCGATCAATGCGGCATGGAGAAAGGCCCCGACTGATTTTTGGATGGTTACTGACCAACACACCAAGGAATCCCTCGCCTCACACGGCATTGCACAAAACCAGATTATTGATGTAGGCTTTCCTGTAGACCCCCACTTCGCAGATCTTGAACCAGTGGACGCAGAAGACTCGCTCGATCCATTGCGCATTCTCTACTTTCCAACTCCCAAAAAACCTCACGTCAGACGAGTTTCTCGAGAGCTACTAGATTCGACTGGGCCCAATAGCAAACTCACCATCGTTCTGGGAAAGCATCTCAGAAAAATTCATTGCAGGGCCAAGGAAATTGAAGATCAATACCCTGGACGCGTCACGATCAAAGGTTGGACTAGAAAAGTTCCCGAGCTACTCAACAGCCATCACCTCGTTGTCGGCAAGGCCGGTGGTGCCACGGTCCACGAAGCTCTTGCTGCAGAATGCCCGATGCTTATCCACCATTTAGTACCCGGACAAGAAGAAGGCAACTTAACCTTGCTGCGACTTCTCGATGGTGGCGATCTCGCCGAAGATGAGGGAATGCTCTCCAAGCATCTCAGTAATATGCTTGCTGATGATGCATCTTTGTGGCGACAAATGAAACAAGGGCTAGCCGAAAACTCTCGCCCCTGTGCAGCACAACAAGCTGCTGACTTCATTGTTCAACAAATCAACGGCCATTGAGCCCCCCTGAAAAGCCACAGGCTTTGGCAACACCCAAATT
>JAQXBQ010000204.1 GCA_029252325.1 Akkermansiaceae bacterium
CGTATTAGCCCCGCGCAAATCAATCTCTGTAGCTGACTCAACAAATCACATCATTGATCTCAACGAGCTTGGCAATATTTGTGCGAAGCGTAAGGGCAAGCTAGACTTCCGATATGGCACACTTCCTGAAGGTTTCCACAAAATTCAAAAATCCCCCAATGACTCGAAACATATTGCCGTCAGTTTGGATCTATCGGAAAACAAACCGCATCATTTATTGTTGCTACCGGCCAGTGTTGGGGCAGATGCTATCACACTTCCAGTTCAAATTCCAGTTCTTCAGGCCTTACCATGAAAACATTAAAAGGCTAAGTCCGCGCATTCCTCATTCACCCAAATACACAAGCAATCAACCCAACTACCCCACCCTATAACCATGGCAATGAGCACCATCTACACCTGCGACACGTGCGGCTTCGAAGTCGACGCATGGGACGATGGTAATCCCTATGTCCAGGACTCAAAGGGAAAGAGGCACTACTTTTACCATCCCGAGAATGAGATAGACCTCATGGGAAAGCTGCGCGAGCCAATACCACTCCCCACATCTAACTGGGAGGAATCCGAGGAATCAGAGCCGTTCTTCGGGATACACACTGGTAATGCTCCGGATCATCTCTGCCGGAAGTGTGGCAAAATCTCACAAATTGACCCTGAGGTGGACAAGATGATCTGTAAAAAATGTAAATCTGACGAGGTCACCGAGGTGACATCTCTGGCCGGGTTGAAATGCCCCAAGTGCTCTGGGCACTTTGACCAAGGCAGTGAGGGAGGGATTTCCTAGGCTCTAATCAATAAAAAAAGGATCATAAAAAAAGGATCCGTCCGTGGATTACGAATTCCCCCTATCAAAAAACAATGAACTCCGACGAGAACAAATCAAAGCCAGATAAGGTCAACCTCGCCAAGCCCAAGGACGGCGAGAACCGTGAGGAGTTCACTAGGCGCGTCATCAAGCAGCTCCGCGAGCGCGGGCTCATCACGGGTGACGAGAAGCCAGAGCAGGCCGAGGATACAAAACAATAGACTCGAGGAAAGAACTTGAAACATCACCCTGCAGGTTCATTCCTAGCCCTTGATCCACAATACCTCATATCCCGCCATGAAGTCATTTCCATACCTGCCCGCCTTGCTCTTGGGTTCCAGCCTACTGGTCTCCTCAGGATTTGCTTACGGCAAAACCGTCCGCGCCTTCATTCTTGCCGGGCAGTCCAATATGGAGGGTAAAGCCCAAAATAGCCTACTCGACTTTCAGGCCTCCGATGCAAAAACAGCCGAACACTACCTTCATCTGCGGGACGGAGACAAGTGGGCCGTAAGAGACGATGTCTTCATCAAATTTCTCGATCGTAAAGGCCCGCTGACTATCGGCTTTGGATCGAATGGCTGCACTGGGATCGAGCTCGAATTCGGCCACGCGATGGGCGAGCATTTCGATGATCCCGTTGTCCTTATCAAAACCGCCTGGGGCGGACATTCCCTATCGCACAATTTTCGTCCTCCCAGTGCGGGTGATCCCGGCGACGGCAAACCATTCGGCGAATCCTACAAAAACATGATGAAGGAATTCATCGATATGAAGGAGAACTACAAAAAGCACTTCCGCAAGTTGAAGGGAGCCGATTTCGAAATCGAAGGCTTGGTCTGGTTCCAGGGGTTCAATGACAAGTTTGGCAATTCTCCCGGCCAATATGAAGACAACATGAAGCACTTCATCAACGACGTCCGCAATGAATTGGGTAAGCCTGATCTCCCCTTCGTCATTTGCGGCATCGGCACTCACGGATCAGCGCCCGCATCAGGAAGTAATAAGACCGTTCTCGACGCCCAAATGGCTATGAACACCATCGACAAGGTCAGAGCCTTCCCTACCGGCGAACTCGTTGACAAGGCCGCCGAGGAACTTTTCCCCGCCTGGCAGCAAAACCAAGAGGAATGGAAGAAGACGGGCTCTGACCGCCCCTATCACTACTTCGGCAGCGGCATCTGGTATGGCCGCATCGGAGCCGCCGCTGCAAAGAATATGTTGGAGCTGTTGGCAGGTGAAAATGAAAGCAAATCAGCCGTTCACAAAAAACGCACCTTCCGCAACGCTAGCGACACTAGAAGTTTCGAAGGCACCCTTATCTCCTACGATCCAAAAACAGAGCTCGTCAGTATTCGTAAATCAAATGGCCCTGTGAGCAAATTCAAGATCGAACTCCTCTCCAAAGAGGACCAAGACTACGTGTGGGCAAGCCAATGAAAAGCGGCCAGTGA